>NZ_JBFTPD010000007.1:0-200710 GCF_056398305.1 Rhizobium sp. 01T444
GGGCGTGCCGGTAGAGCAGGTCGCCAGTGAAATGGTCGAGGTTTTGACCGGGCACGATCTCTATGCGAGCGCCCCTTCGTGGGATGGGAAATGGCTGAGCGTTCTCCTGCGCGCCGCCGGCTTTCCTCGGCATGCCCTCCGGCTTGGTAAATCACGTGACGCCTTTATGGCCGCGGCGCGTGAATTAACGGGAGCGACCATCACGGAAACAGAGCTATCGAAGCTCATCGACGGCATCGTCGAGGAAAGCAAAGCGGCAATCCCGGCGCATCGCGCATTGGCGGACGCCACGCTTGAGCTTACCCGATGGAAGCTTGTCCGCGAGGCGGCCAAGAAGCGGATGGCGACAGGCGGGTAGAGGTCAGCGTTTGTGAAAGCTGTCGGTCACCCAGCGCGAAAAATCCGCAGCCGGGGGCGCAAGACGGTCGAAGCTGCGGGCGACCAGCCAGTAGGCGCCATTCGGAACGGTGAGGTCGAAGAGCTGACGCAAGCGGCCAGCCCGGATTTCCTCCTCGGCAAAGGCCTCATCCAGGAGTGCAACGCCCTGGCCGCGCAGGGCCGCCTGCAGCACGAGCCCGTCATCAGCATAGACTGGCCCCCTCGCCGCCTCAGGCAGGGCGATGCCGGCCGCCTCGAACCACCGGCTCCAGGCGCCGCGGGTTTCCTCATGCAAAAGCCCGTAAGTAAAAATGTCATGCGGAGAGGAGATCGGTGGGCCACGCTCCAGAAGATCGGAGGCGATCACCGGCACCATCCGCACATCGATCAGGTGCCGGCTTTCTGTCCGTGGCCATGCGGTGACGGTGGCGCTGTGCCTGATCGCGATCTGCGCCTGGCCCGTACGGAATTCGATCGTCCGCGGATCGGCATCGAGCGATATCTCGACGTCAGGATGAAGTTTGCGAAATTCCGGCAGCCGCGGCACGAGCCAGCAAGCGGCAAAGGAAGGTTCGACGCTGACTTTCAGATCCGCAGACACTGAAGCTCTGCGGATATCCTCCAGGCACTCGTCGATCCGGTCGAAGGAAGGCGTGAGCACGGCAAGCAGCTTCCGGCCGCTGGCGGTCAGGACGACGCTTCGGTGGCGCCGCTCAAAGAGCGGCTCGTCCAAAAGCTGTTCCAGCTCGCGGATCTGCCGGCTGACGGCGGCCTGCGAGATGAACAGTTCCTCGGCCGCAAGCGTGAAGCTCTCGAGCCGCCCCGCGACCTCGAAGCTTCGCAACGCCGTCAGAGGCAGCCGACCACGCTTCATCCCATAACCTCAGGTCATTCGAAGCCAACGATAAGCTCGTTTGAAGGCCGGGCGCAAGAGGAGGAGAACATTTGGGAAAGGAGAGAAGACATGTGGAAACAGATCGTCTCCATCCTGATGGACGCCCTTCGCCTCGTCACCTTCGCATCGGACGGCAAAGACAACCGGCGGCGCCGGGACTGCTGAACGCTCACGCAGCTTATCGGGATTTTCGCGCATTCATAATACTGCACCGGGGTCTATATAGACCTCTCCTTACTTGAGAAGCAGGAGCATCACGATGCAGAAGCGCAAACTCGGCAGCCAGGGACTTGAAGTATCGGCCATCGGCCTCGGATGCATGGGCATGAGCCAGTCCTACGGCCCGGCTGATGAGACGGAATCCATCGCAACCCTCCACCGCGCGATCGAGCTCGGCTGCACTTTCCTCGATACGGCCGAGGTTTATGGCCCCTATAAGAATGAGGAACTGCTCGGTCGAGCTCTCAAGGGCCGCCGCAATGAGGTGACGCTGGCCACCAAATTCGGCTTCCGCCTGGAGGATGGCAAGCAGGTAGGCACCGAGCGCGACAGCCGGCCGGAAACCATTCGCAGCGCCGTCGAAGGCTCGCTCAAGCGTCTTGCCACCGACCATGTTGATCTTATCTACCAGCACCGCGTCGATCCGGCTGTCCCGATGGAAGATGTCGCCGGTACCGTCGGCGAACTCGTCAAGGAGGGCAAGGTTCGCTACTTCGGCCTCTCCGAAGCCGGTGTCGCCAATATCCGCCGCGCCCACGCCGTCTATCCAGTGTCGGCCGTGCAAAGCGAATATTCGCTGTGGGAGCGCAATCTCGAAGCCGACGTGATCCCGGCACTGAAGGAGCTTGGCATCGGCCTCGTGCCCTTCAGCCCGCTCGGCCGCGGCTTCCTGACCGGCGAGGTCAAGCGCGCCGAAGAGTATCCGGAAGGCGATTTCCGCCGCGGCGACCCACGCTATCAGGGCGAGAACTACGATGCGAACGTCCGCGCAGCCGAGGCGGTGCGTTCGGTCGCATCCGCGCTCGGCGTCAAGCCCGGCCAAGTGGCGATCGCCTGGATCCTGCACAAGAGCAGCGACTTCGTACCGATCCCCGGTACCAAGCGTCGCACCTATCTGGAAGACAATATCGCCGCTGCCGACATTGCGCTCAACGCCGAACAGGTGAAGGCGCTCGATGAAGCGCTTGCCCCCGGCAAGGTCTCGGGCAAGCGCTACAACGACACGATCATGTCGACCATCGATCGCTGAGGGTGTTCACGCGTCGATGTCGGTCGACAGCGTGATGTCCTTCTGCGCTTCCAGCTCGGCAAGCCGCTCGTTCAGGGCCTTGTGGATCGACTGATAGGTCGTGCTGCCGAGCGCGAGCCTTTTGGGCGCCGGTTGTTTTTCGGCCGCTGCGATCATCGCGTCGGTCATCTTCACAGGGTCGCCCAGGATCTTGAACGAGCCGTCAGCAATTGCCCTGCGTACCTGGCCGGCCGGCGTGTCCTCATAGATATCCATCTGCGGCGGCCTGACGAGGCCGGCGCCAAAATCCGTGCCCGCCGGCCCCGGTTCAGCAATGATGATGTCGATGCCGAAGGGGGCGACCTCTTGCGCCACAGCCTCGATGAAGCCTTCGATCCCCCATTTGCTCGCGTGGTAGAGACTGAAATTCGGATAGGCGATCTGCCCGCCTTCCGAAGCGACCTGCAGGATGCGACCACCGCCCTGCTGACGCAGATGCGGCAAGGCCGCCCGGATCACCTGGATGGAGCCGATCAGGTTGGTATCAATCTGATGGCGGATCTGTGCATCGCTCACCTCTTCGGAGGCGCCGAACAGGCCATAGCCGGCATTGCTGACAACGACATCGATGCGTCCCATCTGTTCGAAGGCGGCGTCGACGACTGCATGAACGGCCCGGTCATCGGTGACATCGAGGGTCGCGACCCAGAGCCGCTCGCCATACTGCGCTTCAAGCTCAGCCAGGGCTTCGCGCTTGCGCAAGGTTGCGGCGACGCGGTCGCCGCGCGCCAGCAGCTTCTCGGTCATGATCCGGCCGAAACCGGAGGATGTGCCTGTGATGAACCATGTCTTTGTCATCGTCTCTGCCTTTCTGACGCCGCTGGATCGCGGCTTGATGACAGCAAAGATAGAGACGTTTATTGATGTGATAATCCGTTCAAATCTGCATGAGCTGTTGAAAAATACCCATGAGTTATCGRCCGACACTTGATGACCTCAATGCCTTCTCGGCAATCGTCACCCACAGCAGCTTTCGCAAGGCGGCCGGTGAACTCGGCCTGTCGCCTTCGACGCTGAGCCACATGATGCGCAACATGGCAGCAGGCGCATGGGCGTGCGCCTGCTGCATCGCACGACACGCAGCGTCGCGGCCACCGAAGCCGGCGAAATGCTTCTCGACAGGCTGAAACCGGTCTTGCGCGATCTCGATCTGGCGCTCGATGCGGTCGGCGAATTCGGCGGGCAGCCGAGCGGTACGCTACGCATCAACGCCAGCGAAATTGCCGCCCGCGTGCTGTTGAATGCCACCATTCCTCTGTTTCTCGAACGCTATCCGGGGATATCGCTCGATATCGTCACCGAAAACCGACTGGTCGATATTGTCGGCGACGGCTTCGATGCTGGCATCCGCCTGCGGGAATCCGTGCCGCTTGATATGATAGCGGTCGAATTCGGCGGCGAGGCACGTTTCCTCGCGGTTGCCTCATCAGCCTACTTGAAAAACCACAAGCGACCGAAGACGCCTGAAGACCTCAAGCGCCACCGCTGCATCCGCCTGCGTATGCCGAGCGGCAAACTCTACCGCTGGGAATTTGAGAAACACGGCCAAGAAGTGACTGTCGAGGTATCGGGTGCGCTCACGCTCGATCACGTAGAACTGATGGCAGAAGCGGCGGCCAAAGGGCTCGGCATCGCCTATGTGCCGGAAAGGGTCGCGGGGCCCTATCTTGCCAGCGGTGAGATTATCTCTGTGCTTGACGACTGGTGTCCGTCGATCCCCGGACTCTGCCTCTATTATCCCGGTCACAGGCATGTGCCGCAAAGCCTCAGGGCTTTCATATCCGTGCTGACCGAAGTCGAGCGACAAGGTGCTTAGCCTCCCCGCGCGCATCACCCCTGCCCACTCTGTCTTGTCTGCTCCGCAGAGCGGAAGCGGGCCGGCGTTATGCCGCGTCTTGCCTTGAAAGCCTTGCCGAAGGCGGCTTCCGATTCATAACCGACCTCTGCAGCGATATCTGCAACCGTTCGGCGCGTCCTGAGCAGCAGGTCACTCGCCAGCATCATCCTGATATCGGTCAGGAACGCGCCGACCGTCATTCCCGCGCGCTCGCGAAATTGCCGGGCATAGGTAGCCCGCGACATGGCCGAATGACGGGCAAGATCATCGATCGTCCAGCCAAAGGCCGGCGAGGACATCATTGCCACGACGGATTTGCCGAGCCTGGCATCCCCAAGCAATTGCAGCAGCCCCGTGGACGCGACGGGCGAGACCTTGCCCGCCCTCACCGCCATGATGAAAAGCGAGAGACAGGTCGCGGTGATGATCGCCAAAGCTCCCGGCCTCTCTTCAGCTGTCTCCCTATAGAGCATGGCGACCAGCGTCTTCAGCAGCTCCTCCGACTCTTCGGTGAGCGATACGTGAAAGACGTCAGGCAGGCTATCGAGCAGCAAGGCAGCCGATCCCGGCGCGCAATCGAAATGACCACAGAGCAGGTCGACATCGGCCTCGCCTTCGCCGTTTTCGCGCAAAGGCAGCATGCCACCCGCGGCGATGCGCAGGGGCTGTGCTTCGCCGCGTGGCCGCAAGCCAACGATCGTATGCGCATCCCCGCGCGGCAGCAGCAGGAAATCGCCGGAGCCCAAGGTGATTTCACGACCGGAGCCGAGGCGAATGAGACAATCGCCGCCGAGGATCAGATGAAACGGCAACATCCCTGCTGCGACGGGTTCGTGGTCGATATGAAACGCGCCCTGCAGCCGGCAGCGAATGTCGAGCGTCGGCTGCAGGCGGGCGAGTTCGATAAGGCGGCTTAAAACATCCATGAGACGATCGCGCTAGAAAATGATTTTTTTGAGCATTCAAACTATCATCTTTGAAGGTCATAGTCACTTCCAACAGCCGAGGCAATCACGCCGTCGCTGATATGAGAAGGAATGATTTTCATGTTGGATTGGAAGGAATATCGCGGCGAACTCCTGGGCCGGATCGGCGAAATCGCCAGGATCGTGCCAGAGACGATCAAAGGCTATCAAACCCTTTCGACCGCCGGACAGAAGACCAACCATCTCGACGCCAAGCAGCGCGAGCTGATCGCCCTTGCCGTCGCCGTCACCGTCCGTTGCGATGGCTGTATTGCCGTACATACGACCGAAGCCCAGAAAGTCGGCGCCACCAAGGAGGAAATTGCTGAGGCCCTCGGTGTCGCGATCTCTGTTAATGCCGGTGCGGCTCTTGTCTATTCGGCCCGCGTGATGGACGCTGCCGACGCCATTGCAAAGTAAAACATCCAAAGTGAACCGCTTGCCGCACCGGCAGGGCATGACCCTGCCGGACCAATCCGGAGAAACGAACATGTCGCTCCCCCGCATACCCGCTGCATTCTTTGGCATTGTTCTTGGCGTTGTCGGGCTCGGCAACAGCTGGCGCGCCGCCGCAGCCATCTGGCCGGTTCCGGCCAGCGTGGGCGAAGCCATCAGCCTTCTTGGCTTTGCCATCTGGCTCGTCCTCATCCTCCTCTACGCCGCGAAATGGTTTGTCGCGCCGAAGGAGGTGACGGCGGAACTTGAACATCCCATCCAGTGCTGCTTCGTCGGTCTGATCGGCGTCGCGACCATGCTGGCGGGACTTGCGATCCTTCCTTATTCGCGCATCGCAACTGAAGTTCTGGCTCTGGCGGGATTCGCCATCACCCTGTTTTTCCTGCTGTGGCGAACCGGTCTGCTCTGGCGTGGTGGGCGTGATCCGGTGACCAACACGCCGGTTCTTTATCTGCCGACTGTTGCCGGTTCTTTCGTCACCGCCATCGCTGCAGGCACGCTTGGTTATGCCGACTGGGGCCAGCTCGCCTTCGGCGCCGGTCTCTTTTCCTGGCTGGCGATCGAATCCGTCTTGTTGCACCGGCTGCTGATGGCGCCGGAGCTAGCCGCACCGCTGCGCCCGACTCTGGGTATCCAGCTTGCCCCGCCCGCCGTCGGCAGCGCCGCCTATCTGAGTGTGACGACCGGCACGCCCGATATTCTCGTGCATGCCATGTTCGGCTACGCCATCCTGCAGGTCCTGATCATTGGCCGCCAGCTGCCCTGGATCATGCAACAACCCTTCGCCGGCTCCTATTGGGCCTTCACCTTCGGCCTTACAGCGCTTTCGACAGCAGCACTGCGCATGACGGCACGCGGCGACACCGGCGCGATCAGCGAGCTTGCGCCCGTTATCTTCGTGCTGGTCAACATCGCGCTTGCGATCATTGCAGTCGGAACGCTCTGGCTGCTGGTGAGAGGCAAGCTTCTTCCCGCTCCCGTCCGGGCCTGAGAGCCTGCACAGCGCTAAACCCTCGCCACTTCCTGCTGCAGATCGACCACCGCCTTGATCGGCAGGTGGTCGGACGCCATGCGGGCAAGTGGAGTGTCATGCACCTCCACGGCGGAGATGATACCTTTCCGGTTGGCAATGATGCGGTCGAGCGCCAGGACCGGCAAGCCGGCAGGAAAGCTCGGAACGGCGGGCGGCAGCGGACCGAATGCCATCTGGAAGGTATTGAGGGACGAGCGGTCGCCGAGCCGCCATTCGTTGAGATCGCCAAGCAGGATGGTCGGCATTTCGTGACGGTCGCTGATGAGATCAACCAGCGTCTTTGCCTGTTGCGCCCGCGAATGCCGCAGCAGGCCGAAATGGGCGGCGATGATGCGCAGCGTCCCGCCAGCTTCGAGCTCTATTTCCGCAACCAGCGCGCCGCGTGGTTCCAGCCCCGGCAGCTTCACCTGATGCACATCATGCACCAGACCTTTGCGGACAAGCACGACATTGCCGTGCCAGCCATGCGCCTTCGTCACACCCGGGATCGGAACCGGCACCAGCCCGGTCTCGCGCTCCAGCCGGGCGAGATCGAGAATGCCGGTCCGTTCGCCAAAGCGTGTATCGGCTTCCTGCAGCGCGATCACATCGGCATCGATCTCATGGATGACACGGCTCGTGCGTTCCGGATCGAAGCGTCGGTCAGTGCCGACGCATTTATGGACATTGTAGGAGGCGATCAGCGTACCGTCATTGCGCGGTTTCGGCCCCGCACGCCAGGTCTCAACGCGCTTCTTCCTGTTCTTGATGGAAGCGATGATACTGGCGGGCAGACTGTCTTTCTTCTTGACTTGCATCGGAAGGAACGCCGGCTCCATTGCTCGAAAAGCTCTTTTTCAGGATTATAGGCAGCGCAGCAAAACTTGCCATGCCGCAATCACGAAAACTCTGTCAAAGATATGGGGAACCCAGCCACAGCACCTTTTCGAGGAGCCGCACCAGGAAGGGCCGCGACCACAGCCCCTCGAGCGTAACCGGCGTGGCGGACTTGATGGCATCGTCGATGCGCTCATCGATTTCGGCAGCAAAGCCGGCATTCAGCACTTCGAGATCGACTTCGAAATTCAGCCGCAGCGAGCGCGGATCGAGATTGGAGGAACCGACATAGCCCCAGGTTCCGTCGATAGAGAGAAGCTTGGAATGGCTGAAGCTGCCGGTCGAACGCCAAATGCGGCAGTAGTTCTTGACGATCTGGTCGAACTGCGCCGTCATCGCCCGGTCGACCAGAACGAGATTGTTGGCAGCAGGCACAACGATATCAACCTCCACGCCACGCCGGGCCGCCGTCGTCAGCGCACTGATCAGCTCCCGGTCCGGCAGAAAGTAAGGCGACATGATCCGGATCGACTGGCGCGCTACGGAAAAGGCACCTATCAGCATCTTGTGGTTCGTTTCCACGCTCCGGTCCGGTCCGGAAGCGACGACGCGCAAGAAGACCGGATCGCCACGCTTGCGCTCCAGTCGGTCGCCGCGCCAGACTTCACTGTTCAGAACTTCGCCTGTCGTGAAACGCCAGTCCTCGGCCGCGACGTCGAAGAGATCGGCAACCGCCGGGCCGCTGACGCTGAAATGCGTGTCATGGGCAAAACTTCCGCCGACCGCCTCCTCGCTGAAGCCTTCGCGGATATTCATGCCACCCGTCAGTGCGATCTTTCCATCCGCGATCAGGATCTTGCGGTGTGTGCGCAGGTTTGCGTAGGGCAACCTCAGGCCCATGATGACATTGCCATTGAAGACATCGACGGTCACGCCGCCGTCCTTCAGGTATCCGAGAATGCTCGGCACCGAATAGCGTGCACCAACCGCATCGATCAGCACGCGCACTTCCACGCCGCGCTTGACGGCTGCAATCAGCGCATCGGCGATGCGCAGCCCGATCCTGTCACGGTCGAAAATATAGGTTTCCAGCAGGATACTGCGCTCGGCGCCCTCGATTGCGGTCTTCATCGCCGCATAGGCTTCGTCGCCATTTTCCAGCATGTCGATCGTATTGCCCGTCGTCAACGGATAGCGCGTGACGCGATCGCCGAGCGTCTGCAGGGCAGCAAAACGCCGGCCGAACTGGCTGATGACGGCATCGGTCTCTGCGTCAAACTTTTCGAGCTCGTCCAGATCGGCGGCAGGCAGCAACGCGTCGCGGCGAAGGCTCAGCGACTTGCGGCGGATACGGTTAATGCCGGCAATCATGTAAAGCAGCGCACCGATGATCGGCGAGAGGAGGATCACACCCACCCAGCCGGTCGCGGCCCGGACCTCTTCCTTGGTCATGGTGGCGTGGATCGCCGCCGCTGCCCCCATGGCAATGGAGATGACGAAGAGGATATGCGGCCAGTAGGTCGACAGCAGTTGGAACATCGCCACAGGATATAGCCGCGAATCGTCTGCGTTCAATCAGTACGCGGCCCGCTCCCAGCGCGAAATTTTCAGATGCTTAATTTGCCGGCTCAATATCGATGGCAAAGACGACGGAATGCGGCGGCAGCGCGCCATTCTCGGCAGGCTTTGCTTCCTTGCCGTAGCGCTCGTAGATTACCGTCCCGGCGACCGACGGCAAGACCACCCCCTGCCCCGACAAATTGGCGCGCAACGCCAAGGTCAAATTCGCAAACTTCCACCAGATGGCGACCGTCCCTTCGGACGCCTCAAGCGCGCCGCTCTCGATGGCCCAGCTCTGCCGCAGCAGCGGCACGATATAGGTCTTGCGCAGCTTCAGGAGCTCAGCGACGAAAGCCAGGCTTTTCCGCCCTTCTTCGTTCTCCCGCCATTGCCAGCCGAGTTTCGAATTCTCGAAAGTCGAAAGGGCGTTCGGATCGGGCAGATCGGCCGCGATCCTACCGGCTTTCAATCCGCCGAAACCCTCGGCTTCCGCCATACGACCCTCGCGGACTATTTTGGCGAGCTCACCCGCGTAATCGGTGAAGAAATAGAAGGGCTGCCTCTCCCCATACTCCTCCCCCATGAAGAGAAAGGGAATGTGCGGTGAGAGCAGGAGTATCGCTGTCAGCGCGTCCAGCATATCGGGATCGGAAAGGCTCACCAGCCGCTCGCCGAAAGCGCGGTTGCCGATCTGGTCGTGGTTCTGCAGGAAATCGACAAAGGCGGTCGGCGGCAGGTAGCGACGATCGCCGACAGGGAGTTCCGGCGGATCGGTTCGATCCGGATAGATGAAGCCATGCTGAAGCGCCAGGCGAAGCTTACGCCAGAGCTGATCGGCGAAAGGCTTGTAGTGGCCAATGGTTTCGCCGGTCGCGATGATGTGCGCCACATGATGGAAATCATCGTTCCATTCGGCCTCGTAAGCTTTGGGAGCGCCGTTCTCGTCACGGACCAGCAGTTCCACGAGATTGCGCTGGTCTTCGACGACGAGATGAACCTGCCTGTCGGCGAAGGTGGCTTTCACCTCTTCGGCCATGGCCGAAAGCACATGCTTTTCAGAGGTATCATGGATTTGCTCCACGGCATCGAGCCTGAGCCCATCCAGCCGGAATTCACCGATCCAGTAGAGCGCGTTCTCGATGAAGAAGCGCCGCACCGGCTCCCGCCCGAAATCGATCGCCGCTCCCCAGGGCGTTTCCCGGTCTTTGCGGAAGAAGCCGGGCGCATAGCTGTGAAGATAATTGCCCTCGGGTCCGAAATGATTGTAGACGACGTCGAGCAGCACCATGATGCCGAGGCCATGCGCCGTATCGATGAAGGCCTTGAAATCGGCCGGCGTGCCATAAGCGGAATGCGGCGCATACTGCAGCACACCATCGTAACCCCAGCCGCGATTGCCGGCAAATTGCGCAACCGGCATCACTTCGACAGCGGTGATGCCGGTTTCCGCAAGATGCTTCAGCTTCTCCGCCGCAGCCCGGAACGTACCCTCGGGCGTAAAGGCACCGATATGGATTTCGCTGATGACGGCCTCTTGCAAGGGACGGCCGCGCCAGCGCGGATTCTGCCATTGGTAGCTTGGATCGACGATCAGAGACGGCCCATGCACGTTGCCGGCCTGCGCCCGCGACGCCGGATCCGGCACTGCTTTTCCATCAGGGAGGACGAACATGTACTGATCGCCGGCGGATGCTTCCGCAACAGTGGCTTCGAACCAGCCGCCACCGACGTCCTGCATCGGGATATCCTGGTCGCGGTGCCGCAGCGAGATCGCATTCTCACCCTGCGTCCAGAGACGAAAACGCGCCCCCCCACCCGCGAGCAGCTCTGCGCCCCAACGTCCCGTGCCTTCCGTGATCGCGCCTGTCTGTGAAATCTGGTTCATCCCTCACCCCGTGTGATTTCCATCAGCATCAAATTCCTGAGGCTGCGGGTTGTTCCGAACGGGCAGGAACAATCCGTAGCGCGATCGGTTGAGGGTGAAAGCCAACGGATTGCCGCCATGAACGTCGCACAGAAACTCGGCCCCGCCTTCACGCTTGAAAGCGCCGACGCTGCCAGCCTCGATCAGCTCAGACATCGAGCGGTGTCCAATATCAAGGCAACTAGAACGAGTTATTGCCTATAAATACTGCAACGCAAAAATATTCCCGATTTACTTGGCAAATCCACTTGAAACCGGCCCCATAGTCTGGAACCTTTTCAACGGTATCGCGTTCGAACGACGGCATGTTGTGACTGGAGATCAGCGATGGCAGAAACTCGGGAAGAGTGGATAAAGAAACGTGCATATGCCCTCTGGGAAGAAGAGGGACACCCGACGGGACGGGATTCCATCCATTGGGAACAAGCAAGGGCCGAGCATGACACGCTCAAGGGGGCTTCAAAATCTCCAAACGGCAAGGAAGTGAAACCTCGAGCGAAGCGGGCGGCGGCAGCCAAGACGGCGGCACCGGCAGTAGCGGCTGAGGTCACGAATGGCGGCGAAGCCAAGAAACCTGCCAAGAAGGCGGCAACAAACACAAAGACCAACGGCATCGTCAAACCGGCCCCGAAGCGGACAGCCGTACGCAAGTCGGCTTCCTGAAGAAAAATATTCAAATTGCAATGAAAAGGGCGCCTTCGCGGCGCCCCTTAGCTTTTTTTGTCATAAGTTTGAATTAGTTGCGCGCTAAGAAACTCATGAAGCGCCAGCTTCTATGCGGGGGTGACCACAAGCCGAATGAAACGTCCGTCTGGACAGCTTTTTAAAAAGGCTGCGTCCACCCCTCGAAACGGGGAACAAGAGTATCCTCCGGCTGTTTATGGGCAAACAGGGGAAGTTGCCGTGAACAACCATTTCGCCCATGCCCTTGCCATCCCAGTTCCTGCGGCCTCCGGCCGGGGTTTTCCAGCACAGGTGTGAGGGATGGAGATGTCGCTTCTTCTGATCGCCGCTTTGCTCTATGTCGGTTTCGCGCTGGGGCTCATCCTTCTGGTTGATAATATAGTCGGCGTATTTTTTCGCGATCCGCGCAAGCCGATCCAGATTCGTTCTTTTGCTCTGAGCCGCGCCTTCATCGCCTCGCAGAAGCTGGACCAAGAATAACAAACATAAACAGCTTTTTTGCGAGTAATCGGACGCTTTGCTCGGTTAACGATATTTGCAGCTCGCTCTTTCCCTCCTGCCCGACGCCTCTATTTTGTCGACGGTGGACCGGCAGACCCGGCTCGGGTGATGCCATAGTAAGATTGAAAGCGATTTTTGATGGCACGGGTTGGGGGTCGCTGGCCGGAAGGCGATAGCGAAATCGGGAATTTGTTGCGCCGGAATGGTTTGGATGCTGCCGGGATCGGGTCAGTCGAAGCATGGCCGAGTTCACTCCGGCATATCGCGGAAATGGTTGTCAATTCACGCCAGCCGAAATTCGTCGCCTGGGGTCCCGAACTCGCCTTCATCTATAACGACGCCTATGTCGCGATCTTTCCCGAACGGCATCCTGCCGCCCTCGGAAAGCCATTTCAGCAGGTGTGGTCGGATATCTGGCCGCAGTTCGAGCCGATCGTGGAAGCCACGCTTAACGGTCAGTCACAGCTCTACAAGGAGCTGCACGTTCCCATGCGGCGCGAGGGACAGACGGAAGACACCTGGTTCACCTTTTCCTATACGCCGCTACGGGACGATGACGGCAAGGTCGCCGGCATTCTCTGCGCGACGATGGAAGTGACGGACCAGGTGCTTGCCAAGCACCGAGAGCGCATCGCTTTGGATGAGGCGCGGGAAAAATCCGCAACACTCGCCGTCGTTAATAGGGCCGGCTCGGCGATTACCGCCGAACTCAATGTCGATCGCCTGACACAGATCGCGGTTGATGCAGGGGTAGCGTTGACGGGCGCCGAATTCGGCGCCTTCTTCTACAATGTCGATGATGGTGAAGGCGGCAGTTACATGCTTTACGCGCTGTCGGGTGTCGACCGGAAACATTTCGACAAGTTTCCGATGCCGCGCAACACCAAGGTTTTTGCACCGACTTTCAGCGGCGAGGGCGTCGTGCGCTCCGACGATATCCTGCTTGATCCACGCTACGGGCAGAATGCGCCACATTCCGGTATGCCGAGCGGCCACCTGCCTGTGCGCAGCTATCTCGCCGTGCCGGTCAAGTCACGCGACGGCAACGTCATTGGCGGGCTGTTCTTCGGTCACAGCCAGCCCGCCCGCTTTTCGGATGCGGCAGAGGCAAGCCTCGTCAGCCTGGCTGGCCAGTCTGCCGTCGCAATCGACAACGCCCGGCTCATCCGCGCTGCCGAACTTGAGATCGTCCAGCGCCGCGGGGCCGAGGCCCAGCTTCGCAAACTGAACGAAACGCTTGAGGTCCGTGTCGCCGCCGAAATCCTCGAACGCCAGCAGGCGGAAGCAGCCCTGCAGCAGGCGCAGAAGATGGAATCGATCGGCAAGCTCACCGGCGGCGTCGCGCACGATTTCAACAACCTGCTGCAGGTCATTTCAGGCAATCTCCAGCTTCTCGGCAAGGATGTGACGAATAATGGCCGGGCCAAGGAGCGCATCTCCAACGCGCTATCCGCCGTCGAGCGCGGATCGCGGCTCGCCAGCCAGCTTCTCGCCTTCGGCCGCCGCCAGCCGCTGGAGCCGAAGGTGATCAATATCGGCCGCCTCGTCTCTGCCATGGATGACATGCTGCGCCGCACGCTCGGTGAGGAAATCGAAGTGGAGACCATGCTCTCCGGCGGGCTCTGGAACAGTTTTGCCGACCCGATCCAAATCGAGAACGCACTGCTGAACCTTGCGATCAACTCCCGCGATGCAATGGATGGAGCAGGCAAACTGACGATCGAAGTGGGAAATGCCTTTCTCGACGATTCCTATAGCCGCACTCATCCGGAGGTCGCAGCCGGCCAATATGTGGTGCTCGCTGTGACCGACACTGGCTCAGGCATGCCACCGGAGATCATTGCGCAGGCTTTCGAACCGTTCTTCTCCACCAAACCGGAGGGCAAGGGCACCGGTCTCGGCCTTTCCATGGTCTACGGTTTCGTCAAGCAGTCCGGTGGTCACGTGAAGATTTACAGCGAGATCRGCGAAGGTACGACGGTGAAGCTCTATCTTCCCCGCTCCTTCCAAAGCGAGGACCGGATCACAACTGGCGACAACGTTCCCGCAACCGGCGGCACTGAGACGATTCTGGTCGCCGAGGATGATGAGGGCGTGCGCGCAACCGTCGTCGAGATGCTGACCGATCTCGGCTATTACGTACTGAAGGCCAAGGACGCGCAAAGCGCGTTGACCGTGATCGAAAGCGGCGCGCATATCGACCTGCTTTTTACCGACGTCGTCATGCCTGGTCCGCTGAAGAGCCCGGAGCTCGCCCGCATGRCCCGCGAGCGCCTGCCCAACGTCGCCGTGCTTTATACGTCAGGTTATACCGAAAACTCGATCGTCCATGGCGGCCGGCTCGATCCTGGCCTGGAGCTCCTGTCCAAGCCATACACACGGGAGGCCTTGGCGCGGAAAGTCCGCCACGTCCTCGTCAACCAGGCGCAACGCCGCCATACCAACCCGGCACCGCTGCCGGGCAGCGAGCAACCGGGCGACATCGTCCAGGCCAGGCTGAAGCTTCTGCTGGTCGAGGACGATGCCTTCATCCGCATGGATACTGCCGAAATCCTGCGGGATCTCGGCTATGACGTGATCGAAGCCGACAGCGGAGAACAGGGCATCGAACTCCTGCGCAGCGCAGATACGAATACAGATATTATCGTTGCCGATGTCGGCTTGCCGGGCATGTCCGGCCCGGCCTTCGCAGCGCTGGCGCGCAAAGCTTTCCCGTCGGTCGGCCTCGTCTTTGCGACTGGCAACAGCAATCTGCCGGATGCGAACCGCTTTTCCGGTTCCGTGCTGCTACCAAAGCCGTTTACCACCGCAGCACTCGACCGCGCTGTGAAGACCGCTGCCCGCCAGCGCCCCATTGCCTAGGCCCTGACTGCGTCAGGACCTTCAAGTTGCGGATATTTCCCAAACGGGCGGCGGCCGGGACGGCCTCGGAACTTTTTAGATGGCCAGCGGTTGAGCCTCTTTCGAACCAGAGGAGGCAGCCATGCCGAGAGGTGACAAATCCGCTTATACCGATAAGCAGAAGAGAAAGGCCGAGCATATCGAGGAAGGCTATGAGGACCGCGGCGTCTCCCAAGGGGAGGCTGAACGCCGTGCATGGGCAACCGTCAACAAGGAAAGCGGCGGCGGCAACAAATCAGGCTCCGGGCGCGGCAAGAAGGATACGAACGAATCCTCCGAAAAGGGCGGACGGATCGGCGGCCACGCCTCCGCATCCCGCTCGAAGGAAGAACGTTCCGCTTCCGCCAAGAAGGCAGCCGCCACCCGCAAGCGCAACGAACACCCCACCCATCACTGACGGCACCATCAGACACCAGCAACACGGTGTGGCCTCGCGCCGCATGCCGCTGCTCTAAAGGACACTCGCAATGGCGAAGAGCAAGCAGAAATGGTCACAGGGTGTCACCGAAAACAGTGACGCCATGGACCTCAAGGAAGGTGTCTTTACATCCAACGATCCGAAGAAGATCGCCGCTTCCCTGAAACACTCGGCCGAAAACAGCGACCGGCGCAAATCGAGCCCCTTCCGGTCGGCTATGTCGATGCTGAATTTCTACATCAACCGTGCCGGAGACCAGTTGACGAAGAAGCAGAAGGGCACACTTGAAAAGACGAAGGACGAACTTCGCAAGGATTCGGCCGCGAAACAAGGCGTTAAAGACATTACGAGGGCAAATGACTTACGAGCTTTATTATTGGGACGGCATCCAAGGCCGTGGAGAATTTGTGCGGCTGGCACTTGAGGAAGCGGGTGCCGACTATATCGACATTACCCGCCAGTCCGGTCGCGGGCGCGGCACCGGCGCGATGCTGAGCATCATGCAGAGCAATAGCGAAGCGCATATTCCCTTCGCCCCACCCTTCCTCAAGGAAGGCGATCTCATCGTTCCGCATGTCGCCAACATTCTGCTGTACCTCGGCCCCAAACTCGGCCTGGCGCCTGATGACGAAGGGCTGCGCTATGTCGTAAACGGGTTGCAGCTCACGATCACCGATTTCGTCGCCGAGGTGCATGACACACATCACCCGATTGCCACCTCGCTCTACTACGAGGACCAGAAGGAAGAAGCCAAGGCCCGCTCGGCCGATTTCATCAAGGAGCGCATCCCAAAATTCCTCGGCTATTTCGAGCGCGTGCTGCGGCAGAATCCCCATGGCTCCAAACATGTAGCCGGCAATGCACTGACTTATGTGGACCTGTCGCTCTTCCAGATCGTCGAGGGTCTCGCTTATGCCTTTCCAAAGGCGATGGGCAGCTACCGCAGCAAATATCCGCTGCTAGCCGCCCTCCATGACAGCGTCGAGCATCGCCCCAACATCGCCCGCTATCTGAAATCCGACCGCCGCCTGCCTTTCAGCACGGAAGGCATTTTCCGCCACTATCCGGAACTCGACATGGATGCGCCCTGATCAGGCATTGCTTTCAATTTTTCGGGATCGATGTCTTTGCCATCGGTTTTACCTTCGATCCAGAATTTGAAATGTCGAGAGGTCGAGGAGGGCCGCCACGAGAACGTGTCGCCATACTCGCCTGTTGAACGCGTAATCTGCGGCTTCGCCGCGGGTTCTTTTTATTCACTTGGCAATGGTGTGACGCGTCAGGAAATCCAGCATGCGGTTCTCATCCGCCCGAAGCCCCCGCAGGGGTTCGCTACAGCCCTCCTCCAGCGTCTCATCCTTGGCTGAAAGCGCAATGATTGCCGGGTGGATGTAGCTGGAGCGCGAGATCGCCGGCGTATTATGCAGGACGTCGGCCGCAGCTTCCGACATCTCCTTGACGGTCGGCCGTCGTCCTTCCGATATGGCGTTGCGCGCCGCGCCGAAAGCGGCAAGCGAACCTGCCCATGTGCGGAAGGTCTTGGCGGAAATGGCAATGCCCGAGATGTCAGCGAGATAGGCATTCAGCCGGCCGGAATCGATCGGTTTCAGCGCACCTGTCTCGTCTTTCCAGACGAAGAGCTGCCTGCCCGGCAGATCGGCGATCTCTTCCAACATCTTCTGCAGGCGTGGATGCTTGAGACTGCGCTGCACGCGCTTGCCGCCCTTGGCGCGGAATTTCAATTCGATGCGACCGTCAACGATCTTCAGATGGCGCTTCAGCAATGTTGTTGCACCATAGGTATCGTTCTCCTTCACATAGGCCTGGTTGCCGACGCGCAGATGCGCTTCGTCGAGCAATATCGTCAGCGCTGCAAGCACACCGTTGATGTCCTCTGCGCCGGTATTGAGATGGCGCAGCACCGTTCGCCGGATCTTTGGCAGTGCATTGCCGAACTCGATGAGTTGATGGAATTTGCCGGTGCTGCGGAAGGCCTGCCAATCCTTGTGATAGCGGTATTGTTTGCGGCCACGGACATCGAAGCCGGTGGCCTGCAGATGACCGTTCTCGTCAATGCAAATCCACACATTTTCATAGGCCGGCGGCAGTCCGAGCGCATGGATACGGGCCCGCTGGATCTCGTCGGCCAGCGTTTTCCCATCCGGCAGCGTATAGCTGAAGCCCTTGCCTTTTCGTCGTCTGCGGATACCCGGTTCGGTATCGCTGACATAAATCAGACCAAGCTCAGTGATGACGTCGGCATTCATTGCTTGCTACTGATCCGTCACCTGCTCCGCCGACCGAAGTGGAACCACCTGCGCCGTTCGGCCTTGCTTGCATCCTTTGGCGGCCGGGTCTGCCCCTTCGGCGCAAAGACTGCAATGCTTTGGGCATAAACCATGACGGGACCTTCCTGCTCATGGAGCTTGAAAGCATCCTCCTCAGCGCCGGTATCGAGTACACGCGCCCAGTGCTTCAGCCCGTTGACCTCGGGCAAATGCACCTCGCAATCACCGCCGGCGTTGAAGACCAGATAGAGATCATCCATCTCCTCGGTATCGGGGGAATGCGCACTCGTCGAGAGATAGACGCCGAGCACTTGAAGTCCGTCGTCGTTCCAGGCGCCGTCATCCATGAAACTGGCGTCCGGCTTGTACCAGGCGATTTCGATCCGCCCGTCCTCGGTACTGTCGCCTGTCAGAAAGCGCTCCTGCCTCAGCACCGGATGCGCCTTGCGGAACGCGACGACCTTGCGGCAGAAAGAAAGGAACGGATCATCGAGGCCGTCCCATTTCGTCCAGCCAATCTCATTGTCCTGACAATAGGCATTGTTGTTGCCACCCTGACTGTTGCCGACCTCATCGCCGGCAAGGATCATCGGCACGCCCTGGGAGAGCATCAAGGTCGCCATCATGTTACGGCGCCGGCGTACTCGCAGCCTGTTGATGTCCTCGTCATCGGTCACCCCCTCGACACCCATATTGTCCGAATGATTGTCTGAATGACCGTCCCTGTTGTCCTCACCATTTGCCTCATTGTGCTTGTCGTCGAAGGAAACCGTATCCATCAGCGTGAAGCCGTCATGCGCCGACAGCAGATTAATTGATGACGTCGCCCCGCGAGCCGAGTGATTGAACTGCACCGCCGAGCCGGTGATGCGCTGCGAGATCTCCGACACCATTCCGCCGTCTCCCTTCCAGAAGCGGCGTACATCGTCACGGAACTTATCGTTCCACTCGCGGAAAGGATGCGGGAAGCCGCCGACCTGATAGCCGCCGGCTCCGACATCCCAAGGTTCGGCGATCAGCTTGACCCCGGCAAGGATCGGATCCTGGCGGATCGCGCCGAAGAACAGGCCCTGCCGGTCGAATTCCATATCCTGGCGGCCGAGCGTGCTGGCAAGATCGAAGCGGAAACCATCGATATGCATGGCGCCGACCCAGTAACGCAGACTGTCCAGCACCATGCGCATGACCATCGGATGAGCAACGTTCAGCGTATTGCCGGTGCCTGTCGTATCGAAAGTATGGCGCGGATCGTCGGGCGAGAGGATGTAGTAGCTTGCGTTGTCGAGACCGCGGAAAGACATCGTCGGCCCCTTCTCGCTGCCCTCGGCCGTGTGGTTATAGACGACATCCATGATGACTTCGATGCCGGCGGCATGGAACTTCCTCACCATGGTCTTGATCTCAATGATCTTGTCACCCGAGAGATAGCGTGCCTGCGGTGCGAAGAAACCGAGCGTCTGGTAGCCCCAGTAATTCGTGAGCTTCTTCTCTTCGAGATAGCGGTCGTTCGGGAAGAACTGGATCGGCAGCAGCTCGATCGCGGAAATGCCGAGCTTCACGAGATGATCGATGATCGGATCGCTGCACATGCCGAGAAAGGTGCCACGCAATCTGTCCGGCACTTTCGGATGCAGCATCGTCAGTCCCCGGACATGCGCCTCATAGATGATTGTTTCCGGCCATGGCCGCCGGATCGCTTCCTCACCGGCCCAGTCGAAATCCGGATCCTGAACGACACCCTTGACCATGTAAGGCGCGCTATCGCGCTCGTCGAAGGAAAGATCGTCCTTGCCGATCGTATAACCATAGAGCGCGTCGTCCCATTTGAGATCACCGAGCACCTGCTTGGCATAGGGATCGAGCAGCAGCTTGTTGGCATTGAAGCGATGGCCGTTCTTCGGGTCGTAAGGACCGTGCGCGCGGTAGCCATAGACCGTGCCAGGGCCGACGCCGGCAATGTAGCCCGACCAGATATCACCCTCGCGCTTCGGCAGCGGCAACCGGGCAATCTCTTTCTTGCCATCGGGAGAGAACAGGCAGAGCTCCACCTGTTCTGCGTGTGCGGAGAAAACCGCAAAATGCGTGCCTGAACCGATATATTCCGCCCCCAGCTCCGGTTTCAGGAAGTCGAGTTCGGAAAAGGAAAAGCTCATGACGCCCCCGTTTGCTGAATGGCCAAGCGGGAAACGTCATTGCAGTGCGAAAGTTCCCTCAGTTTGCGTCGTTTTGGCCCAGATCAGGGCATCAGCTGGCCGCCATTGACCTCGATGATCTGGCCGGTGATGTAACCTGACAAGGTCGGCGAGGCGAGGAAGAGATAAGCGCCGACGCAATCTTCCGACGTGCCAACGAAGCCCATCGGGATTGACTTGCGTTGCAGTTCCATCTGCTCGTCATTCGTATAGCGCTCGTGGAAGGGCGTGGCGATGACGCCCGGCGCGACCGCATTGACACGGATCTTGTCGGCGACAAATTCCTTGGCGTGGCCGTGAGTAATCGTCGAGACGAAACCCTTCGAAGCCGCATAGAGAATTGCACCATTGCCGCCGCCATTGCGCGCCGCAATCGAGGTCGTGTTGATGATGAAACCGCCCTGCTTCTTCAGCCAGGGATGGGCAGCGCGCGTTGCCGCCAGCACCGAGCGGGCATTGAGGTTCATGACCTTCTCATAATGCTCATCGGTATATTCCGAAGTCGGCTTGCGGCCGAGCATGCCGCCGGCATTGTTGATCAGGCCGTCGAGATGGCCGAAGGTCTTGGCCGTCTCTTCGACGACACGCTCCGTCTCACCTTCCCGCGAGACGTCGCCATGCACCAGATGCACCGTACCCCCAGCTGCCCTGATCTCCTCGGCAAGCTTTTCGGCCGGTTCACGGCTGGCATTGTAGTGCACGCCGACCTTGACGCCCTGGGCGGCCAGAGCGCGGGCGACGGCAGCGCCGATGCCTGTCGAGGCGCCGGTGATCAGCACGGCCTTGCCGGCGAGGTCTGGAATTCTGATGGATGCAAGCAATTGAGCAAGATCTGCCATGGCGACGATAGCCTCCCGAAAAACCAAGGACATAGGTGATGAAACGATATGTGCCAGTCTTAGCAGGCGAGATCGTGGAAGGGCAATGCACGAAAGAGCGAGATGGGCAAGCCTGCGGCAACGGGTGCTTCCGTTGACAAATGACCGGCAGGCCATAGTCTCAGCCTTCGGTCCGCGGTGAGGGTTGCGGCTCTTTGAGGGGAAGACATGTTCAAGCGCGTGAGATGGCTGCTTTTTCTGGGCCTTGCCCTCGGTCCTTCTGCATACGGGCCTGCAGATGCCCAGACACTCGACACGATCAGGCAGAGCAAGATCATCCGTCTCGGCTATATCGCCGACGAGAAGCCCTTCTCCTTCAAGAAGGCGGACGGCAGCCCTGCCGGCTATGCGATCGATCTCTGCCGCCGCATCGCCGATGAGATCGGCCTTAACGTTTCCGGCCTCAAGAAGAACTATATCGAGACGACGCTGTCTGATGGTTTCGGCGCGGTGAAGGACGGCAAGATCGATCTGCTCTGCGGTGCGACCACGATCAATCTTGCACGACGCGAAAACGTCGACTTCTCCCAGCCTATCTTCCTGACGGGTGCCAGTGCGCTCCTGCGCAAGGATTCACCCGATTACCTGCAGATTCTCTTTCTCGACAAGCGCCCCGTCAGCGCTGTCGACCTGAAGTCGCCCGCTCAGAGCTCGATCGGCGTGCGCGCCGGCACGACGACCGGTGCAACGCTGCGCGACGCCATTGGTCCCGACGTGCCGCAGACCCGCATCGTCGATTTCCCGACGCATGAGGACGGTTTGAAGGCGCTTGAGGAGCACAAGATCGATGCCTATTTTGCCGACCGGTCCCTTCTCATCGGCCTTGCCGACCGGGCGGGCAACCCTTCCAAACTCGAGCTCGGCAGCCGCCTTTTCACCCACGAGCCTTATGGCATCGCGATGCGGCGCGACGATTCCGACTTCCGGCTTCTCGTCGACCGCACGTTGACGGGCCTCTACACCTCGAACGATTTCCCAAAGCTGCTCAAGACCTTTTTCGGCGCCGACGCACCGGCCCTGCGCAGCGAAATCATGATGCAGTCGATCCCCGAATAGGCCGCTCTCAGACCCGTTCGAGCGCCACGGCGATGCCTTGGCCGACCCCGATGCACATGGTCGACAGCGAATAACGACCGCCGGTTTCACCAAGCTCCAGTGCCGCGGTGCCGGTGATGCGGGCACCCGACATGCCGAGCGGATGGCCGAGCGCAATCGCACCGCCATTGCGGTTTACGCGCTGATCGTCATCGGCAATGCCGAGCTCGCGTAGAACGGCAAGCCCCTGGCTGGCAAAGGCTTCGTTGAGCTCGATCACATCAAACTGTTCCTGCCTCATGCCAAGCCGCGTCATCAGCTTTCGCGAAGCCGGGACGGGGCCGATGCCCATGACGCGCGGCGGGACAGCCCCGGCCGCACCTCCGAGAATACGGGCAATCGGCGTCAGGCCATATTTCCTGGCCGCAGCTTCCGAAGCGATGATGAGGGCAGCCGCTCCGTCATTGACGCCGGAGGCATTGCCGGCCGTTACCGTACCGCCCTGACGGAAAGGCGTCGGCAACTTGGCGAGCGCTTCCATGCTGGTTGCGCGCGGATGTTCATCCTTCTCGACGATGATCGGATCGCCCTTGCGCTGCGGGATGGTCACCGAGGTGATTTCCTTGGCCAGCCTGCCGCTTGCCTGGGAAGCCGCAGCCTTGGCCTGTGAGCGTACGGCAAAGGCGTCCTGATCCTCGCGGCTCACTTTGTAATCCTCGGCAACATTTTCGCCGGTCTCCGGCATGGAATCGACGCCATACTGCTTCTTCATCAGTGGGTTGACGAAACGCCAGCCGATCGTCGTATCGTGGATTTCCGCCGCACGCGAAAAGGCCGTATCGGCCTTCGGCATCACGAAGGGGGCTCGCGACATGCTTTCCGCGCCGCCGGCAATCATCATTTCGGCCTCGCCTGATCGGATGGCGCGCGCCGCGGTGATGACCGCATCCATGCCCGAGCCGCAGAGCCGGTTGATCGTTGTGCCCGGCACAGAAACCGGAAGGCCGGCGAGAAGCAGCGACATGCGGGCGACATTACGGTTGTCCTCGCCCGCCTGATTGGCGCAGCCGAAGACGACGTCATCGACCGCTTCCCAGTCGACGGAAGCGTTCTTCGCCATCAGCGCCTTCAGCGGAATGGCGCCGAGATCATCGGCGCGCACGGAGGAGAGCGAGCCGCCATAACGGCCAATGGGCGTGCGGATATAATCGCAGATAAAGGCTTCGGTCATGGACTTGTCCTCAGAGTTCGGGAACAACGAGATCGGCAACCCGCCCCTCGATATGGAGCGGCGCACCGGTCATGGCCTGCAGTTCCTCGACCGACATCGCGGCAAGTTTCTCGCGCAGCACGAAACGTCCGTCCTTGATGTCGATGACGGCATGGCTCGTATAGATGCGGGTGATGCAAGCCACCCCCGTCAGCGGGAAGGTGCATTTGTCGACCAGCTTCGGCTCGCCATTCTTGGTGACATGCTCGGTGATGACGCAGACCTGCTTGGCACCATGGACCAGATCCATGGCGCCGCCGACGGCCGGCACACCCTTGGCGCCGACGCGCCAATTGGCGAGATCGCCGTTTTGAGCGACCTGATAAGCGCCGAGGATCGCGACATCGAGATGGCCGCCGCGTACCATGGCAAAGCTATCGGCGTGATGGAAGAAGGCTGCACCCGGCTTCAGCGTCACTGCCTTCTTGCCGGCATTAATAAGGTCCCAATCCTCTTCGCCTGACGGTGGCGCCTCGCCGAAGTTGAGGATGCCGTTTTCCGTATGGAAGATCGCCTGCCGGCCCGGCGGCTGATAGCGGGCAACCATTTCCGGAAAGCCGATGCCGAGGTTCACATAGGCGCCGTCGGCGATGTCCTGCGCCGCCCGCCAGGCGATTTGGGCGTTGGAGAGCTTGATCTCTTCTCTAATGTCGACGGTCATACGTAGGCCACCCCGGTTCGAATAAGCTCTTCTTCCTGTTGCGGATTGGCGATCTCAACGAGGCGGTCGACGAAGATGCCGGGTGTGACGACATGCTCAGGATCGATGCCGCCGGCCGGCACGATGCTCGAGACCTGCGCGATCGTCTTGGCAGCCGCCATGCACATCAGCGGGTTAAAGTTGCGGCCGGCCTTGTTGTAGGTGAGGTTGCCATGGGTATCGCCGACATGCGCCTTGACGATCGCAAAATCGGCCTTCAGCCAACGTTCCTGCACATAGTGGCGGCCGTCGAACTCGGCGATGACCTTGCCTTCTGCAAGATCGGTCCCATAGCCGGTCGGCGTAAAGAAAGCAGGAATGCCGGCTCCGCCGGCGCGGATCCGCTCGGCGAGCGTTCCCTGCGGCACGAGCTCCAGCTCGATTTCGCCTGCAAGATACTTGTCGGTGAAGGCACGCGGGTCGGACGAGCGCGGGAAGGAGCAAATCATCTTCCTGACCATGCCGGCATCGATCATGGCGGCGATACCGATGCGGCCATTGCCGGCATTGTTGTTGATGACCGTGAGGTTCTTCGGGCCCTTATCGATCAGGGCGTGAATGAGCTCGATCGGCGCACCCGAACCTCCAAAGCCACCAATCATGACGGTGGCGCCATCGCCGATTTTGGAGACGGCGTCAGCCGCGCTCCCGATTGTCTTGTCCATGCGGGATCTCTCCTTGCCGGATGAGGCCTCCTCGTGCCTCCCTGACGACAGACATAAAGCGAGAGCCATCCCGGCAGCAAGAATTTTGTGCGATATTTGACATTTGTTCGTATATCGCGCAGATCTGTTACGCGTGATGATCGTGGCCGTTTGATGAGTCTCTATCGCCCTAGTTTTGTCCCTTTGGAGCCGGTAGATTTGGTGGCCGAGGACTTATTTTCCATTATATTATTGTTTTTATTGTATTTTTTAGGTTGCATGCGCTGTAACTCGGACGCTGCGCTCAAATTAGCTTGCCCATTAATAAACGAATAACTTGCGCGCGACACTCGACATCAAAGGAAAATCGGCATCCAAGAACTTAGGGGATGTCGACTCCGCAGACTGATAGCCGCGCCCAGCGCTCTCTGATCGAAATCTTTGATTATCCGAAAGAGTCGCAGACGTTTACCGTTTGCCGGTCATTTTTCGCCGTCGGCGGCGAAGGCCGGTCAGGGTTCGATGCATTTGGCAAACGGCAGATTGCAGGCACTAAGTATCATAGAGCTTTAAATCACTCAGAGACATCGCCTCAACACCCTTCGAGAATTGCGCATCCATGGATATCTTCCCACCAGAGAATGCCGAAGACATCATTTCGTCTGCCTTCCTTTTTAATCGCGCTTTGTCCAGATCTATCAGATCCGGGCAAACCGATACAACGCGATTGAAGAACGCCTGGGCCTCCTCCGCGGGCTTGGTCTGTCCCGCGACAATAACCTTCTTAAGCTCCTCGAAAGCCGCGCGGAGACTATCGATCTCTCCCCAATCCGGATTGTCACGTCGCGATCTGACGGAGAAGACGCAGTAGCTGGCATCGAGAGCAGCGCCTTTATAGAGAAGTTTTCCAGACTCGTTCATTGTCAGCTGGCTTGGTATGATTTCCGCCGATGGTTTACGGATCACCGCATAGCGCTTCGCAAACGCTCCCTTCAAGGAGGTGTCGATTGCCAGCTCGAGCTCTACGTCGTCTTTCTGTCCTGCAATAAGGTCGAGACCCTCCGTCACTAAAGGGAGAAACGGATTAACGGCAGCCGTGATGCCCGGACTGACCGTATTTGAAAGCCGCACGACGTAATCAGCGATCTTCCCCGCTATGTTTCCAGTCTTGACCGCAAAGAGGCCAAGCTGCAATTGAAACGGATCTCCTCGCCATGGTATCACCTTGAACAAACGTTTATCGAATGTGATTACGTTGTTGAGGCTGCTTTGGCCGATGTTGGTAATCTCGGTCGGCTTCGTTACAGCGGAAAACTTCGTTGGCGCAGTACCTTCCCGAGCCGTCTCGGCGAACGCATAAACGATTCCATCGAAAGTCGTCGCGAATTTCCGAACGCGACCGAGATGAATTGAGTCAACATATAGTTCAATGTAGCTTTCGTCCGGCACCACCTGTGCGGCATCGTTCGGAGCACTCAAACTGTCAACAAACGCCCAGTCCGACGGCTTCTGACCCGCTATTTGTTCGATAAAGTTGCCTAACCACCCCATTACCGAACCTCCATCAAACAAGGGTGAGATCAAGTGCCGCAAGTGCGTTGGGAGCCCAGATCCACTCGGTGAATTCCGGTCGGTACCCATGCTTCGACATCCGGAAGGCAAAGCCGATCAGCTTGTCATTCCTATCAATCAACGCACTACCGCTGTCGCCGAGATCGGTGTCTTTGGTTGTCTGAATCCGTAGTTGAACAGCGGGATCAAGATTGAAGAGCCACGGATCGCTCGACTGGACCCAGGTCTGCGAGTTTGGATTTGTAAATCCATCGAAGGACACTGGCTCATTCGGAGCGGGTACCAAGTCCTGTGGGAGCCGCAAGCCGTTTCGTGCCCTCGGCGCAATGGGTTGAAAGACATCATCGACGGGAATGAAAACAAGATCCTGGACCTTGTCGTCGCCTTGAACACTGTAAGGTCTTTGATCGATCATCACAGTTGTACCAGTAGGGCCGGTACCATGATAGCAAGCTGTTACACCAAGATTACCGGCACGATCCCTACATACGATCCCGATCGTTGAAACCTGATTTCCGCGCCCTACACTAACGGCCGGCGAAAGGGCGCAGATCTCTTCCATCGGCGGATTGGGCAAATATACGATTTCCGGCCTGCCAATCGCGAAAAGTTCGGGAAGCAAGCTGACAGAGCCGCTTAAAGCCTGGAGCAGCCGAAATTCTGGCGTACCGGCGACCGTCGCTCGCCTGGACCTGGAGGCGAATGGTGATGAGATCACCTCGAAAAGAAGTGTGAGTGGAAGGTCCAGTAAATCTGAAGCTAGCCGACCCCGATTGCCAATATCCCGGTCGGTTAGCACCATCACGACCGGAGCGGAATCTCCGGGCAGCGTTGAGATGAGGGTTCTCTCGTCTGGACTCACCTGGCCGCTCACGCGCAGACATTCCGCGATCGCTTCGCAACCCAATTGCTTAATGGTTTGAAGACCCCGTATGGGATCGTCGCCTGCTTGCTGGAGAGCAGTGTGTCCCAGGTTCGTTTCGAGCATTCGGGTCATCACAGGCGCTTGCGCAAGCGAGAAGACGTCAAATTTGCAGTTGCTCAACAGTTCAGGGTCGACGCGCGGTCCACGGCGACCGGCTGCCCCGAAAGGACGCCAATGAGCACGAGGGGTATCGGCGTCACCTTCTTGAAGCGCCTCATAGACCAGACCCAAGAGAGAATCCGGCCGCTCACGTCTAAGCGTTGTTGGAGCTGTTGGCATTGCCCCCTCCGTTCCATTGGCCGACGATAGGCGCCCTAAAGGGCACCGCTGAACACTCTGATCACTTCGGCAAACAATAGCGCGTTAAGTCAAGTACAAACCAAAGACCGTTACTTCTTTGATTCACGCTCCGGGCGTCACAGCCCCAGATACAGAGATCATATACGCAAAATCCACATCTCCGTATGAGTTAACACTCAAACTATGCTTATATTTACTGCTTCCGTCAACGGATTTCGCGTTAAAGATGTTGGTAGCTGCAACCTAAGCCGCCAACCAATATCAGAGTTGTTCGGTGTGAGAGGCGGCGCTTGGTAATGGATAGGCGGTCATCCTGGCAATGACAGTAAGCCGGTTCTCAATGACGTCAGATTGTTGGCAAGCAGGCGAGGCAAGATCGGCAGAAGAGAAAACGCTCAAAAAGGGATAAGACACGGCCAAAGCCGCGTGGAGGCTCGATTTGGCGGGATTGCATTCAGCCGTGTCATGCGTCCGTTGGGCCTAGCGTCCTCTGTTTTCCCGCGATGCCGGCAGTGTCGTGCTCTCCCAATGCCATTCGACATTTCCGGGTACGAAACCGAGCTTGAGGTTCCTGCGACCAATAATTCGACGGCTTCCGGTGTTCGGCGCCAGATGATCAATATCCGTCAGGAACGCGTCGAAACTGTCGCGCCAGCGTGGATCGATATGGTGGTCAGACGCAAGCATGCGTCGGTATTGTTCCCGCAGGAACTTGTGCTTATGAGTTTTTGGCATGGTGCTCAGATGGGAATGTTGGGGTATGGGAGCAATAGCGAGCGCGCCGTATAATTTGAGTTTAGGTTCGTTGTAAAGTGGCTCTTGTCGTAAACGTAGATTAGCCGCCGCTTTCATCCGGCTCGCTACATCGGCTGGAACTTGGCCGCGAAGCGACGTAGGTGGCACAAGCCAGGATCAATGCACCGACGATGATTGCAATAGAAACCGATGGCTTCGAGGTAACGAAGAATATCGCATATCCGGCCGACATCCCCATCAAGGCTAGAATCTTGGATTTCCTGGAAATTGCGCCATTTTCACGCCAGTCGCGCAGCGAGCCGCCAAATCGACTGCGCATCAGATAGGCCTCCAGGCGTGGGGATGACCGGCTGAAAAACCACGCAGCCAGGATCAGGAAGATCGTCGTCGGCATGAGCGGAAGAATGGCACCGATAATTCCAAGACCGACCATCAGCAGGCCAAGGCAAATGAAGACCGCCCGTTGGAACAAACTGCGCGGCGGGCCGGGCATAGAACTCAATTCACGCACTCCTTATCAGGTCGTCAGCCTCACGATGGCCTGCAACGAAAAGATCAAAATCTCCTGCTGCCTCGCATCTTGGAGTCTCGGCGCCATATTTCACCACACACCCATGGAAGCCCGAATATTTCACGTCGACGGTTGCCCAACAGACGCGTAAGTTCGTCGAACCAGCACATCACCCTGCGCACCCATTCCCAACACCCGAGCGGAACACATAGAATGACGACCCACCATTTCGTCGCAACTGCCTTTTACAACGTTATTGGAACCATGCCTCCGGCTTTGAAGATCGCGAGCGGCGACACAGTCGTAACCCGCACACTTGACGCTTGGGGTTATGACGAGAATGACGTCCTGCAGGCACACGGTCCAAATCCCATGAACGGGCCGGTCTTCGTCGAGGGTGCCGAACCCGGAGATGCCCTCAAGGTCGAAATCCTGGACATGAACCCCACGAGGGATACTGGGTTCACGCGCAGCGTGTTGGCGGCAAATGTCATTGATCCCGAGGCCGTTCGCGACCTTCCAAGATCTGAAAAGACGCTGTGGGATATCGACCGGCAAGCGATGACTGTGAAACTGAAGGAACCTGTTGCCGGCATCGAAAATCTGGTCCTGCCATTGTCACCGATGATCGGATGTTTCGGCGTGGCGCCGAGCTTTGGTCAGGCGATCTCAACGGCGACGAGCGGTGCGTATGGCGGAAATATGGATTATCGCGTGCTCGGTCCAGGCGCGACGATCTGGTTCCCCGTCTTCGCGCCCGGCGCATTGTTCTTTCTTGGCGACGGCCATGCGGTCCAGGGTGACGGCGAAATCGTCGGCACCGGTGTAGAGACGACGTTCGAAGTCACTGTCCGGCTGACAGTTGAAAAGGGAAGGCCAATGTCCTGGCCGAGGGCTGAAACTGCTGATGACGTCATCACCATCGGCAATGCGAGGCCGCTCGACCAGGCTCTGCAGCATGCGACGACCGAAATGTTGAACCTGCTTGTTATAGACTACGGCCTGACCACGGTGGCGGCCAGCCATCTGCTCGGCCAGGTGATCCGTTACGACATCGGCAACGTCTTCGACCCCGCATATACGGTTGCCTGCCGGGTTGCGAAGAAATGGCTTCCAGCGCGCTGACCGATCGCCACCGGCGAAGGCAGCCAGGGATCGAAAGCTCGTATCATCTTCGATCCGGCCAAAGATCCGGCAAGCCTTAACTTCTGACCCATCACGAGGAAATCAGACAAATCCATGCGGGAAAGTGATTTCGTCAGCGGCTTCGCCCGCGGTCTCAAGGTGATCGAAGCTTTCGGCGAAATGCATCGTCGGCTATCAATCACCGACGCGGCGAAGCTCACCGGCCTCGACCGCGCCACGGTGCGTCGCTCGCTACTGACGCTCGCCGAGCTGGGTTACGCCGATTACGACGGCAAGTTCTTCACTCTGACGCCGAAGATCCTGCGGCTCGGGCATGCCTATCTGGAGGCAACCCCGCTGCCGTTGCTCATCCAGCCACATCTTGACGCGCTCTCCGAGAAAGCCGGTCAGAGCGCATCCGCATCAGTGCTCGACGGCACTGACATCGTCTATGTCGCCCGCGCCTCGCAGCGCCGTGTCATGTCGATCAACCTCACTCCTGGCAGCCGCCTTCCCGCCTATTGTGCTTCGATGGGTCGTGTCTTGCTTGCAGCCCTACCGGAGGCCGAAGCCCGGGCTGTGCTTTCCAGGAGCGAGCTGAAAGCGAACACCCCGAACACGAAGACCGATCCCGGGGAATTGATGGCCGAATTCCGGAAGGTCCGCGCCGAGGGTTATGCCCTCATCGATCAGGAGCTGGAGCTCGGCCTCTGCTCCATCGCCGTGCCTGTCGAGAACGATCGCGGCCAGACGGTCGCCGCCATCAATATCGGCGCGCCGGCCGCCCATGTGCCGGCGGCTGAGATGGTCGCCCGCTACCTGCCGCTCCTGAAGGAAACCCAGGCCGCGCTGCGTACCGTGCTGCGCTAACGCATGTCGCGCAACGCTTTAGAAATGCCGGACCATCCAGCCGGCCGAAATCAGCGCGCCGTTCCAGATGAGACAGCCGATGAATGTGGCAACCGCAAAACGGATGGCATCGATCGAGACCACCGACGAAGCAAGGCCCGAATAGACCCGTGCGGCCGGCACGAGCTGCACCAGCGCCATGCGCGTCATGCTTTCCGCGTACCAGCCCGAGGCTCTGCGTGCTACCGTGAAGCGCCCAAGCCATGCCGACAACGACCGAAGGCCCGGAGAGGCACCGGAGAAGCGCGCCAGATAGTACCAGCAAAGCGACCCGGCCATCGAACCGAAGGCGGAGATGATGACCAGCGGGATCACAGCCGAAAATTCCGAGCCTGCCGTCAGCCCGAAGAACAGGTAGATGCCGACGGACGGGACGACCGGAACCAGTTTTTCCAGCATCGCGACAAGCATCACGCCGCAGAGGCCTGTTGCAAGGATAAAGGTCACGAAGTTCGGCAAGGTCATATCGTCACTCCGGCCGGCGCGAAATGCGAAAGACGCTGGCGGGCGGGATATTCAGGCGCACCCGGCCGAGCCTCTCTGCCCGCAGCCCGAAGTCATCGAGCACGTCTGCCGGTACAGAGCAGGCATGGCCGTAGGTGAACTGGTAGAATGCGCCGCCATGTTCCAGCAGGCCAAAGCTGCCGCCGACAATGGCGCGGATGATTTCCGAGGGCATATTGCGAAAGGGCAATCCGCTGACGATTGCCGCCTGCGGTCCAAGCTCCGCCTTGCAGGCGGCAAGCTCGCGCGCATCGCGCTGGAGTATCGTTACGTCAGGAAACCGTTGTTGCAGCGGAGCGATGAAGCGGGTTTCGAGTTCTACCAGCGTGAGGTCTCGCGCCGGCAGGCCGCGTTTCAGAAGCGCCTCCGTGAAAACCCCTGTGCCGGGACCGAGCTCCAGCACCTTGCCTGCGGAAGGCTCAATTTCGCTGGTCATCAGCCGCGCCAGCCGCCCTCCCGAGGGCACGATCGCGCCGATTTTCCTGGGCTCGGCGAGAAGCGCGCTAAAGAAGGCGGCCAGCGGCGGCTGTTGCATGCGGGTCTCCAGCATCGAATGTCCGTCTACGGTATTCCCCTTTCAAATGATGCGAACATGACGTGCACCCGCGCCATCGGAAAGATTCATGCGGTCTGGACCGTCGGCTCGAAGCTCATGTTGAAGCTTGCCCCACCGCTCTCCGCATTCGACACCCATACGCGCCCGTGGTGCAGCTTGACGATCTCGCGCACGAGATGGAGGCCAAGCCCGATGCCCTGGCTGCGACCGTTCGCACGCTGGAAGGGCTCGAAGATCCGCTCCTGGTCCTCAGGCGCGATACCAGGGCCTTCATCGCTGACGGAAATCTGTGCAGGGCGCTCGACCGCAATCGTGATCGTACCGCTCCTGCCGCCATGCTGGATGGCGTTCTGCACCAGATTGGCAATCGCCCGTTCCAGCGCCGTCTCATCGCCGAGGATGCGCTCCGGCATCGAACGCAACTCGAAATTCGCCTGATAGCCGGCGGCAATGATCAGCGGTGCAAGCTCGGCGGCCTGCCGCCGCGCAACGGTCGCAAGGTCGATGGAGCAATCCAGTACCGGCTCCTGATTAAGCCGCTGCAGGTCGAGCAGCTGCTGGGCTAGCGTCGAAAGACGGGCGACATCTTCCAGCAGCCGGTTGGTCGCCTCCGTCGGCGGCATGGTTTCCAGCCGGTTTTGCAAGATGGCGATCGGCGTGCGCAGCTCATGGGCAGCGGCCAACATGAAGCGGCGCTGCTTGTTGTGGTCGTCGTCGAGACGCTGCAGCGTCTCGTTCATGGCGATCACCAGCGGCGCGACTTCCTCCGGCACGTTCTCGAGCGGCAGCCGGTAGCCGCGTGTCGTCCCGTCAATGCCCTGTGCTGCCTGTGCCACTTCGCTCAATCCGCGGTGGATACCGCGCGCCACGAAGGGTGTGACCGCCAGTGTGATCAGGCCCGTCAGCAAAATGACCGGCAGCACGATACCTGAAGCGATTGCCATGAAGACGACCAGAAGTTTGCCGGCCGAAAGGCTGCCCTGTCGGCCGACGATGACGAGCAGATCGCCGTGATCCGTCTTTATTTTCTGCAGGCGCGCGGCAATCGTCGCGGGATTGTCCTCGTCCCCATTGAAACGGGCTTCGGCGATATCGGTACCCGACGCGGCGATGGCGAGATATTGCGCCGGCACATTGCCTTCGCTGACCATGCGTCCCTGCTGATCGCGCACCAGAAACCAGAAGTCGGCCGCCTTGTCGCGCTGATAGCCCAGATCGTCGGTGTTGGTGATACGCATCGAACCGTCGGCATGCCAGGCAATCGATTCCGTGACCGCATCGATTGCATGTTCATCGGGTGCGAAGATGCCACTCATGCCCGAAATCCAGAAGACGAAGGCAAAGGCGATCGCAATCAGCACCAGGGTCGCTGCCTGCAGCGCCACCAGCCGGCGGATCAGCCTCCATTTCAGCGAATAGAACTTCATCTTCTTCATGGCCGGGCCTGCCGGATCAGATAACCGACGCCGCGGATCGTATGGATCTCGACCCCCGCGCACGCCGCATCGAGCTTGCGGCGCACGCGCGAAACATGCGCGTCGAGGGCATTGGACTGGATCTCGTCGTCCATGCCGTAGACCGCTTCCTCGAGGCTGGAGCGCTCAACCGTGCGGCCGGCCCGACGCATCAGCGCTTCCAGCACCAGCAATTCGCGGCGAGGCAGTTCGAGCGCCATCTCGCCGACACGCGCCTCGCGGTTGCGCAGGTTGAAATGCAGCCGGCCAAGGCACAAGCTCTCGATCTCGATATTACCCGGACGGCGCAGAATGGCCCGCAAACGCGCCATCAACTCCTCGACCGCAAAGGGTTTGGCGAGATAGTCGTCGGCACCGAGATCGAGGCCTTCTATCCGGTCCTTCAGATCGCCGCGCGCCGTCAGCATGATAACCGGGACAGCCGGCTGGATACGGCGCGCGTCGGCGATCAGCTCCAGCCCGTCGCCGTCAGGCAGGCTGCGGTCAAGCAGCAGGGCATCATAGCTGTTCAGCCGCACGGCCTCCTCGGCCGCCTCGATGGTAGAAACGTGGTCCGTGATGATATTGTTGTTGCGGAGCGCCGCCACGAGCACGGCGGCCATTTCCGGTTCATCTTCCGCCAGCAAGACGCGCATTTAACCGTCCAACTTCAAAAGCTGCTCTCTGCACAGGCAAGATTGCGTCAGCATGACGCCAAATGCCAGAGCGGTGTGGCGTCAATCCCCGAAAGGCAGGCTGATTTCCTCGGTTCGCGCTTCAAGGGCGCGAATGACGGCCGCCATATCCTCGCGCCCGAAACCCAGGCTTTCGGTTTCGGCATAGAGCGTATGGCAGGCATCGAGCAGCGGCGAGGCGATGCCCGCCTGCCGCGCCGCTTCGGCGACCAGCCTGTTGTTCCTCAACACGTCAAAGATCGCCGCCTGCACTGAGAAATCCCGCTCCACCAGCTTGCCACTCTTGATGCGTGATATTCCGCTCGCCATCTGGCCGGCATCGACGACGGCCCTGAAAATCCCCATATCCAGCCCCTGCCTGCCGGCAAAATGAGCCGCCTCCGCCAAGCCCGTGACCGACGTGATGAGAAAGATGTTGACGGCGAGCTTCATCAACAGCGCATTCGGCACTGCGCCGCAGACGACCATCTCGCGGCACATGGGCGTCAGCAGCGAACGGACCTCCTCGATCACGTCAGCCCCTCCGGCAAGCATGGCCACAAGCTCGCCCTCCTCCGCCGGCCGGCGCGAACCCGAAACGGGCGCCTCGACATACCGGCCGCCGGCTGCGCGGATATCCGCTTCTAGCGCTTTCGAATAGGCCGGCGCCGTCGTTCCCATATGGATGATGACATGCCCCGCGACGCGTGCGGCAAAATCAGGCGTGCCACGCCCGAGAACCGTGTCAATCACCACCTCTGTCGCCAGCATCAGGATAACGGTGCTGGCCTTGCCGAACACCGCATCCACATCGGCAGCCACCTCGGCGCCGGCCGCCCGCAACCTTTCCACACTTTCCGGCGAACGGTTCCAGACGATGAGGTCGCGGCCTGCCCGCGCGAGATTAAGCGCCATCGGCGTGCCCATCACGCCGAGACCGATGAAGCCTGTTTTCATTACTGCCGCCTCCTTGGATAGCCAGGGGCAACAAGTCTACGAACAAAGGTGGCTGCTGTCTTGAAGGTTAGTGCGCAGGTGCGGGCTGGCCAGAAACTTCCAGCGCCGCCTCGCGGATCGTCTGCGTGAGGATCGACAGCGGCAGCGAAGGAATGGAATCCGTACGCACCGTCAGTCCGACCGGCCCCTTCGTCTCGCTGGTATCGACCGGCAGGGCGGCCAGCACGCCATCGGCAATATCGCGTGCGACTACACCATTGGAAATAATCCAGATCGCGTCGCTGTCGCGTACGAAAGCGCGGCCAAAGGCATCGGAAACCGTTTCGATCTGGCTTGGCAGACTGGCGACGCCATTGGCAATCAGAAAATTCTCAACCACCGGCCGGATAATCGAACCGCGGGTCGGCATCAGAAGCGTATAGCGGCCGAGATCAGCGAAGAGCGATTTGCCGGAGGCAAGCAGCGGATGGCCGGCGCGCACGGCAAAGACGACCTGTTCGGAATAAAGATGCTCGAAGGAAAAGCCGGCCATCCTTTCCGCTCCCGCCAGACGCCCGACGACGAGGTCGAGATCGCCTATGCGCAGTTGCTCCAAAAGCACGGCATTATCGCCGGTTACGATCTTCACCCGGCTCCAGGTATTTTCCTTCAGAAACAGGTCCATCGCCCGTGGCATGATGCGCGTCGAGACCGTTGGCAGCGCGCCGATACGGATCGGCGGAGCATCGCCGAACTGCTCCTGCGAGACGGAATCAAGCCCCTGCCGCAGCGCCGTCAGCGCAGCACCCGCATGGCGCAGGAAGACCTCGCCGTAGCGTGTGATCCGGATGCCACGCCCATCACGCTCGAAGACGCCGACACCGAGCGCCTGTTCCAGCTCACGGATCGTCTTGGTTACCGCCGGCTGGCTGACATGCAAAAGCTCGGCCGCCTTCATCACGCTTTTCTGCCGCGCCACCTCGACAAAGGCCTGCAGATGGCGAAACTTGATGCGGCTATCGATCATCGCCTTCATAACCCGTGAGTTATTGGAAAGCTGGAAAATATCATTTTACTTAACCGGATCAACTCACCAAATTGGGTGTGGAGGAGATTTAAAGTGCAGTTTGCCAGTATCAACGATGTAACGATCCACTACCAGCTCATCGGGGCTCCAGCTGACAGGCCGGTTATCGTCTTTGCCAATTCGCTCGGCACGGATTTCCGAATCTGGCGGGATGTGATCGTCCGTCTTGCCGGCGACTTCGCCATCATTCTCTATGACATACGCGGCCACGGCCTCTCCGATGTCGGACAGGTGCCCTACGCCATGGAGGATCATGCCACCGACCTTGCCGGCCTGCTCGACCTTCTCTCGGTCAAGGATGCGGTCATCTGTGGTCTCTCGGTCGGGGGCCTTATCGCCCAATCGCTCTACCAGCGCCGTCCGGATCTGGTGAAGGCGCTGATTCTCTGCGACACAGCCCACAAGATTGGCACGGTCGAAAGCTGGAACAACCGCATCGCCGCCGTCGAGAAGAATGGCATCGCCAGCATTGTCGACGTGGTGATGGAGCGCTGGTTCACACCAGCCTTCCGCCGACCGGAAAACATCGCCTATGCCGGCTACTGCAACATGCTGATCCGCCAGCCGGTAGAAGGTTATGTCGCCACCTGCGCGGCGATCCGCGACGCCGATTTCACCGAAGCCGCGCGCAAGATCAAAGTGCCGACCATCTGCGTGGTCGGTGATCAGGACGGCTCGACGCCGCCGGATCTGGTGCTCTCAACGGCAAAACTGATCCCTGACGCGCGCTATGAAGTCATCAAGGATTGCGCCCATATTCCGCCTGTAGAGCAGCCGGAAGCCCTGACGGCGATCATCCGCGCCTTCCTCTCATCCATTGGAGAAAAGAGCCCATGAGCGACACCGCGTCCGAACGCTATCACCAGGGCATGGTAACCCGCCGCTCCGTTCTCGGCGATGCTCATGTTGACCGCGCGCAGGCGGCCTCAACCGAATTCGACAGGCCGTTCCAGGAGCTGATCACCGAGGCTGCCTGGGGCCATGTCTGGTCCCGGCCGGAGCTGACGAAACGCGAGCGCTCGATGATCACAATCGCCCTGCTTGCCGCGCTCGGTCAGGATGACGAGGTGGCAATGCATGTGCGCGCCACCGCCAATACCGGCGCCTCGCGGGAGGATATTCGCGAGGCGCTGCTGCATGTGGCAATCTATGCCGGTGTGCCGGCGGCCAATCATGCGATCAAGATCGCAAAGCAGGTTTTCGAGCAGATGGACGCTGGCAAGGCGGCCTGAGGGGGAGAGAATGTCCGACTTACCGAACCGCAAGCCAGAAACCGGGGCCTTTTTCGCTCGTGACCGCGCCTGGCACCCGCCGGCCTATGCGCCAGGCTACAAGACCTCGCTCCTGCGCTCGCCCCAGCGCGCGCTGCTATCGCTCGACGGAACGATCTCGGAAATCACCGGCCCGGTCTTCGGCCATTCGATGATTGGCGAGATGGATAACGACTTGATCCATAATTTCGCCCGGCCCGGCGAGAGCGCCATCGGCGAGCGCATCATCGTGCACGGCCGGGTGCTCGACGAGCGCGGCCGGCCGCAGGCTGGCGTTCTCGTGGAATTCTGGCAGGCCAATGCCGGCGGTCGCTACCGCCACAAGAAGGAAACCTATCTCGCCGCCATCGACCCGAATTTCGGCGGCTGCGGCCGCTTCATCACCGATGAGGAAGGCCGGTATTTCTTCCGCACCGTGCGGCCCGGCGCCTATCCCTGGCCGAACGGCGTCAACGACTGGCGCCCGGCCCATATCCACTTTTCGATCTTCGGCCACGGTTTCTCGCAGCGCCTGATCACGCAGATGTATTTTGAGGGCGATCCGATGATCTGGAAATGTCCGATCGTCGGCTCTATCCCGGACAAGGCGGCGATCGAGCAGCTTATCGCGCCGCTCGATTGGGGCAATACGATCCCGATGGACAGCCGCGCCTATAAGTTCGATATCGTGTTGCGCGGTCGTCGCTCGACCATGTTCGAAAACAAGCCGGAGGGGAACTGACATGCAGGAACTCGGCTACCTCAAGGAAACCCCATCCCAGACCGCCGGCCCCTATGTGCATATCGGCCTGACGCCGAATTTCTGCGACATCGCCGGCGTCTATGATACCGACCTCGGTATTCAGATGGTCAATGACAAGACGCTCGGCGAGCGCATCACCATCAGTGGCCACATCTTCGACGGCGCCGGCGCGCTGGTGCGCGACGCTGTGATCGAGATCTGGCAGGCCGACAGTGCCGGCCTCTATAACAGTCCCTCGGAAATGCGCGGCACAGCCGATCCGAACTTCACCGGCTGGGGCCGCTGCCCCACCCGCGCAGAAGACGGTGTCTACAGCTTTGAGACCATCAAGCCCGGCAAGGTGCCGTTCAAGGACGGGCGCAAGATGGCGCCGCACATCACCTTCTGGATCGTTGCCCGCGGCATCAATATCGGCCTGCACACACGGATGTATTTCCCGGAAGAGCGGGAAGCCAACGCCGCCGATCCGATCCTGGCGCGCATCGAGCACCGTGATCGTGTGCCCACGCTGATCGCCACCCGCGACGGTGCGAACCTGACCTTCGACATCTATCTTCAGGGGCCGAAGGAAACGGTGTTTCTCGACATCTGACCCGCACGCTGACGCTACTTGTCCACAATGTGCCGGGCAAGTAGCCTCGTGCTGCCCTAACTTGTCCTGAGCTTGATGGCGCGACAGGCCAGACGGGCGGTTATGAAACGAGACTCCGAATGACCACTTCCCCTTTCGATCATCCCTTCCTCTCCGGCCTGCTCAGCGACAGTGAAATAGCCCCGTATTTTTCCGCCGAGGCGGATATCCGGTCAATGCTGTCTTTCGAGGCAGCGCTTGCTCGTGCCGAGGCCACACACGGCGTCATTCCGGCTGAAGCCGCACGGGAGATTGGCCAGACCTGTGCAGGTTTCACCCCCGACATGGAAAGCCTAAAAGCCGCGACCGCCCGAGATGGCGTCGTCATTCCCGATCTGGTTCGGCAGCTTCGGGAAGCAGCAGGGGAAGAGGTTGCAAAGCACGTCCATTTTGGGGCGACCAGCCAAGATGTCATCGACACCAGCCTCATGCTGCGGCTGAAATCTGTGAGCTTCCTCTTTGGCGCACGCCTGCATTCGGTAGTCACGGGACTTGCCGCACTCGAGCGCCAACTCGGCAACAACCGCCTGATGGGCCATACGCGCATGCAGGCCGCGATCCCTATCACCGCTGCCGATCGCATAGCCGCCTGGCGGCTGCCGTTGGAGACCTATCGAGACCGGCTGACGGAGCAGACCTTCCCCGTTCAGTTCGGCGGTGCTGCCGGCACGCTCGAAAAACTCGGACCCGAGGCATCCGCCGTGCGCGCCTCGCTGGCACTGGAACTGGGGCTGACCGACGAGCCGCAGTGGCAGAGCCGGCGGAGCCGCCTTGCCGATCTCGCCAATCTCTACTCATTGATTTCGGGCAGCCTTGGCAAATTCGGACAGGACGTGGCGCTGCTCGCCGAAGCCGGAGGCGAGATCGAGCTTGCGGGCGGCGGCACATCCTCGGCCATGGCCCACAAGCAGAATCCGGTCGCCGCCGAAACATTGGTCGCGCTTGCCCGGTTCAACGCCACGCAGCTTTCAGCGATCCACCACTCGCTCGTCCATGAACAGGAGCGATCGGGCGCCGCCTGGACGCTCGAATGGCTGGTGCTGCCGCAGATGGTCATGGCGACTGCCGCGTCATTGCGGCTCGCCACGGAACTCGTTGGTAATATCAAGCGTCTAGGGACGAACTGATCACCTTTGCACTCAGTCGGTAAAACCGGCTATGCAGGGATGGTGATTTCAGGAGTGATCCCGTGACCTTTCCCCTCTTCGATCTTTCCGGCCGCCGAGCGCTCGTGACAGGCTCCAGCCAGGGCATCGGCCATGCGCTGGCGCTCGGGCTTGCCGAGCACGGGGCCTCAGTCATCATCAACGGGCGCAATGCCCAGAAAGCGGAAGCGGCAGCCAAAGCGATCCGTGAAAACAAAGGCCATGCCGTCAGCGCTGCCTTCGATGTAACCGATGCCGAGGCCTGCCGTTCGGCGATCGACTATATCGAAGCGGAAATCGGCCCGATCGATATTCTCGTCAACAATGCCGGCATGCAGTTTCGCACGCCGCTGGAGGACTTCCCGGTCGAAAAGTGGGACGAACTTTTCCGCACCAACGTTTCCAGCATCTTCTATGTCAGTCAGCCGGTCGCGCGGGCGATGATCGGCCGCGGCCGCGGCAAGATCATCAACATCGCCTCGGTACAGGCTGAACTCGCCCGCCCAAATATCGCGCCCTATACGGCGACTAAGGGCGCTGTGCGCAATCTCACCCGTGGTATGGCAACGGACTGGGCAAAACACGGTTTGCAGGTCAATGCCATTGCACCCGGTTATTTCAAGACGCCGCTCAACCAGGCGCTTGTCGATGATCCGAAATTTTCCGCATGGCTTGAGGCCCGCACGCCGGCCGGCCGCTGGGGCGATGTCAAGGAGTTGGTGGGTGCGGCTGTCTTCCTGGCATCGGACGCGTCGTCCTTCGTCAATGGTCATATGCTGATGGTCGACGGTGGGATTACGACGTCGCTCTGAGCTTAATCGCCTCCTCCGTCGCCACCGCCATCATCTCCATCAGCGAAATCAAAACTCATTTCGAGTCCGCCCTCGGCTTGGCTACGAACAGAACGCCGTGGAAAACGAAGGCGCGCCCACCAGATAGGGTTCCAAGACGAGAATACGGCAAATGCGACGATCAGGATGGAAACGACCGCGAGGCCTATAAGGATCTCCGTGACTGGAGCCATGTTCACTCCAAAGGTTGCCCAAGGAAATTATCTCAGCAATTTCCGCGAGAAACAAGAACATCTCAATTTTGAGCACGCCTCAATCGACAACCATATTGTCACGTCGCATCAGCCCCATGAAGATCAGCGGCAACAACGTCGTGATACAGATGGCGATGAAAGCCATGGCCATGCCGAGGCCGATCGAACCCTGTTCGAACTGCCGCCAGATGAAGGTCGCGATCGTCTGCATGCCGACAGGTGCGACGACGACCGAGGCAACGAGTTCGCGCGAGGCCAGCGCAAAGACCAGCAGCATCGAAGAGGCAAGGCTTGGAAAGACGAGCGGCAGAAGGATACGCCGGAAGGCCGTGATGCCGCTCGCGCCACAGACGCGGGCAGCCGCCTCCAGATTGTCGCCGATCTGCTGGAAGGCCGCCGTCGTGTAGCGCACCGGCTGCGGCAGCAGGATGCAGCAATAGGCAAGCAGCAGGATGAGGCCGGTATTGTAGGGCGTAAACGGCAGGCCCGGCATGTTCCAGGCGAGGATGAGACCAACGGCTACGACGATACCTGGCAGCGCATTTGGCAGGATTGTCATGACATCGATGGCCATTCCGCCGGAGATTTTCGTCTTAACGACAGTATAGGCGGCCGTAACGCCGATCAGTCCCGTGATCAGCGCCGTGCCGATACCCAGCGAGAAACTGTTGATCAGCGCCGTCACGGCGCCAGCGCTATTACCGAAGACCGCCATGAAATTGTCGAGGCTGACATTGTCGAGAGCAAGGCCGCCGGAGATCGTTCGCGCTAGCGCGGTCGCAAGGATTGCCAGCAGCGGTACGCCGGTCGCGAGAAACGCCACGACGCTAAAGGCAATCATGACGGGTAGCTTCAGCGTGCCAAGCGGGCGCTTGTCCTTTGCCGTCGGTTTGCCGCCGACCGTCTGGTAGGAGCGCCGTGCCAGAATCCAGCGCTGCAAGAGGAAGGTGACGAGCGACATGGCGACCAGCACCAGCGACAGGATCGCTGCACCCGGCAGATCGATCGGCCAGTCGGTGACACGAAGGTCGATGCCGGTGACCAGCACCTGGAAACCGGCGCGGCGACCGAGCGCTGCAGGCGTGCCATATTCCTCGATCGCAGCGGCAAAGACCAGCATGAGGCTCGCCGTGAGGCCAGGCGCAGACAGTGGCAACGTGATACGCCAGAAGGCGCGTGCCGGCGACGCGCCGAAGACGCGGCCGACATCGGCATAACGTGCGCCGACGGCCTCGACCGTGCGCGACACCGCGAAATAGACGACCGGGAAGGTGTTGAAGGCCATGACCAGCGTCATGCCGAAGATCGAAAACAGGAAGGGTGCCAGATTGAAACCGGCAAGCTGCTGCAGATAACCGCGCGGCTGCAGGGTCATGATCCAGCCGAGCGTGGCGATATAAGGCGGGATCATGAAGGGCACGAGCAGCAGCACGTCCCAGACAGGCGCAAAGGGAATTCTGTAGAGGGCCCGGAAGACGCCGAGCGGCACAGCGACGAGCGCCGAAGCAAACACCACGCAAGCGCCGAGCAGGATGGTGTTGCCGCCCATGCGGATGAGCGAACTGTCGGCGAGCGTCGCATAGAGCGAGGAGAAAGGGCTTGCAAACGAGCCCTGTCCGAGTTCGGGGAAGATGCCCTGCAGTACCACTGCGATGAAGGGAACGGCAACGACGACAATGAGACCTGCCGTTGCCAGCCAGGCGGCCGGAGCCGTGCCGCCGATGCCGTTTCCTCGCATTGTCTGGACCTTACTTGGCGCCGTAGAGATCGGCGAAGGTCTTCAGCGTTTCCTTACGCTTGCCGTAAACAGCAGCCGTGTCGTATTTCAGAAGCGTCAGGTCGCTGATCAGCGGACGGCTGGCGGCAACGTCGGTGCGCGACGGCATCAGCATTTCGCCGGCAACCAGGGCCTGACCTTCGTCAGAGAGCATGTAGTCGATGAACTTCTTGGCGTCTTCCTGGTTCTTGGACGACTTCATGATCATGGCCGGGCGCGGCGCGATGACGGTACCGGACTTCGGGAACACGACTTCGATGCTCTCGCCCTTCTTCTGGGCAGCGAGAGCAATGTAGTCGACAGCGCCGAATACGACGGCCTTGGCACCCTGCAGAACCGGGTTCAGGGCGTCAGCATTTGCGCCGGCGATGATGGCGCCGTTTGCCTGCAGAGCCTTGAAGAGCTTCCAGTCGTCCTGGCCGCCGAGAGCAGCGGTCAGTTCGAAGGATGAACCGGACTGCGCCGGATCCGGAATATTGACGAGGTCCTTGTATTCCGGCTTCGTCAGGTCGGCCCATTCGGACGGCTTCGGCGTGCCGCTCTTGGAGTTCCAGACGATGCCGAGAGCCGAGATGCCCTGTGCAACGGCGCCCTCGGACTTCAGGAAATCCGGAACCTTGGCTGCGTTCGGGCTCGAATAGTTGACGAGCCAGCCGCGCTTGGCAAAGTCGTTGGCCGTATCCCAGGAAGCCGAGATGACGACGTCGACAACGGGGTTTGCGGCTTCGGCTTCGATACGGGCCATGACCTTGCCGGTCGTTGCCTGGAAAACATTGACCTTGACGCCTGTCTGCTTGGTGAAGCCGGCCGACAGCTTGTCGATGAGGCTCTGCGGGCCGGCGGTATAAACGGTGACGTCGGCATGGGCGACACCGGCCATCAGGGCGGCGACGACGACGCCAAAAGTGATGCTCTTCAATGACTTAAACATGTTCCAGTTTCTCCTCTATGGATTGGTGTATTTTCTGCTGAAACCAACGGATTTGCGCTGAGTCGATCGAAAGGCCGACCGTCTCGCCGGCACGCAGCTTGGCGCGGCTCAGAACCTGCAATTCCAAGCCGGGCAGACCGGAGAGCGAAACGCTTGCCAGATGCCCATCGCCGCGGAACTGCGAACGCAGCACGGTGGCGGCTAGTCGATCGGGAGAGGCTTCACCGGCCGAGATGCAGGCGACCGGGATCAGCACGCGAGCGCCGTCGCCGGCAACTCCTTCGGCTTCGGTCAGCACGATGTCGCTGTCCTTGAAGTACCAGGCGCGTCCGCGCCGCGCGATATCGGCGAGGCAGCCAAGCCGCAGGAAGTCGGCAACCTCGGGTGTGGCCGGCCGCTCGATCAGGTCGTCAGGCGAGGCAAGCTGCTCGATAAGGCCGGAGCGCATGACCGCGACCTCATCAGCCAGCGTCAGCGCCTCGCTATGGTCGTGCGTCACATAGATCGCCGTCAGGCAGAGTGTGGAGATGAGCTCGGCGAGCTCGCCCACCATGTTTTCGCGCAGTTCGCGGTCGAGGTTGGAAAGCGGTTCATCGAAAAGGATAAGCTGCGGCTCGGCGACGATGGCGCGCGCAATCGCCACGCGCTGCTGCTGGCCGCCGGAGAGATCGCTTGGCCGCCGGTCGGCATAGGCCGAAAGGCCGACGCGCTCAAGGGCGCGCATCGTCCGGGTATGGCGCTCCGCCTTGCCGACGCCGCGCATTTCAAGCGGAAAGGAGACATTGCCGCCGACCGTTAGATGCGGCCAGAGCGCATAGTCCTGGAAGACCATGCCGAGCCCGCGCCTCTCCGGGGGAACGAAGGCGCCGGTCGTATCATCGGCAACGATGGTACCGGCAATCGAAACAGCCCCCTTGGTCGGCGCAAGCAGGCCTGCAACCAGCCTAAGAAGCGTGGTTTTGCCGCAGCCCGAAGGGCCGAGCAACGCCAGCGTCTTGCCCTTTTCCAGAGAAAAATCAATGCCTTTGAGGATCTGCGTTCGCCCGTAGCTCAATTCCAGGCCCGCCGCGGCAACGGCAGAGGACGATCGAATTGAGGGGGCGTTCATGGGCAGACCAAATGTCGCTTTAAAGAAAGTATGGCGACATTTAGGCACTCCGGATGACAGCTCTGCGACAGATCTATTTCAGTTTTATGACAATATCTTCTGCAGAAGCGGACGTTGGCGTCTCGTGCCGGGGTCCACTACTAAGACACGCAGCCTTCACGCCGCCGCGCTTTGCCGCTGTCCAACTTCGACGCATTTTTCAGGCCGTTCCGCGGCTTCAGCACCGCCAAAAGCAGGGGATTTGCATTTTCGGTCGCGCGCAACCATTTAAGTCGCATGATCCCGCGGGAAATGTCGCGACCTCGCATACGCCGGAACGTTTACAGAAAACGAACCATACCGGCTTGCATTCTGAGCCAAAAGCCGATTGCTTAGGAAAATCTACTTCTTCTTCGGCTAGCCGTTAGAAGAGTGCGAGGGGATATAGGCAAACCCGTGGAATTCTGCAGCTTCGCATCGGGATCGATGGTGACTACGATGACGAAGCGGGAAAGCTGGTTTGAAGGAAAATGAGTAACGATCTGTTTCAGGTAAAATTTTGGGGCGTTCGGGGAAGCATTCCCGTGTCAGGCCCGGAATTCGACCGATATGGAGGCAACACCTCCTGCATAGAAATTCGCTGCGGCGAGCACCGGATGATCTTCGACGCAGGCTCGGGACTGCGCGAGGCTGGCCTTTCGCTTCTTGCGGATGAGGTCCATGATGTCGACCTCTTCTTCAGTCACTGCCATTACGACCACATCATCGGCCTGCCCTTTTTCAAGGCGATCTACTACCCGTCGATCAACGTCAACATCTGGTCCGGCCATCTGGACGGCAAGATGAGCACGCGCGAGATGGTCGAGCAGTTCATCAGCCCGCCCTGGTTTCCGGTAAAGACCGATATCTGTCAGGCGACGATGAATTTCCGCGATTTCCATGCGGGCCAGACGCTGACCCCGCATGAAGGCGTCGAAATGCAGACATACATGCTGAACCATCCGGGCGGTGCGATCGGTTATCGCATCCACTGGAAGGGCCGCATCGTGGCGCTGATCTACGACATCGAGCACATTCCGGGCACGCATGATCCGGTGGCGCTTGAGATGATGAAGGACGCCGATCTCGTCGTCTACGACTGCACCTATAACGAAGACGAGATGCAGCGCTTCAAGGGTTTCGGCCACTCTACGTGGCAGCACGGCACTGAACTTGCGAAGATGGCAGGCGCAAAGCGCTTCGCCTTGTTCCATCATGCGCCGTCGCGCACCGATGAACAGCTTGCCGTCATGGAAAGCGAGGCGCAGGCCGCCTTTGCCGGTGCCTTTGCCGCCCGCGACAATCAGGTCGTCGACATCTGATCCTTCACCAACGTGCCTGCTGAAACCCATTCCACAGCGGGGTGGCCTGCGGTCGCCTCAAAGAGTTCGGCAAGGAAATCCCAGGCGGCCGCATCATGCACCAGATGATGCCCGAGCACGCCGATCGGCTCGCTGCTGCCCTCGAACCTGTCCTGCAGCTCGGCGACCAGTGCGCCGATCAGGTCTGCCATCGGCCGCCCGCCACGGGTGCCGTGCCAGTCCATAAGGTCGACATGAGAGTTGACGACGGCAAGCGGGCTTTCGCCCTTGACGCGTCCGTAGGTCGAAAGGGATTCGAAGCCGAGCGCCGACAGCTTAGGAATGAGACCCTTGTCGATTCTGTTCCAGGGCGGAACCAGCATCGTCAGAAAGCGTGTCGGGTAGAGATCCTTCAACTTCAGGAAGCCTTCATAGAGCTCGCCGAGAATGGTCTCTTCCAGCCGTGATCCACCGAGTTCCTGTTTCTTGTCGTCAGGTCCGGCATAATTGTGATGCGCCCAGCCGTGAACCGCGACACTGACATGCGCCTCGTCCGCAAGCCGCTGAGCGAGCGGTGCGCCGGTAAGGGCCGGAATGATCGCAAGCGTAATCGGGATGCCGTAGTTTTTCGTCTCGGCGAGCAGTCGCTCCAGCGCCGCCGTCGGCTCGATTGCATCGTCATCCCGCAGCCAGAGCCTTGCCACGCGGCCGGCGTCGCGCCAGCGCTCCAGCTCCCGATACAACGGCTCGAGGATACTGCTATCGATCATATGCTGCTCCTGCATGATTGCGTAGGATCAAATCCAGTTCTTTCGACGCGCCAGCAAGCGAACGCTCGTCGAGGACGAAGCGGCGGGCGGCGGATGCCATGACGTCACGGCGCGCCCGGTCATCCAGCAGTACGGCAATGGCTCGCGCATAGGCTTGCATATCGCCATCAGGCGTCAGTAGCCCGGTCATATCGGCCTCCACCACGGCAGGCACGCCGGCGGTCTTCTGCGCCACGACAGGAAGACCCGCCGCCTGCGCTTCGAGATAGGCAAGTCCATAGGCTTCGCCGCAGCCTGGCCACACATAGATGCCACTCTTCGAAAGCAGTTCGGCTATCTCTTCCGGCTCCCTCTGGCCGAGCCAGTCGATACGACTGGGGGCAAAACCCGCAAACAGCGCCTCCACCTCAGCCCTTAACGGACCGTCGCCAATGATGCCGAGCGTCCAGGGCCGATCCTCGATCATGCGCAGTGCCGCAGCGAGCATCTTGTAGCTCTCCATCTTGTCACCGGCCCGCATCATGGCCACGCTCACCAAGCGTTGCGGATCGGGAGCAGGCGTTACCGTCTCGAAAAACGCTGTGTCGATGAACGGCTTTATTCGGGCAATACGCGCTTCGGGAAAGACGTCTTCCAATCCTTTCCGGTCGCGTTCGGTAAAGGCGATATTGACCGCCGCACAGCGGATCGCCTCGCCCACCGATTTCTGAAGCAAGGCCCACCCCATTCCGTCGCGCTTGCGCGAATAGGAGGCTTCCGCCGTAACGTAGGGAACCGTGAATTCCGCCGCGATCGCGGGTCCGAAGAGATCGGGGGACTTGTAGTAGGGATGATAGCAGAACCAGAGCTCCGGCTTCGGCTCCTCCCGCCATTTGCGTCGAAGCCGCTCAAGCTCCTCTTTGGCCCTCGCCAGCGCTTCGGCCGCCGCTTCCGGCGTGCCAGCATGGATGCGGAATTCGGACACAACCTCGACCGAATGCCCGGCCATTTCCAGCGCCCGGATCAACAGCCGCGCCATCAACCGGTCACCTGAGGGCACCGGATGGTGCGGCGACTTCATCGGCGCGTAGAAGGCAATCCGCATCGCGACACTCCGCGTATGACAGTGTGTTTCCAATCGGCGCTCGCGCCGTAAGCGAAAATTTCCGCTATTGTCACTATCCTTGAACGATACAGGCAGACATACCGAAGCGATCGTGATTAGACGAGACGATAATTCCGCCCTTTTTCGTCTTCTCTAGTGCATTTGCGATTTGAGCTTCAAGAACAGGAATTGATGACGACGGTCTGGGCCACAGGGATTTTTTCGGAGCGCACGATCAGGAAGGCCAGGCTCGGTTCCGGCCTTGTGATGTTCGTCTTCATCATCCTGCATATGTCAAACCATGCGTTGGGGCTTGTTTCGCTGACGGCAGCCGACGATGCGCGCCGGCTGTTTCTGGTGATCTGGCGCAATCCGCTGGGCACACTGCTCTTCTACGGCTCGGTCCTCGTCCACATGACGCTCGTGCTGCGTGGGCTCTATATGCGTCGCAGCCTCGTCATGCCGAAGAACGAAATGGCACAGATCGTTCTCGGCCTTCTGATTCCTCTGCTGCTCATCGACCATGTCATCGGCACACGCATCGTCCATGCGCTCTACAGCTATACCGATAATTATGAGACGATCGTTCGCACGCTCTGGATCAACTCGCCGAAGGACGGCGTACGCCAGACTTTCGCCCTGCTTGCCGTCTGGATCCACGGCTGTATCGGCATACATTTCTGGCTGCGCTATCGGCCCTGGTACGACAATTCCTCATCGCTACTTCTGGCCATCGCCATCCTCCTGCCCGTGCTGGCGCTGCTCGGTTTCGTCGAGATGGGCCGCACGCTGTCCGATCCCTCTTATATCGAGGCCGAATCCGGACATTACCTGGAAACGATTAATACCCGCTATTACAACGATCCTGAGGCGCGCGAGAAAATCGCGACGATCCGCGCCGGGCTCTACGGCAGCTTCTCCGCAGCGCTTGCCCTCGTCATCCTGGCACGAGCGCGCCGCAGACTGAAAGAGCGGGCGAACCAGGTCGCAGTTCACTATCCCGGCGGCGAGACCGTGCGCGTGCCACGCGGCTTCACAGTGCTGGAGGCAAGCAGGCTTGGCGGCCTGCCACATTATTCGGTCTGCGGCGGCAAGGGTCAGTGTTCCACCTGCCGCGTGCAGATCCTCGGCGATTATTGGACCCTGCCGCCGCCCGACAAGCTGGAACAGACGACTCTGAAGCGCATCAATGCGGCACCCGACGTACGCCTCGCCTGTCAGCTCCGCCCGGATAGGGACTTGACCGTCGCGCCGCTGCTTGTGCCGCAGACAGAGGCTGCCCTTCCCGCCAACAGCCAGGAAACCAGCCCCGGTCGCGAACGCGAGATCGCCGTGCTCTTCTGCGACATGCGCCATTTCACGACGCTGACCGAAACCCGCCTGCCCTTCGACGTCGTCTTCCTGCTCAACCGCTATTTCGGGATCGTCGGCAAGGCGGTGGAACAGGCCGGCGGGCGGCTCGACAAATTCATCGGCGACGGCGCCATGGCACTCTTCGGCCTCAACACCACGCCTGAGGAAGCCTGCCGGCAGGCGGTAGCTGCCGCGACCGCGATTGTTGCCGAGGTGGAAAAGCTTGCCGCCGAACTTTCCGACGAACTGCCTTTGCCGCTGCAGATCGTTATCGGCATCCACACCGGCCCGGCAGTCGTCGGCACGATGGGCTATGGGCGGGTACGCAGCCTGACGGCCGTCGGCGATACAGTCAATGTCGCAAGCCGCCTGGAGACGGCGGCCAAGGAGCTTAACGCTGCGATCGTCATTTCCGAGCCGGTCGCGATAGGCGCCGGCATTGATCTGGAAACGGTCGAAAGCTGCGAAATCAATGTGCGTGGCCGGGCGCTCCCCTTGAAAGTCTACGTCATTCCGAGAGAGAAAGCCGCCGAACCGCTCAAGGAAAGACAATAATGTCCGGCCATGCATGGCTTACTGGCAAATATTGGAAGCGCCGTTTGCGTAAGGCGCGCAATGCGCTGGCCACGCGTTTCTTTGACACCCGCACCGGCCGCCGGCTGCTGATCGAGAATATCGGGCCACGTGTCACCTCCATGACGATCGATGCCGGCGATCATCTGATGAGTTTTTCACCCACCGACTATATCGGCCGCAAGGTCTTCCGGAAGGGCCATTTCGAGCGCGAGGCAGTCGACCGGCTGCTCGTGATCCTGCGCCAGCGCGGCCTTCTGAAGACGGGCAGCATGCTGCTGGAGATCGGCGGCAATATCGGCACACAGACAGTCTATTTTGCGCTCGCCCGCGCATTTGCCGGGATCATCAGCGTCGAGCCAGATCCGCGCAATTTCCGCCTTCTGGAACAAAATATCCGCCAGAACGGTCTTATCGACACGGTGCGCCTCGTCAACTGCGCCGCGGGCGAAGGTGAAGGCGAGATCGACTTTTTTTTGAACAGCGCCAATCACGGCAAGAGCAGCGCCATCCGCCAGAGCGCCAGCGACCGGAAGATCAGTGTTCCGGTGCGGTCCGTGACCGGCATCCTCGACGAGCTCGGCATCGACCAGACTGCCATCGGACTCGTCTGGATGGATATCGAGGGTTACGAGCCGGTTGTCTGCCGCTCGATGCTGCCGTTGCTTGCCCGCCGCGCGCCTCTCTATATGGAATTCACGCCGCTCTTTTACGGCCAGGAGGGCACAAAGGCCTTCATTCGCACGCTCGCAGGCTTCTACGAGGATTGCCTCGTGGTCTTCGAGGACGGCGAGAAGGAGATGAAAGTCCGTGATCTGCCGGGCGGATTCGATCAGTATGACGTGCTGTTCCTGCCTTAGACCGAAGCAGAGCTATCGGGTGGGCTGTATCGCCAGCGATTGATGGCAATGCACACCGGCGAGGACGCCTGAGGCGGAAGCGAGCGTGGCGTTATGCATGGCGCTTGCCGCATCGCCGGCTGCAAAGACACCCTTGACGGAGGTTTCCTTGTTATCGCCGGTCCGGATGAGCGGGCCGAACGGACCGTCATCGAAAACACAGCCGAGTTGTTCGGCAACCGGGCTTGCCATTGCCGTTTTCGGAGCGACGAACACAGCGTCCAGCGGCACGACCCGGCCATCGCCGAGGCGAACGGCCTCAAGCCTGGGAGTGTCGCCCAATAATTCCACGACAGGGCTGCGCTCGATCCGTACACCGCGAGCGGTCAGCCCTGCGAGTTGCCCTTCATCCGGCTCGAACAGCGCTTGGGTGAAATAGGTTGTCTCTCCCCAGTCGGGAATTAGCATGGCCGCATGTGCCGAATGCGGATGGTTTGCGAGAACGCCGAGCTTACCACCGCTCACCTCATAACCGTGGCAATAGGGGCAGTGCAGCACGGAGCGCCCCCATCGGTCCCGCAGCCCGGGGATTTCAGGCAGCGTGTCGCTTATGCCGGTTGCCAGGACGATGCGCGCTGCCCTTTCTTCGTCACCACCCGTGATGCCGATGACGAATTCGTCGCCATCGGCACGCGCCTGAACAACCTCCCCGTCGCGAATGGTGACGGTCGGATAAAGCGAAAGCTGCCGTTTTCCCTCCCGCATGATCGCTGTCGGCGTCTGGCCGTCCTGGCCCAGGAAGCCATGTGACGCCTGCGAAAACCGATTGCGCGGCGCGCCTGCATCGACAAGCAGAACGCGACGGCGCGCCCGGGCAAGCTGCATGGCCGCGGACAAGCCGGCGAAATTTCCGCCGATGACGATGACCTCGAATGACATGAAACCCTCCTTTGACGCTGGCCCAATCACGAAGCAACATAAGTTACATGAAACAGCGCGGTCAAGCATCATGTTACTTGTCTTGTTACGATCTGCTTGCGATAATGACCCATTCGACCGACGGGAATAGAATCTTATGCGCAATGACAGCCGCCTTTCACGCATGCTGCACGTGCTGATCCACATGGATCGGCACGAGCGTTCGGCGACCTCCGAAATGATTGCAAAGATGCTGAACACCAATCCCGTCGTCGTCCGCCGCACCATGGCCGGCCTTCGCGAACAGGGCTATGTCCGTTCCGAAAAGGGGCATGGCGGGGGTTGGACGCTGGTGCGTCCGTTGTCGGAAATCACCCTGCTCGATGTCTACCACGCCATAGGCGAGCCGCATCTTTTCGCCATCGGCCCAGCCGACGATCAACCGAAATGCCTTGTGGAACAGGCCGTGAATGCCGCTATCGAGGATGCGATGAAGGAGGCACAGGCCCTGCTCCTGCGGCGATTGGGCAGCGTGACGCTGGACAAAATCGCGGCCGACTTCGAGGCAAAATTTGCCGCGCTTTCAGCTACATCCTATTCCTGCGCCTCATAATTTCCGGCGGTAGAGAAAATAGCGCCCTTCCTTGATGCCGCCGGGCAGAGGCAGGGGCAAAAGCTCGGGATGTTCCAGCGGCAGGCCGCTGACGGCGATGCCGTGATGGGTAAGCACGCCAGCCATCAATTGCGGCAGCCAGGTCAGCGTCACGGCATCGATCTCGTCATGGCCGGTGCCGATATCGGCATGGGCGAGCGCGGCATTGATCCCGAGGAACGCCTGGCCGGTATCGCGGATATTGCCCGTCACCATATTTTCGGCCGGCGGCGTGGAGGCGGAATAGGAGCGTATTTCCCAATCGAAGGCAATGATGCGGCGATCGGGAAAATGCTCGCGCAGATGGTCGTAGGTGCGGCCGTTGCCGAGTCCGAATTCGAGCACCGGCCCCTCCACCTCTTCCACCAGATCGATGATGGCATTGAGAATATCGCGTTGAGCCGTCAATCGGCGAATGAAGCTGTCGAGGCGGCTCATCTTGTCCTGTCCGTCATAAAATATGTCAGTGGTGCTACCATATCGATGCAGTGTAAGTCGATTGCCGGAAACGCAAATTGCCATTGCAGCGGCAACACGGGTCTGTGATAAACTCGGCCTCATGAACGAGATGTCCAACGACGCATTCTTCGCCAACGTGCCGGTCTTCAGCGACTTCGAAGGCGTGACCGATGAGAGCAATTACCAGCCGCTGCCCGAAGGGTGGGTGCTGGCGATGGCCGATATCGTCGGCTCGACGAAAGCGATTTCCGGCGGCCGCTACAAGGACGTCAACATGGCCGGCGCCAGCGTCATTTCCGCAGTGCTGAATGCCGTCGGCAAAGGCGACTATCCCTTCGTCTTTGCCGGTGACGGCGCGCTGATCGCCTTGCCCGCTTCGCTTGAGAAGGAAGCGCGCGTGGCACTTGCCGCAACGCAGGTCTGGGTGAAGGAGGATCTTGACCTCGATCTTCGTATCGCCATCGTGCCGATCGCCGATATCCGCGCGGAAGGTCTCGATGTGCGCGTTGCCCGCTATTCGGCAAGTGCTTACGTCACCTATGCGATGTTTTCCGGCGGTGGCACGATCTGGGCCGAGAAGAACATGAAGATGGGCCGGTACGGCGTCGAAAAGGCTGGACCCGGCACTCGGCCGGATCTGAGCGGCCTCTCCTGTCGCTGGAGCCCGATCGAGGCCCGCAACGGCGAGATCGTCTCGATCATCGCCGTACCCGGCGAGGATGGTCCCGGCCTGGAATTTCAGGCCCTTGTCGCCGGTATCGTTTCGATCACAGCCGAACAGAACCGCAGCGGGCATCCCGTGCCGGAAGACGGGCCGGAGCTTGGCTTCTCGATGAAGGGCATCAATCGCGAGGTGAATGCTACGGCGCCGGAGGGCAAACGCCTGCGGCAAAAGTTCCTCATTTTCCTGCAGATCGGCCTGATCGTTTTCCTGCACAAATTCGGCATCACCTTCGCCCATTTCAACGCGCGCCGCTACAAGAAGGACGTCTCGGGCAATTCGGATTTCCGCAAATTCGACGACGGGTTGAAGATGACCATCGACGTCGACGCCGCCCACTTCGCCCGCATCGAGATGCTATTGAAGCAGGCACGGGAAAAGGGCGTGGCGCGTTACGGCTTGCACCGCCAATCATCGGCACTGATGACCTGCTTCGTACCGACGCCGCTGTCGCGCGACCACATGCATTTCATCGATGGCGCTGCCGGCGGTTACGCCGTCGCCGCCAGCCAGATCACCGGCAAGCAGCTTTCCGATGTGCTCGTTACGCCTTGATGACGTGATCGGCTGCAAGGCCGAGCCGGCTGAAGACGTTTCGGGTATCGACAATCAGTTTGGCGCTCTTCGAAAGAGCCGCATAGTCGATCACGTCGTGATCGGTCGCGATGAGAACCGCGTCGTATCCCGCAATGGCTTCCGGCGTCAGGTCGATGGAGTTCCGGCCCTTCAGCGCCTGATATTCACGGGTCGACGGAATCTCCGCGACGAAGGGATCATGATAGTCCGCCTTGCCGCCGCGCTCCTCGATGATTTCAATCAGGCGCAGCGACGGGCTTTCCCTGATATCGGCAACGTTTTTCTTGTAGGCGAGGCCAAGCACGAGGACGCGTGAGCGGCTGAGCGCCTTGCCGGCACGAATATCCAGCGCCTCGGCCAGCTTGCCGACGACATAGCGCGGCATCGCCGAATTGATTTCGCCGGCAAGCTCGATGAAGCGTGTCGGCAACTCGTATTCACGCGACTTCCAGGTTAGGTAGAAAGGGTCGATCGGAATGCAGTGACCACCGAGACCAGGACCGGGATAGAAAGGCATATAGCCGAACGGCTTGGTCTTGGCAGCATCGATGACTTCCCAGACATCGATGCCCATTGCCGCATAGACGGTCTTCAGCTCATTGACGAGTGCGATATTGACCGAGCGGAAGATGTTTTCGGTGAGCTTGACCGCTTCCGCCGTTGCATTGGAGGAGACCGGAACGACGGTCGAGACGACGGCACCGTAGAAAGATTTCATCAGCGACAGGGCCTGCGTGCCGTCGCCTGCAACGACCTTCGGGATCGTCGCGGTGTGGTAATGCTGATTGCCGGGGTCTTCGCGCTCCGGCGAGAAACCGACGAAGAAGTCGGAGCCGGATTTCAGGCCGGTCCCTTCGAGAATGACCTTCACGATGTCATCGGTCGTGCCGGGATAGGTTGTCGATTCCAGTACGATGAGCTGGCCCGGCCGCAGATGGGCGGCGATCGACCGCGACGTCGCCTCCACGAAGGAAAGATCGGGATCGCGGTGTTTGGTGAGCGGCGTCGGCACGCAGATGACGATCACGTCGCAATCCGAAAGGCTGGCGAAATCGGTCGTCGAGGAGAACCGCCCCGCATCGATCTCGGCCGTCAGCGCCTCGCTCGTCACCGCATCGATATAGGAGCGGCGGGCATCCAGCGCGACGATCTTCTTCGGATCGATATCGAAGCCGGTCACGGCAAAGCCGCTGCGCGCCACAGCGATCCCCAGCGGCAGGCCGACATAACCAAGACCGATGATGCCGGCGCGCGCCGTGCGGGCCTCAATCTTCTTTGAGAGCGTCTCGAAGGTGGAAGAGCGTGCGTCCAAGGCCATGCCTTTTGCAAAAAGTGAATCCAAACGCTGATCTAATGCATGATCGCGGCAAATTAAACCCAGCCCGCTCGCAGTGTCTGGTCGTGCCGCGCCTTGGATTCTTCAACAGGGTGTGGCCGAAATGACTCGGGACCGCCATCCCGGCAACCGGGACGCACAAAAAAAATCAGAATCCCATTGTTTCGCACTTTCAGCGTGCCTATTTTGGCAAATGATAATGAACCACTTTGCAAAGATTGCTCGCCCGTTTCCAGGAGGTCGGAAGCCGGCGGGTGTCATAGCCGGTCATCGGCAATCGTTGACACGATAATACCGCTCGTACATCCTGATTTCTTTGTGATCTGCTCATTCTGAATGGGCAGGTCCGGGTTGTTTTTGCCTTTCGGGATGGACGTGCGCCATGAGGATAATACCAAGAATGAGCACGATCGAATCCAGCGTATCCTCCATTTTGTTGGACCGTGTTGCTGAATGGCTGACGAATTCTTCGCTGGCCGGTGACGACCTTGAAAACATCGTGCGCGGTTTCTGCGAGCGGCTTGCGGCCGCCGGCCTGCCACTCGCGCGCGTGCACCTGACCTTCTCGATGCTGCATCCGCTTTACGACGCGCTGAGCTTTACCTGGAAGCGCTCCAGCGGCGTGACCATCGAGGGCTTCCGCATGCCGGCCGGCCAGAAGCCGGACCGTTTCCTGCAGAGCCCTTATTTCCATCTTCTCGACAACAATCTGCAGCATATCCGCCGCCGCATCATGCCTGACGGCCCGAGCGAATTTCCGATCTTTGAGGATCTCCGGCAGGAAAAGGTCACCGATTACCTCGCCTTCGTGCAACCCTTCGGCGACGGTTCGGTACAGGGCATGATGGGCTCCTGGTCGACCGATAGCCCGGCCGGTTTTTCCGACGATATGATCGACGCGCTGCTGCGCATGCAGAACCATCTGGCGGTTGCCGCCAAGATGGCGGTGCTTGCCAAGCTCGCCAACAATATGCTGACCACCTATCTCGGCGGGGATGCTGGCAAACGCGTGTTGAACGGCCAGGTTMGCCGTGGCGATGGTGAGACGATCCGCGCCGCTCTCGTCATGGCGGATATGCGCGAATCGACCATGTATGCCGAGAAGGAAGGCAGGCAGGCCTACATCGATACGCTCAACCAGTTCTTCGACGCGATCGCCGCGCCCTTCAACCGCAACGGCGGCGAAATCCTGAGTTTCCTCGGCGACGGCTTCCTGGCCGTCTATCCCTGCGGTCGCCACAAGGACCCGTCCAAGATCGCCTGCGAGGCAGCGCTTTCAGCAGTGCATCATGCGCAGGCGCGGGTTGCCGAACTGAACAAGGATCGCGAGGCGAAGGGCCTTCCGAAGATCGGCTACGGCATCGGCCTGCATGTCGGCAACGTCATGTTCGGCAATGTCGGCCTGAAGGACCGCCTTACCTTCTCCGCCTTCGGCTCTGCAGTGAACGAGGTGCAGCGCCTGCAGGTGCTGACGAAGAAATACAGCCGCGAGGTCGTCGCGAGCCAGGCCTTCGCTGGTTATTGCGGCGGCGAATGGATCACGCTCGGCGAGGAAAAGCTGCGCGGCATTCGCCAGAAGGTGACGGTGCTGCAACCGCGGGCGCCGGCATCCGGCCTCCATGTCGACGAGGGCTTCCGCGAATCCGTTCAGAACGGCCTTTCGGAAGCCGAACAGGTCATCATGCTTCACCGCGACAAGAAACAGGTAAAACGTACGCCGATCGAAAAATTCATTCAGTAATCACGCGCGAACATTGCAGCCGCTTTAGCCGCTGCACCGTACATGAGAACCCTCGCATCAAGCGCCTTGTAAAATAGACGCCATGCGCTGCTTTTCCCCATGCCTGTCATCAACTAGACACCCCGTTTACGGTACGATAGTGTGCCTTAACGGGAACACAAAAGACTGGGGAATTTCGTTGGTATGGCGTCTGCAGCCGATCTGTTGCGTATTGAGAATCTGGACGTCGCCTTCTCCGTTTTCGGCGACCGACTGCGCGTCGTAAAGGAAGCCAATCTCCGCATCCTGCCGGGGAAAGTGACTGCCCTCGTTGGCGAAAGCGGCTCCGGCAAATCTGTTATCAGCCAGTCGATCATGGGCATCCTGCCGGCACCGGCCCATGCGAGCGGCCGCATCCTGTTTACCGACCCGCTGGATGGCAAGGCGACCGATATTCTCTCCCTGTCGCGTGATAGCGCCGAAATGCGCGACCTGCGCGGCCGCCGTATGGCGACCATCTTCCAGGAGCCGATGACGTCGCTCTCACCGCTCCACACGGTCGGTAATCAGATCGGCGAGGTTTTGCTGATCCACACGAATGCCGACAAGAAGGAAGCGCGCGAGCGCACCGAGGAAATGCTTGGCCTCGTCGGCTTTTCCAATCCGAAACGCACCTACGACATGTATCCGTTCGAGCTTTCGGGCGGCATGCGCCAGCGCGCCATGATCGCCATGGCGCTGATTTGCAAGCCAGCGCTCCTGATTGCCGACGAGCCGACCACCGCGCTCGACGTGACGATCCAGGCCCAGATTCTCGAACTGCTGCGCGACCTGCAGGCCAAGCTTGGCATGGCCATGCTGCTCATCACCCACGATCTCGGGGTCGTCGCCAATATGGCCGATGAAGTGGTGGTGATCTATCACGGCGAGATCATGGAAGCCGGCCCGGTCGAGGCAATCTTCCGCAATCCGCAACATCCCTATCTCAAGGCCCTGATGGCTGCGGTTCCGCATTTCGACATGAAGCCGGGCGAGCGATTGAAAGCTCTGCGGGAGGTTCCGGTCAACCTGGAATCGATGATCGGCAAGAAGAAGCCGGTCGAAAAGGAAGCGCCCGGCGTGCTCCTTTCCGTCGCCAACCTTTCGAAGACCTACAAGACACGCAAGCGTAGCTTCTTCGGCGGCCAGGAAGCCACGGTCGTGCACGCTGTCGACGACGTCAGCTTCGATATCCGCCGTGGCGAATGTCTGGGGCTCGTCGGCGAATCCGGCTGCGGCAAAACGACCGTCAGCAAGATCCTCATGCGCGCGATCACGCCTGACAGCGGCGCGGTCGTCTTCAACGACGGCAAGGATGTCATCGACGTCCTCTCCGTCAAGGGTTCGGAACTGCAGGACCTGCGCACCAAGATCCAGATGGTGTTTCAGGACCCGGTTTCTTCGCTTTCGCCGCGCATGACGGTGCGCAATATCCTCAGCGAGCCGCTCGAAATCCACGATCGTGGCAACAGCGCCGAGCGCAGGGCCAAGGTCGAGGCGCTGATGGGCGCGATCGGCCTCGACCGGCGCTACCTCAACCGCTATCCACACAGCTTCTCCGGTGGCCAGCGCCAGCGCATCGGGATTGCCCGCGCGCTCGCCCTTGGCCCCAAGCTTCTCATCCTCGACGAACCGGTATCGGCCCTCGACGTGTCTGTGCAGGCGCAGATCCTCAACCTTCTGAAAGATCTGCAGAAAGAACTGGGGCTCACCTATCTGTTCATCTCGCACAATCTCGCAGTCGTCGACTACATGGCAGACCGCATCGCAGTCATGTGCAAGGGCCGTATCGTCGAGATCGCCCCGCGTGAGATCATTCTGCGCAATCCGGTTCACCCCTATACGAAGTCATTGCTTGCCGCCGTTCCATTCCCGGATCTCGACCGGCCGCTCGACTTCAAGGCGCTGCAGGAAAACGGAGCGGCCGATAAGCAAAATTGGGGGCCTGTCTTCCGGGCGGACCACGATGACGCCTCCGAACTCGCTTATGCCGATCTCGGCGGCGGCCATCTGGTGCGCGCCCGCAAGGGCGCCGATGCGAAGGAGCTAGTCTGATGGTGACGCGCCGCATCTTTCTCGGTGGCCTGATCGGTTCGGTCATCGCGCCTTCGGTGCTTCGGGCCCAGCAGGTCGCCGAGCCAGAATTTTTGAAGGCCAGGGTCGCTGACGGCAGTCTGCCGCCAATGGCTGAGCGCATTCCGACTGAGCCGCGTATCGTCAATCTCAAGGACATGGGCCGCGTGCCCGGCACCTATGGCGGCAATGTGCGCACCATCATCGGCGGTGTGCGCGATATCCGCTACATGACGGTCTACGGCTATTCCCGGCTGGTCGGCTATGACATGAAGCTGCAGTTCCAGCCCGATATCCTGCGCGACTTCACCTCGGAGAATGACACGATCTTCACCTTCCGTCTGCGCGAGGGGCACAGATGGTCGGACGGTCATCCCTTCACGGCGGAAGCCTTCCGCTACTGGTGGGAAGAAGTCATCCTCAACAAGGAACTGACGCCCGGCGGCGGCGCTCTGGAGCTGCGTCCGCACGGCTCCCTGCCGCGCTTCGAAGTGCTCGACGAGCTGACTGTGCGCTATAGCTGGGACAAGCCCAACCCGGTTTTTCTGTCGGCGCTTGCCGGACCTCTGCCGCTCGTTATCTATGGCCCAGGCCATTACCTGAAACAGTTCCACAAAGGCTTTCAGGACAAGGCCAAGCTCGAAGAGCTGATGAAAAAGAACCGCGCCAAGAAGTGGGCCGATCTGCACATCAAGATGGCCCTCGCTTCCCGACCCAACAATCCCGATCTGCCGACGCTCGATCCCTGGCAGAACCGCACGGCTCCGCCGGCCGATCAGTTCGTCTTCGAGCGCAATCCGTTCTTCCACCGCGTGGACGAGAACGGCATGCAACTGCCCTATCTCGACCGCTTCATCCTCAACGTATCCTCCTCCTCGATCATCGCTGCCAAGGCGGGTGCGGGCGAATCCGACCTGCAGGCGACCGGCATCGACTTCAACGACTACACCTTCCTGAAAGAGGCTGAAAAGCGCTTCCCGGTGAAGGTCAATCTCTGGAAGATGGCGCGCGGCTCGCGCATCACACTGTTGCCGAACCTCAATGTCGCCGACGAAGCCTGGCGCACGCTCTTTCGCGACGTGCGCTTCCGCCGAGCCTTGTCGCTGGCGATCAACCGGCATGAGATCAACATGGTGGCCTTCTACGGCCTCGGCAAGGCGAGTGCCGATACGGTGCTGCCCGAAAGCCCGCTCTTCAAGCAGGAATATGCCGACGCCTATGTGAATTTCGACCCCGACACCGCCAACAAGCTGCTCGACGAACTCGGCCTCGACAAGCGCGACAGCGATGGCATCCGCCTGCTGCCTGACGGACGCCGCGCCGAGATCACCGTCGAGACAGCCGGCGAGAGCAATCTCGACACGGACGTTCTGGAACTCGTGCACGATCACTGGGCCAATATCGGTCTGGCGCTCTTCACCCGCACCTCGCAGCGCGACGTCTTCCGCAATCGCGCCATGAGCGGCTCGATCATGATGTCGATCTGGTACGGGCTGGATAACGGCGTGCCGACCGCCGACATGTCTCCCTATGGACTAGCCCCTACGCTCGATGACCAGCTTCAATGGCCGCTCTGGGGCATGTACTATCTTTCGGCCGGTCAGGAGGGCAAGGCGCCCGATCTGCCGGAGGCGGCCGAGCTTGTGGATCTCCTGAATCAGTGGGGCGCAAGTGCCACGACGGAAGAGCGTGAGGTTATCTGGCACAAGATGCTGTCCCTCTATACCCAGCAGGTCTTTTCGATCGGCCTCATCAACAGCACGCTGCAGCCGATCCTCAGATCCGCCAAAATGCAGAACGTGCCGGAGCACGCGCTCTACGGCTTCGATCCAACCTCCTTCCTCGGCGTCTACATGCCGGACACCTTCTGGTTCAAGGAGGCCTGAGCGATGATCCGCTATATCCTCTGGCGTATCGCCGCCATGGTGCCGACCCTGCTCGTGATATCGGCGCTGGTCTTCGTCATCATCGAACTGCCGCCGGGTGACTTCTTCGAAAGCCAGATCGCCGAACTGCGCGCCCAGGGCGAGACTGCAAACCTGCAGGAAATCGAGGAGCTGCGCCATCAATACGGCTTCGACCAACCGGAGATCGTGCGTTACTTCTTCTGGGTCGGCGGCATGCTGCACGGCGATTTCGGCTATTCCTTCGAATATCAGCTGCCGGTTTCCGACGTTGTGGGCGACCGCCTGTGGCTGACGATCCTCGTCTCCTTCTCAACCATCCTTCTCACCTGGCTGATCGCCTTCCCGATCGGCATCTATTCGGCGACCCATCAATATAGCTGGGGCGATTACGGGTTGACCTTCCTGGGCTTGCTCGGCATCGCCATCCCGAACTTCATGTTGGCGCTGATCCTGATGTATTTCGCCAATGTCTGGTTCGGGCTCTCCATCGGCCATCTGATGGACCAGCAATATCTGAACGAACCGATGAGTTGGGATAAGGCGAGGTCGATCCTTGCTCACCTCTGGATCCCCGTTGTCATCGTCGGAACGGCCGGCACAGCCGGCATGATCCGCCGCCTTCGCGCCAACCTGCTCGACGAGATGCAGAAGCAATATGTGACGACGGCGCGCGCCAAGGGCCTGCATCCGATACGCGCCCTTATCAAATATCCGCTGCGCATGGCGCTCAACTTCTTCGTTGCCGATATCGGCTCGATCCTGCCGTCGATCATATCAGGCGCCGAGATCGTCGCCATCGTGCTGTCCCTGGAGACGACCGGGCCGATGCTGATCAAGGCGCTGCAGAGCCAGGACATGTACCTTGCCGGCTCGTTCCTGATGTTCCTCGCTTTCCTGAACGTCATCGGCGTGCTGATTTCCGATATCGCRCTCGGCTTCCTTGATCCCCGCATCCGTCTGCAAGGCAGGAGCACCAAATAATGTCGCCCCTACCCGCACCCGGTGCACCGCTGCCGCATTATGTTTCGACCGCCCCGTTCGATCCGATCGCAACGGAGACGATGACATCAGCGCAGTCGCGTATCCACCTCGCCTCGCAGAAGCAGCTCATGTGGTGGAAGTTCAAGCGCCACAAGCTGGCGCTTGCATCCGGCATTTTCCTTGCCGCCGTCTACCTGATGATCCTGATCGTCGAGTTCCTGGCGCCTTACGGGCTGCATACCCGCAACGTCGACTTTATCCATTCGCCGCCTCAGCGCGTCCGTCTTTTCGACAGCCAGGGCAATTTCGTCGGCCCCTTCGTCTATGGCCGGCAGATGACGCTCGATATCGACACCCTGCACCGTCTCTATACCGACAATCAGAAGGACATCCAGCCGATCCGCTTCTTCTGCCGTGGTGATGGCTACAAACTCTGGGGGCTTGTCGCTTCCAATTATCATCTCGTTTGTCCGGCAATCGGCGGGCAGATGTTCCTGCTCGGCACCGACCGTCTCGGCCGTGACGTGCTTTCGCGCATCCTTTATGGCGCGCGCATCTCGCTCACCATCGGGCTGATCGGTATTTCCATCAGCTTTGTGCTCGGCATCGTCATCGGCGGCCTTGCCGGTTATTGGGGCGGCGTATTCGATCTCATCGTGCAGCGCCTGATCGAAGTGCTGCAATCACTGCCCTCGCTGCCGCTCTGGATGGCGCTTGCCGCCATCATGCCTGTGACGTGGAGCCCGATCGTCATCTATTTCGGCATTACCGTCATTCTCGGCATCATCGACTGGACAGGTCTCGCCCGCGCCGTGCGCTCCAAGCTTCTGGCACTGCGTGAGGAAGATTATGTCCAGGCCGCCCAGCTCATGGGTGCCAGCACCCCCCGTGTCATCGGCCGGCATCTCGTGCCCGGTTTCATGTCGCATCTCATCGCATCCGCCACGATTTCCATCCCGGGTATGATCCTCGGTGAGACGGCGCTTTCCTTCCTCGGCCTCGGCCTGCGGCCGCCCATCACCAGCTGGGGCATCCTGCTGACGGAAGCCAAGAGCGTAAGCGTGATCGCCTTCTACCCATGGCTGTTGTTCCCGATCGTTCCGGTGGTGCTGGTGATTTTGGCGTTCAATTTTCTGGGAGATGGCTTGCGCGATGCGGCAGATCCCTACAAATAACGTCGAGTTCGGCGGGGTGCTTCGCGTCCGCCGCCTCGTGGCCTCCGATTTACGGGGGTGGTAGAAGTATGTCGTCCACCTCAGAGGGCACCCACATGGCCAGACGCCTCGAAGATGCGCGCATCCTCATGTACAGCCACGATACGTTCGGCCTCGGCCACCTGCGCCGTTGCCGCACGATCGCCCATGCCCTCGTCGAGGATTATCGCGGCCTGAATATTCTCATCATCTCGGGCGCGACGATTGCCGGCGCCTTCGACTACCGCGCGCGAGTCGATTTCGTGAAGATCCCGAGCGTCATCAAGCTTCGCAATGGTGAATATACGTCGCTCGCCAGCCATATCGATCTTCAGGACACGCTGAAGATGCGCGAATCGAGCATTCGTCATACCGCCGAAACCTTCCAGCCCGATATCTTCATCGTCGACAAGGAGCCTATGGGCCTGAAGGGCGAGATTGAGGAAACGCTTGCCTATCTGAAGTCGCGCGGCACCACTCTGGTGCTTGGTTTGCGAGAGATCATGGACGCACCACATCTGCTTGAAGCCGAGTGGAAGAGAAACAGCGTCATGCAGAAGATCGACCAGTACTACGACAGCATCTGGGTCTATGGGCCGCCGGATTTCTACGATCCGCTTGTCGGCCTCGACGTGCCCCCGGGGGTTCGCCGCAAGATGGATTTCGTCGGTTTCCTGCAGCGTAGCGTCTCCAAGGGCAAGAACTCGCTGAATGCCCGCAAGGATGACTATATCCTGGTGACGACAGGCGGCGGTGGCGACGGCTCCGATCTCGTTCACGACGTGATGAATGCCTATGAGGCCGACGAGACGCTGACGCAGAAGGCGCTTGTCGTGCTCGGCCCCTACATGCCGGCGGCCGAACGTGCAAAGCTGGTCAAAAAAGGGGAGAAGATCTCCTATATCGAGGTGATCGAGTTCGACAATCACATGGAAGAGTTGATCGACGGCGCGACCGCCGTCGTCGCCATGGGTGGCTACAACACCTACTGCGAGATCCTCTCCTTCGACAAGCCGGCGCTCATCGTGCCGCGCGTCGCCCCGCGCGAGGAGCAGCTTCTGCGCGCCCGCCGCGCCAGCGAACTCGGTCTCATCGACATGCTGCTGCCTGAGCACTCGGCCGACCCCTCCGTCATGGCGGAGACGCTGAAGCGCCTGCCCTCGCGGCTGCCGCCGTCGAAGAGCGGCTGCAACATGCACCTTGAGGGGCTGGATCATATTTCCCGCACCGTTGGCGGATGGCTGGACAGCCGAGGACGCCATCTTTCCCTCGTCGGCGCAGAATAAAGAGCCATCCTTTGCCGCCACGCCGCAAGATCCTCGTTGTGCTGAAAGGCTATCCTCGCCTTTCGGAAACCTTCATCGCCCAGGAATTGCTCGGTCTCGAAAAGGCCGGCTTCGACCTGACGCTGATTTCCATGCGCCGGCCGACCGACAAGAAGCGTCATCCTGTCCATGACGAGATCAAGGCGCGCGTCGTCTATCTGCCGGAATATCTGCACGAAGAGCCGATCCGTGTGCTGAAGGGCCTTTTCGCCGGTTTTTCGAAACCAGGCTTCGGTGCGCTGATGAAGCGTTTCTTCGCCGATCTGCCGCGCGATATCTCTCGCAACCGCTTCCGCCGGCTCGGACAGGCCCTGGTGCTGGCGCGCGAATGGCCTGACAACGGCGAATGGCTGCATGCTCATTTCATACACACGCCAGCTTCCGTGACGGAATATGCGAGCATTCTGACAGGCACGCCCTGGACCTGCTCCGCCCATGCCAAGGATATCTGGACCTCGCCCGACTGGGACCTCGGCCAGAAGCTTGGAAGCGCCCGTTGGGCCGTGACCTGCACCCGCAGCGGCTACGAGCATATGAAAGCGCTGACCGGCCGCAAGGATGCGGTACATCTGAGCTATCACGGCCTGGACCTTGCCCGCTTCGGCCATTTCGCCGGCGAGCGTTCGAACCGCAATGGCAGCGATCCCGCCGACCCCGCCTTCATCCTCAGCGTCGGCCGCGCAGTGGAAAAGAAGGGCTATGACGTACTGTTGCGCGCCCTTTCCCTGCTACCGAAAGAACTGAATTGGCACATGGACCATATCGGCGGCGGCGAGGAGCTTTCCAAGCTGAAGAAACTTGCGGCTGAACTCGGCCTTGCCGAGCGCATCACCTGGAAAGGCGCGCTGGCGCAGGAAGATGTGCTTGAGCATTATCGCCGCGCCGATCTCTTCACGCTCGCCTGCCGCATCGCCACCAATGGCGACCGCGACGGACTGCCCAATGTGCTGGTCGAAGCCTCCAGTCAGCGGCTCGTCTGTCTCTCCACCAATGTCTCAGGCGTACCGGAACTGCTGAGCGATGGTGAGAACGGTCTGGTCGTGCCACCGGAAGATCCGTCAGCGCTTGCAAAAGCACTCGAGACGGCGATCCGTAATCCCGATCTGCGCAAGCGGTTGGGCGACGCGGCCGAGGAGCGCGTGCGCGGCCACTTCGATTATCACTCCAGCATCCGGCAGTTGAGTGGCCTGTTCGAGGCAGAATGGCAGAAGGCGTCATGAGGGCTCCCCGCATCTTCTTTTATGTCCAGCATCTGCTCGGCATCGGCCATATTGCGCGTGCGAGCCGTATCGCCAATGCATTGGTGAAGGATGGTTTCGAGGTAACGGTCGTTACCGGCGGCCTGCCCGTGCCGGGCTTTCCGGGCGAGGGTGTCAGAACAGTCGAATTGCCGCCGGTCGTCGCCAGCAATATCGGCTTTTCCGGTCTTGCTGCTGCCGATGGGAAGCCAGCCAACGAGGAATTCCTCTCCAATCGCCGCGACCTGCTTCTCAAAGCCTTCGACGAGGAAAAGCCTGACGTTGTCATCATCGAGGCTTTTCCCTTCGGGCGCCGGCAGATGCGCTTCGAACTGCTGCCGCTGCTCGAGGCGATCGAAAAGGCCAGCCCGCGCCCGAAGCTTTTGAGTTCCGTGCGCGACATCCTACAAGAAAACCGCAAGCCCGGCCGCGACGAGGAAACCGTCAAGCTGGTCAAGGACCATTTCGACGCCGTGTTCGTCCATGGCGATCCTGACTTCGTGCGGCTGGAAGATACTTTCCCTCTGACAGCTGAGATCGCCGATCGGCTGCGCTATACCGGTCTCGTTGCTCCGTCGCCGGCGCCGGAACCATCCGAGACATTCGACATCATCGCTTCGGCAGGCGGCGGCGCCGTCGGGCTGGAGCTGATCCGCGCCGCGCGCGAGGCGGCCGCACTCCTGCCTGCCGATATCAGCTGGCTGCTAATCACCGGCCCCAACCTTCCCGCAGCCGATTTTTCCGCATTGTCGGAAGATGCACCCGCCAATGTCACGCTGGTACGGTTCCGCAAGGATTTCCCTTCGCTGCTGCGTGGCGCCAAAGTCTCGATCTCGCAGGCCGGCTACAACACGGTGGGTGATCTCCTGCGCACGCAATGCCGCTCGATCCTCATCCCCTTCGTGGCCGCAGGCGAAACGGAGCAGACCGTGCGCGCCGCACGACTGCAGGCGCTCGGTCTTGCCGAAATCCTGCCGGAGCAGGGGCTGACCCTCGACGATGTCAAAGCTGCGGTCGAGCGGGCGCTTGCCGCCCCACCGCGTCCGGCCATTTCCCTCGATCTCGACGGAGCCGCAAAAAGTGCCGCCATCATTCGTTCAATGATCGGCTGAAACCCTCGCCTATTCTAAAATTCATGTGATATAAGAAAAATTCCGGCGAGAATCGGCGTTTCGACATCAGTCCGCTCCGCCTTGTTTTCGTTGCGATATCGGCGGTCTGACTGCATGGTCCTGTACTCGGAGATTCCCTCTTCCCCAGCATCAGGATCGCTGTACGGACTTTTCCCACAGTCTGACGGTTAGCCATGGAAAAAAGCCTCGCGCGCTACATCTGGAAGAACACGCGGCTGCAGCAGCTCTGGATTCTGCTCGTCGTCGCATTTTCCATGGTGCCCTACTTCCTGTCCTTCGACCTGCCGAAGCAGATCGTCAACGGACCTATTCAAGGCGACGGCTTCGAGGGGCCGGGGGCGCGACAGATCTTCATGCATATCGCCTACGACATTCCGCTGATCGGCCATGTCGAACTCTTCAAGGGCCTGGAGCTCAACCGCTTCCAGATGCTGATGGCACTGAGCCTCGTCTTCCTGGCGCTGGTGGTGCTGAACGGCCTCTTCAAGTTCTATATCAATACGTACAAGGGTCGGCTCGGCGAACGCATGCTGCGCCGTATCCGCTTCGAGCTTATCGATCGCGTGCTGCGCTTCCCGCCCGCCCATTTCAAGCGGGTGAAATCGGCCGAAATCGCCACCATGATCAAGGACGAGGTGGAGCCGATGGGCGGCTTCACGGGCGACGCCTTCGTCTCGCCCGCCCTGCTCGGCGGCCAGGCGATCACCGCGCTTGCCTTCATCATCATCCAGAATTTCTGGCTCGGCATGATCGCGGCGGGCATCGTCGGCGTCCAGGCGATCGTCATTCCCCGCATGCGCAAGCGCTTGCTCGAACTCGGCCGTCAGCGGCAGCTGACCGCGCGTGAACTTTCAGGGCGCGTGGGGGAGATCGTTGACGGCATCGGCACGATCCACGGCAACGACACCTCCAACTTCGAGCGCGCCGATATCGCAACCCGCCTCGGCCGCATCTTCTCGATCCGCTACGATCTTTATCAGTGGAAGTTCCTGGTCAAGTTCATCAACAACTTCCTCGCCCAGGTCACACCCTTCCTCTTCTACGCGATTGGCGGCTATCTGGCTCTGCAGGGTCGGCTCGACATCGGCCAGCTCGTCGCCGTCATTTCCGCCTACAAGGACCTGCCCGGCCCGCTGAAGGAACTGATCGACTGGGACCAGATGCGCCAGGACGTGCAGGTCAAATATGCGCAGGTCTACGAGCAGTTCAATGTCGAGCCGCTGATCGACAGCCGCATCCAGGAGCTTGCAACGGCGCCGGTCGCACCGCTGACCAGTGCCTTCGTCGTCACAAACCTCTCTGTCAGCGACGACAGCGGCGCCCGCCTCGTCGACCACGTCTCGGTCGAGATCAAACCGAACGAGACGGTTGCGATCGTCGGGCCGAACGGCAGCGGTGCAGAAGCCTTCGCCGAAGCGCTCGGCCGTCTCGTATGGCCGGATTCCGGCCGCATCACCATCGACGGGCAGGACCTGCTGGATCTGCCGGAATCGATCACCGGCCGGCGCATCTCCTATGCGTCCGCCGAAAGCTACTTCTTCCACGGCACGCTCCGCGACAATCTGGTCTACGGCCTCAAGCATGCTCCGATGAAAGAGCCCGAATATGACGGCAAGGCCGCGCAGGAATACAAATGGCATGTGGCTGAATCGCAGAAGGCCGGCAATCCGACGCTCGATCTCAACAGCGACTGGGTCGACTACGATGCTGCCGGCGCAAAAGGGCCTGAAGACCTGCTGAAGGCGATCCGGCCGGTGCTCGACGCCGTCATGATGTCGCAGGACATTCTGGATCTGGCGCTGCGTTCCACCGTCAACACCGAGGTTCATACTGCGCTCGGCAGCCATATCGTCAAGCTTCGGACGTCGCTGCGCGAGCGGCTTGCCAGGGAAAACCTCGACGCTATCGTCGTGCCCTTCGATTTCGACGCTTACAACACACAGGCGACCGTCGGCGAAAACCTGCTCTTCGGCACGATGAAGCGGCCGCTGATGAACAACCGCCGGCTTGCCGGCCATCCCTATTTCCAGCAGCTCTTCCGCGATACCGGGCTCAGCACAGATCTCTATGCTATGGGCCTGGAAATCGCCGAGAACGCGGTGGAACTCTTCCACGACCTGCCGCCGGATCACCCCTTCTTCCAGCAGCTCACCTTCATGACGGCGGACGACATTCCGACCTACCAGGCGCTGCTGCAGAAGCTGCAGGGCAAGCGCTTCGAGGATGCGACGCCGGAAGACCGGGCAAGCATCATCCGCCTGAGCTTYGCCTATATCGAACCACGGCACCGCTTCGGCCTCTTGACCCAGGCGCTGATGGACAAGATCGTCAGCGCCCGCAAGCAGTTCCACCAGAACATCCCCGACGATCTCGCCGAGCTGATCGAGCGTTACGACATCAGCCGCTTCACGGCATCCGCGAGCCTGATGGACAATGTGCTCTTCGGCCGCATCGCCTATCAGCAGGCCGATGCCTCCGACCGCATCCGCCTCATCATGGGTGAACTGTTCGATGCGCTCGATCTCTATGACGACGTATTGTCGATCGGGCTCGAATTTGACGTCGGCTCCGGCGGCAAGCGCCTGACGGGGGTGCAGCGGCAGAAGCTCAATCTCGCCCGCGCCCTGCTCAAGCGTTCCGACTACTTCATCTTCAACCGGCCGATCCCGGCGCTCGACCAACGCATCCAGGACCAGATCACCCACAACATCATCGAAGGCCTGCACGAGGAAGGCAAGCGCCCGGCGATCATCTGGGTATTGTCCAACGCCAAGCTTGCGGAAATCTTCGATCGGATTCTGCTCTTCAATCGCGGCGATCTTGCCGAGGCGGGCAACTATCCGGAACTTTCCGAGAAAAACGGGATGTTCAAGGAACTGTTATCGTAATATTCTATTGGGGCGGCAGAGACGGCGCTCGCAAGGCGCTTGGAATTGGTTTTTAGCGCATGATCAAGGACCATGCGGCAGGGGGTTATAACGCTCATGCTGTTGAGAGATGAAGTCGAAATGCTGCGGCGGGTGCCGATCTTCTCGAGGATCGCACCGGCGAAACTCAAGCTCTTGGCGTTCACCTCCGACCGTATGACCTACAACGCCGGCCAGAACCTGTTCCGTCAGGGCGATGTTGGCGACGCCGCCTATGTCGTACTGTCAGGCACCGCCGATATCATCGTTTCCTCACCTGCCGGCGAAATCAAGGTCGCCGATGTTGAGGTCAATTCCATCGTGGGCGAAATTGCCATTCTCTGCGACGTCTCGCGTACCGCGACCGTGCGCGCCACCTCGCCGCTCGAAGTCCTGCGCATCAGCAAGGAACATTTCCTCAAGCTTCTGAGCGATTTCCCGGAAATGGCCGTGGAGATCATGCGCGTGCTCGCCGACCGTCTCAACCACACGACTGCCGAACTGACCGCCGCGCGCGCTGCCAAGCAGCCGCAGATGGCGCAGTAGAACCCGAAAATAGATCCCAAACAAAATGGCCCGCCTGGTTTCCCAGGCGGGCCATTTCGTTATGCCTATGCGCTACTCACGCTGCTCCAGCGCCCTGCTGAATGCAAGAGCCGCCAGCGTGCAGATCGCGCCCGAGAGCAGGTAGTAGCCAACGAAGGGCAGGCCGAACTGGCTCGACAGACTGAGCGCCACCAGCGGTGCGAAGCCAGCGCCGATCAGCCAGGCAAGATCGGAGGTGAAGGCCGCACCAGTGTAGCGATAGCCGCGGCCGAAGCGCGACGAGATGGAGCCGGTCGCCTGGCCGAAGGAAAGGCCGAGCACGCCGAAGCCGATGATGAGGAAGGCGTCATGACCGGTGTTGCCGGCGCCAATCAGGAACGGGCCGATGAAGCTGAAGATCGCAATCAGCACAGCGCAGATCGCAAGCTGCTTACGCCGGCCGATGCGGTCGGCAATCACACCCGAGGCAATGATGGCAACGAAGCCGACCACGGCGCCGATGACTTGCACCACCATGAAGGCACCGATCCGCTGGTTGCCGTAAAGGCTCATCCAGCTGAGCGGGAAGATGGTGACGAGGTGGAACATGGCAAAGCTTGCAAGCGGCACGAAAGCGCCGATCAGGATATCGCGGCCGTGGACGCGCAGCACGTCGAGGATTGGTGCTGCTTCAAGCTCATGCTGTTCCAAGAGCGTGCCGAAATCCTTGGTCATGACAAGCCGAAGGCGGGCAAAGAGCGCGACGACGTTGATCGCGAAGGCGACGAAGAACGGATAACGCCAGCCCCATGAGAGGAAGTCTTCCGGGGAGAGGTTGGCGACAAAGTAACCGAACAGGATACTCGCCAGCGCAAAGCCGATCGGTGCGCCGAGCTGCGGGATCATTGCATACCAGCCGCGATGATTCGGCGGCGCATTGAGGGCAAGCAGCGATGCAAGGCCATCCCACGCGCCGCCGAGCGCAAAGCCCTGCCCGAGCCGGAAGAGCGCCAATAGCGCAATCGACCAGTAGCCGATTTCATCGTAGCCCGGCAGGAAGGCGATCGATGCCGTCGAGCCGCCAAGCAGGAAAAGCGCGATGGTGAGCTTGGTGCCGCGCCCATAGAAGCGGTCAATCGTCATGAAGACGACGGAGCCGACAGGACGGGCGAGGAAGGCCAGTGAGAAAATCGCGAAAGAATAGAGCGTGGCCGTCAGCCGGTCCGGGGCGAAGGGAAAGACGAGTTGCGGAAAGACGAGAACGGATGCGAGGCCGTAAACGAAGAAATCAAAAAACTCCGACATGCGACCGATCACCACGCCGATGGCGATGCTGCCGGGCGAAACCGGCTTGTCATCGTGAATGCGCCGCGCATCCCGCTCCAGCGATGAAGATGATGGTCCTAAATGTGTGGCAGTAGCCATATGAAACGCCTCCCTCGTTTAAGGTGCTTTTTGCAAAGCACCTCAAGCTGATCTTGTTCCATATTTGCAGCTTATCAAGTCCTTGTTGCGCAAATAGTTGACGCCGAATTCTCAAAAATCGATGCGATGGAAAAATCGTGTGATACCTATCCCGACCTATTCCAGAGTTTTATTGGGCAAAGCCACGCTTTTCAGCTATACACGAAGCGGCGCCGGAAAAATTTCCTTCTCACTTTTATCAGGATTTGCGGGGCGCCGTGGAAGCTGACTTCTCCCGCGGTGCAAAATGCATGTTGCACTGCGACCAAAGACCTCATATCGCTCATCGTGCCAGTGCTTTAGTCGGCAATCGAACGAAACAAAAAGAGCTTAGAGACGTGCCAAAACTGCRGAAGTTTTCCCGCCTTCTATTAATCTTGCCGCTGTTTTTTTTGGCAGGATGCAACATGGTGGTCATGTCGCCCTCAGGCGATATCGCCACCCAACAGCGTGACCTCATCATCGTCTCCACGGTGCTGATGCTGTTGATCATCATTCCGGTGATCTTCCTCACACTGTTTTTCGCCTGGCGCTACCGGCGCACCAATGCGGCCGCGGACTACGCGCCCGAATGGCATCATTCCACGCGCCTTGAAATCGTGATCTGGTCGGCGCCGCTCGCCATCATTATCGCGCTTGGCGCCGTCACCTGGATCTCCACGCACAAGCTCGATCCCTACCGCCCGCTCGACCGTATCGATGCGGACCGTGCCATTCCGGCGGATACCAAGCCGCTGACCGTCGAGGTGGTGGCGCTCGACTGGAAATGGCTATTCTTCTATCCCGACCTCGGCATTGCGACGGTCAATGAGCTAGCAGCTCCCGTCGACGTGCCGATCGACTTCAAGATCACCGCCTCCTCGGTGATGAACTCCTTCTTCATCCCCGCCCTTGCCGGCCAGGTCTATGCCATGCCCGGCATGCAAACGAGACTGCATGCCGTCATCAACAAGGAAGGCGAGTATGACGGCTTCTCCGCAAATTACAGCGGTGAAGGCTTCTCGCACATGCGCTTCAAGTTCCACGGACTGAACCAGCAGGGCTTTGATGCCTGGGTTGCGCAGGTCAAGCAGCGCGGCACGATGCTCAACCGCGACGCCTATCTGAAGCTCGAAAAGCCGAGCGAAAAGGAGCCGGTGCGCTATTACGCCGGCGCCGATGCTGATCTTTACGACGCGATCCTTAACATGTGCGCCACGCCCGGCAAGATGTGTGCGAGCGAAATGATGCACATCGACATGATGGGCGGCGGCGGCAAGGAAAGCGAAGAAAACCGCGAAAAGCTGACCTACGACAACCGCCATGCCGAGGAAGGCACCGTCGAACCGGCGGCCGCAGCCCCAGCTACGGAAGCGCCCGCTGGCGCCGATGGCAACAGCATGCAGAACATGCCCGGAATGGACATGCAGCATGACGGCCATTCCATGCCCGGCATGAACAATGGCGGCACTCCGGCGCCGGCTCAGCAACAACAATAACAATTAACCTGGCGCTTTGCGTCGCAAGACATAATGAACGGGTTGTTCCATGTTTTCCAATCCTGACCTCCTGAAGTTCATCTTCGGCCGGTTGACCCTCGACTCGATCCCGTATCACGAGCCGATCCTGGTCGTGACCTTCATCGGCGTCGTCATCGGCGCCATCGCGGTGCTTGGCATCATCACCTATTTCAAGTTCTGGGCTTCGCTCTGGAGCGACTGGATCTGCAGCGTCGATCACAAGAAGATCGGCATCATGTACGTGATCCTGGCCGTCATCATGCTTTTGCGCGGCTTCTCTGATGCCATCCTGATGCGCGTGCAGCAGGCGATCGCCTTCAACGGTAATGAAGGCCCGCTGCCGCCGCACCATTACGACCAGATCTTCACCGCCCACGGCGTCATCATGATCTTCTTCGTGGCGATGCCCTTTGTCACCGGCCTCATGAACTTCGTGGTGCCGCTGCAGATCGGTGCCCGCGACGTTTCCTTCCCGTTCCTGAACAACTTCTCGTTCTGGATGACGACGGCGGGCGCGATCATCATCATGATCTCGCTCTTCATCGGTGAATTCGCTCAGACAGGCTGGCTCGCTTATCCGCCGCTCTCGGGCGCCGCCTATAGTCCTGGAGTCGGCGTCGACTATTACATCTGGGGCCTGCAGGTGGCCGGTGTCGGCACAACGCTGTCAGGCATCAACCTGATTGCGACCATTGTGAAGATGCGCGCCCCGGGCATGACCTTCATGAAGATGCCAGTCTTCACCTGGACCGCACTCTGCACCAACATCCTGATCGTCGCTTCCTTCCCGATCCTGACCGCAACGCTCGCTCTCCTGTCGCTCGACCGCTATGCCGGCACGAACTTCTTCACGAACGACCTCGGCGGCAATCCGATGATGTATGTCAACCTCATCTGGATCTGGGGCCACCCGGAAGTCTACATCCTGGTTCTGCCGGCCTTCGGCATCTTCTCGGAAGTGGTCGCAACCTTCTCCGGCAAGCGCCTCTTCGGCTACGCTTCGATGGTCTACGCCACCTGCGTGATCATGATCCTCTCCTACCTCGTCTGGCTGCACCACTTCTTCACGATGGGTTCGGGCGCTTCCGTCAACTCCTTCTTCGGTATCACCACGATGATCATCTCGATCCCGACAGGGGCGAAGATGTTCAACTGGCTCTTCACCATGTATCGCGGCCGTATCCGTTACGAGGTGCCGATGCTKTGGACGGTCGGCTTCATGGTGACTTTCGTCATCGGCGGTATGACCGGCGTCATGCTTGCCGTCCCGCCGGCCGACTTCGTGCTGCATAACTCGCTATTCCTGATCGCCCACTTTCATAACGTGATCATCGGCGGCGTTCTCTTCGGCATGTTCGCCGGCGTGAACTACTGGTTCCCGAAGGCCTTCGGCTTCAAGCTCGATCCCTTCTGGGGCAAGATGAGCTTCTGGTTCTGGCAGATCGGCTTCTGGTTCGCCTTCATGCCGCTCTACGTGCTTGGCCTGATGGGCGTCACCCGCCGTATGAGCCAGTTCGACGATCCGTCGCTGCAGATCTGGTTCATCATCGCTGCCTTCGGCGTTGGCCTGATCGCGCTTGGCATCGCGTCCTTCCTGATCCAGATCGTCGTCTCCTTCATGAGGCGCGAAGAGCTGCGCGACGACAGTGGCGATCCGTGGAACGGCCGCACGCTGGAATGGTCGACCTCTTCACCGCCGCCGGATTACAACTTCGCCTTCACGCCGGTCGTGCACGATCACGACAGCTGGTACGACATGAAGAATCGCGGCTATGAGCGTCCGCTCGGCGGCTTCAAGCCGATCCACATGCCGAAGAATACCGGCACCGGTGCGATTCTGTCCGCCATCAGTATCGCGCTCGCCTTCGGCTTGATCTGGTACATGTGGTGGCTGGTGGTCGTCTCAGCCGTTGCCATGCTCGTCGTCGCGATTGGCCATACCTTCAACTACAACCGCGACTTCTATATCCCCGCGGATGAAGTCACCGAAACGGAAGGCAAGCGCACGCAGTTGCTTGCCGAACAGGTGTAAGAGACCATGAGCGATCATACTATCGACACGGCCCAAAAGCCTGAATTCTATCTGACGGAAGACCATCATCCGGAGAACAGCACCAATCTGGGCTTCTGGCTCTATCTGATGAGCGATAGCCTGATATTCTCAGTGCTGTTTGCCACCCATGCCGTGCTCGGCCGCAGCTATGCAGCCGGCCCTTCGCCGGCCGATCTCTTCGATCTGCCGCTGGTCGCCATCAACACCTCGATGCTGCTGCTCTCCTCAATCACCTATGGCTTTGCCATGCTGCAGATGGAGCGAAACGCAAAGGCGGAAACGCTGTTCTGGTTGGCCGTAACCGGCCTTTTCGGCGCGGCCTTCCTCGGCCTCGAACTTTACGAGTTCGTGCACCTCATCCACGAGGGCGCCGGTCCGCAGCGCAGCGCCTTCCTGTCGTCTTTCTTCACGCTGGTCGGTACGCACGGTCTGCACGTCACCTTCGGCATTATCTGGCTGATCACGCTGATGGTGCAGGTCTCCATGCATGGCCTACATGAAGCCAACCGCCGCCGTCTGATGTGCCTTTCGATGTTCTGGCACTTCCTCGATGTCGTCTGGATCGGCGTCTTTTCCTTCGTTTACTTGATGGGAGTTCTCGGATGAGTTCGCAAGCACCTGCACATGAGGATGCCCACGAGGCTCACCACGGCCACAGCCATGGGCACCAGGCCGGTCACGGCAGTTTCAAGAGCTACGTGACGGGCTTCATTCTCTCCGTCATCCTGACTGCCATCCCCTTCTGGCTGGTCATGGGAGAGGTCTTCGCAAATCATGTCGTGACCGCCATCTTCGTGATGGTGCTCGGCGCCGTGCAGATCGTCGTTCACATGATCTTCTTCCTGCACATGAACACGAAGTCGGAAGGCGGCTGGACGATCATGGCGCTGATCTTCACGATCATCATCGTCGCCATCGCTCTCTCGGGTTCGCTCTGGGTCATGTATCATCTGAATACGAACATGATGCCGATGAGCCCTGAAATGATGAAGAACATGCCATAAAGGCAAAGGAACGGGCGGCGGCAACGCCGCCCGTTGCGGTTTACCTATGACCGATATCTCTTCCGACCAACAGGACAGGCCGCGTTCGGCCTTAACCCTTGCGATCCTTGGGCTCGGCCTTCTGGCTCTCGTCGCCGCCCTGATCGCGCTCGGCACCTGGCAAGTCTATCGCCTCTCCTGGAAACTCGATCTCATCGCTCGCGTCGATGCGCGCGTCCACGCCGAACCCGTCACCCCGCCGACTCGCGCCGACTGGGGCAAGGTCAGCGCCGCCGATGACGAATACCGGCGAGTGACGGCTACAGGCACTTTCGAAAACGACAAGGAAACGCTGGTCACAGCATCGACAGCGCTCGGCACCGGCTATTGGGTGCTGACGCCGTTCAGGCTCGCGGACGGCAGCGCGATATCAATCAATCGCGGCTTCGTACCGACCGACCGTCGCGACCCCGCCTCACGGTCGCGAAGCCAGATCACGGGGCCGACAACCGTCACTGGGCTGATGCGCATGACCGAGCCGAAGGGCATCTTGCTGCGCTCCAACGATCCGGCTGCCGACCGCTGGTATTCGCGCGATGTCGCAGCCATCGCCGAAAAGCGTGGGGTTGCGGACGTTGCCCCCTTCTTCATCGACGCTGACGCGACACCCAACGCCGGCGGCTTACCCGTCGGAGGGCTGACGGTCCTCGACTTTCCGAACAACCACCTTGTCTATGCGATCACCTGGTATGTGCTGGCGATCATGGTGGCGGGGCTGCTCGTCTATATCGTGCGGAATGAAGTCAGGCTTCGCAGAATGTCTTAACGACAGATCTATTGGGCAATGCGGCTGATCGCCTCCGCAAGCTGCGCCTGTGAGAAGGGTTTACCGAGGCGCGGTATATCGATAATGCCAGAACCCTCAGGAATCTCGGCAAAACCAGTTGCGAGGATGATCGGCATCTTCGGCCACTCTCTGCGGATTGCCAGCGCAAGCTGCGAGCCTGTCATGCGCGGCATGGCATGATCGGAGATAACGAGATCGACGTTTTCGTTGCGAAGAATATCGAGCGCGTCGGCGCCGGCCGTCGCCTCGATCACCGTGTGGCCGAGATCCTGCAGCATCAGCGCGGTGTTCATCAGGACCAGCCCGTCATCATCGACTGCAAGAATGCGTAGCGGCCGTGAGTTATTTGCGGCTTCGGGCATGCATTGTTCAGGCTGTTCAACAATGTTTTCGGCTACTGTGACAGGAAACCAGAGCTCAGCTGCCGTGCCTTCACCGAGCCGACTTTTCAGCACGAGCCTGCCGCCGGACTGAGCCGCGAGCCCCTGCACCATGGAAAGACCGAGACCCGTACCCTTGCCGACGCCCTTGGTCGTGAAGAACGGGGTCACCGCCTGTTTCAGTGTCTCTTCGTCCATACCTTCGCCCTCATCGGCAACGGCGACGCGCACATAATGGCCGGCCGGCATGGTGCCGCCGTCAGGCACAACCTCTTCAGTGGCTTTGATCCTAATAAGCCCGCCGCCAGGCATGGCGTCGCGGGCATTGACGACGAGGTTGAGCACTGCCGTCTCAAGCTGTGCCGGGTCAGTCGCGATCGTCGGCAGGCTCTCGGGAAATTCGGTTTCAAGCGAGGAGACCGGCCCGAGGGATCGCGCGACCATGTCCATCATGCCATGCAGAAGCTCGGAAACATCGATCGTCTCCACCTGCAACTCCTGGCGGCGGGAAAAGGCGAGCATGCGCTGGGTCAGCGCCGCGCCGCGCTGGGCGCCGAGCATGGCATTGTCGACAAGCGGCGACAATGCAGGGTTCTGCGGCATGCGCTTCTTGAGGATTTCGAGGCTGCCCAGCACTGCCATCAGCAGATTGTTGAAGTCGTGCGCGATGCCGCCGGTCAATTGGCCGATCGCCTCCATCTTCTGTGCCTGGAAAAGTTCTTCGCGGGTCCGCTCCAGCGCACGCTGTGTCTCCATCTTCTCGGTAATGTCGCGGGTAATTTTCGCAAAGCCGATGATCTCGCCGAAATCGTCCCTGATCGCGTCGATCACGATACTGGCCCAGAAGCGGGAACCGTCCTTGCGCTGGCGCCAGCCCTCCTTTTCGAACCGTCCGTCGCGGCTCGCGGTGGCCAGTGCCTGCTGAGGCAATCCGTTAAGGCGATCCTCATCCGTGTAGAAAGTGGAGAAGTGTCGGCCGATGATCTCTTCCGACCTATAACCCTTGATGCGTTCGGCACCGGAATTCCAGCTCGTCACGTTGCCTTCGGGGTCGAGCATGTAGATCGCATAATCGGAGACGCCCTGAACCAGAAGGCGAAACTGCTCTTCGCTGCGCTTCAATGCGTTCTCTGCCGCCTTGCGCTCCGTCAGGTCACGGGTGATTTTGGCAAAGCCGATCAGCTCGCCCGAGGAATGGCGGATCGGATCGATGATGACATGTGCCCAGAAGCGCGTACCATCCTTGCGCTGGCGCCAGCCCTCACCCTCGAAGCGTCCCTCTTTCGTGGCAATCGCCAGGGCGCGGGCTGGCAGGCCGGCTTCGCGATCGGCATCAAGATAAAATCGGGAAAAATGCTGGCCGAGGATTTCGGAAGCGCGATACCCCTTGAAACGCTGGGCGCCGGAATTCCAGCTCGTCACATGTCCTTCGGGGCTCAGCATGTAGATCGCATAGTCGGTGATTGCATCGACGAGCACCCGAAAACGCCCCTCGTTCTGTAGAGACGTATCATATCGATCCACCGCTTCCATCTGCCCCTCTAAACGCTTTACCAGCGCACTATAACGCCGGCTTGGGCCGATGGTTCCAGCTGAAACGACGAATTCCCTCAGACCGCCTGGCTCTGCGGATAGAAGCGTTCCGCAATTCGTTCCGACGCCGAATAGGCCTGCGTGACGATTTCAGGCACGAGATCGATGTCCGGCAGGCTGCCGAGGCCGAGCGGGCCGACCGCAAAAAGCCCATCGATCGACAAGCCGTCGTCCAGGAACGTTTCGCCGCGGGCATTGACCGCCAGTCCAAGCGCAAGCTCGTCAGGCATAGCGAGACGCGCCGCGAGCAAGCTCTGAATCAGAGGAGCGGAAAGATCAGGCGCATGGCAGCGGCAATCGATGATGCGCTCGGCGTGGATGACCTCCTCGCTCGACGAACCGGCCGGCGTGAAGAACAGTCCGCTGAGACCTCGGCGCCCAGCGCGGCCGCGCCTGAGCACCGTGCGGCCCTCGGCAAGCTCCCGCTTGAGGCGCAGATGCATGGTCTCCGGCAGGCGGTTGCGGTGACTGTCATAGATCGCCCGCAGATGCCGGTTAAACTGCCGCTTCTCACGCGCCGGCAGCGATCGCCAGAGCGAACGGGCGTGTCTGCGAAGGCCGTTCATGACCGACTGCCAGCTTCGCCGCTCTTCTTCCGCCTCGCGGCAGGCCTGGCGGATGAAGCTGACAATGTCAGACAGGCTTTGCGGTAGCGCCTCAGCGGGGAAGACCGGATCGGCGGAATTCGGCGTATGGCTCTGCGGCAGGAAACCGTGCCGTGAAATGATAGTTACCTGCCCGGCATACCCGGCGTCGCGAAGCTGCAGCAGCTGGTCCACGACGCGAATGCCGCTGCCGAGCAGCACTGTATGCGGCCGAGCGACGAGGCGCTGCGCCCTGACCGGTGAAACCTCCTGCTCCTCGGCCTCGGGTCGAGGCAGGCCGTATCCTGTCGCGAGGATCACGGTATCGAAAAGCGGATTAGACGGATTGGCGCTTTCAAGCAGGAATCGGCTGCCATGGCTCCTGCGGATCGCCACGACCGGATCATGGCAAACCTGGACGGTGATGTCCCGGCGGGCAGCGAGCGCTTCTGAAAAGCGCTGGTAGACGTAGTCGCTGAAGATTTCCCTGGGTACGAAGATCTGCCGGAAACCGGGGATTGCGGCTGGCACGGCGGCGCGGAATTCGGCGTTGCTACAGAGCCAGTCGTTGAAATCGTCGGGATCGCCGAGCGAAACGGAGAGATCACGCACCCGCGTATTAAGGATGGTCGAGGACCTTGCTGACGCCAACGCCTGGCCGCCATTGACCGTAGAGTTCGGATCGAAAAGCTGGAGGTGAAACGGCGTGCGCACAGTGCGCATCAGCGCCACCGCCATCATCATGCCGGAAAAGCCGCGGCCAACGATCGCAATGCGCGGCACGGCGGAAATCTGGGCCGCCGCATTCGCCTTGCCGGAAAAAAGTCCCTGAACCGTCATCTCAACTCCCTTGCGGCTCATCCGCATGTGTCTCGATCAAGGTTTCAACGCAGAACATTTGAAGCCCTGCGTTGGGCAGGTTCATGCGGCCATGCAAAACGTTCGCCGCTAAATCGGGTTCCATTCGGAACCATTCCAGGCCGGAAAAGACATTCTCAGTCCGCCCCATAGTCTATTAAACTAGTCGTGTATGAAAGCGCGAAAAGCGCATGGTGGCAAGAAGTTTATTTTACCACCTGCCCAACACCCTGATCCAAAATGGAAAATGGGTCCGAGCCTATGCGAGGATTTCGGCGGCGAAGGAAAAACGCACCGTTTCGCCCGGAGCAAGCACCTTTGTATAGGGGCGACCCTCCAAATCGTCCGGGCCGCCATTTTCTGCAGCCGTTCCGTGCCAGGGCTCAATGCAGAGAAAGGGAGCGTCGGGCTTGGTCCAGAGCGCCAGATTGGGCAGGTTCTCGAAGCTGAAATGCATGGATGGGCCGCCTTCAGCCTTATATCGCAGGCCGGGGCCTGCGCCTTCCGGAAAGATCATCGCATCGTGCTCGAACATAGAATGGTTGAGCACCAGGCTGCCGGACTTGAAGGGCGAAGCAAGTTTCTTCGGCGAGATCAGACCGCCCTCAAGCCTGACGAGTGCCGGCTCGGCGCCATTGTCCAGCGTGACTGTATGCGGCTTGTTCTCGGCACCCGGCAGCGGCCAGCGGAAAGCAGTATGAAAGCCGATACCGAAAGGCATCGGCCTGATATCGCGGTTGGTGACTTCGGCAGCAACGGTCAGAGCCCGGCCTTCGACGCTATGGATGACGGCCAGCAGGAAATCGAAAGGATAGACAGCCTTCGTCGCCTCCGAAGCGGCAAGCTCGTAGCGGCAGCTCGCTTCGGACGAGGATGCCAGCACAAATTCACTGCGACGGGCAAAGCCGTGCTGGGCCATCGGCGCGATGTGACCGCCAACCTTTAGAATGTCGTTCGGTGCCTTGCCAACCATCGGAAACAGGATCGGCGATCGGCCTGTCCAGAAGGCGGCATCGCCGTTCCAGACCCAGGAGCGGCCGTCGCTAGATGTTAGCGCCTGCATTTCGGCGCCGAGCGAGGAAATGTCGACGGTGAGAAACTGATTTGCGATCCGGACCGTGGATGACATCGAACGCCCTCTTCGTGCTGGTTGGCGAGCGGACCATACATGCGCGGCACACGGATTTCCACTCGCGATGCGCTGCTACGGGACTTTCGTTTTCCGGCAGAAAAATGCGCCTGCTGCGTGCAGTCGGCGGGCCCCAACGGTAGCGTTACCGTGCAATGCGAGGAAGGCTCACGTAAAAATAACCGACTGGTGAATTCTTTACTTGAACCCCCTGTCGGAATCGGCAAATGTGGGTGCGCTATCAATCCCTTCATGGATTTGCCTTCTTTCCGGGCCACTTGGTCTGAGCACACATCTATTGGAAAAAATACCGTGAGCAGCGATGCGTCTTTACGCGCGACGAAGCCTTCGGCTTCGATGGCGCTTGCAACCGCGGCAGGGTGGGGCAAGGGCCTCTACACACTGTTCCGCATCACCGTCATGGCCTTCCGCCATCCCTGGCAAGCCGGCCTCGCCATCGGCGCTACCCTGATCGCCTCCACCTTCCAGCTTCTGATCCCCCGCCTGCTCGGCCAGGCGGTCGACCATACGCAGGTGGCGCTTCACGGCGGCACGCTCGGGCAGCAGGCGCAAGATGCGCTGTTGACAACGGCGCTGCTTCTGCTTGGCGCCAGTGTGCTGCGCGGCATCTTCACGATGATCCAGAACTACTACAGCGAATCCGTCGGCCACCACATGGGCTACGAACTGCGCCTCGCCTGCTACGAAAAAATCCAGCGCCTCTCCTTCTCCTTCCATGACAGCGTGCATTCGGGCGACCTGATCACGATTGGCCTGCTCGATCTGGAAGGCGTGCGCATGTATTTCTCGACCGCCCTCGTGCGCGTCTTCCTGCTTTCCATGCTGATCGGCATCGGCGCCTATATGCTTCTGACCACGGATGTCGTGCTCGGTCTGCTGGCGCTCTCCTTCGTGCCTTTCGTCGGCTGGCGCTCTTCCGTCACGCAGCTTCGCCTGCGCGCCACCTGGCTCGACCTGCAGCAGCGGCTGTCGGTGCTGACGCGTATCATGGAGGAAAACCTCGGTGGCATCCGCGTGGTCCGCGCCTTCGCTGCGCAGGAGCACGAGCTTTCGAAATTCGACGCGGCCTCCAAGAATGCGCTGGAGCTTGCCCATCAGCGCGTCGGCATCCGCGTCATCAACACCAGCGCCATGACCTTCTCCTTCTTTGCGGCCATGGGTCTGGTCTTGTGGGTCGGCGGCACCAAGGTGCATTCCGGCGAGATCACCGTCGGCACACTCGCCTCGTTCCTCACCTTCATGACCATCCTGCAGATGCCGGTGCGCCAGCTCGGCCTGATGGTCAACGCCTTTGCCCGCGCCTCGACCTGCGGCACGCGCCTCTTCGAGCTGCTGGATCTGGAAATCGCCGTTCGCGATGCCCCTGATGCCAAGGAGCTGAAGGTCACCGATGGCACGCTGCGATTCGAGAATGTCAGCTTCGCCTATCCGAGTTCGCCGATGCATGAGGTTCTGCATGAGGTGAGCTTCGAGGCAAAGCGTGGCGAGACGATCGGCATCGTCGGCCCGCCCGGCAGCGGCAAGTCGACGCTCGCGCACCTGATCCCACGCTTCTATGACGCAACCGGCGGCAAGATCACCATCGACGACCAGGATATCCGTGAGGCGACGCTGCAGTCGCTGCGCCGCTCCGTCGCCGTCGTGCAACAGGATTCCTTCCTCTTTACCACGACGATCGAGAACAACATCGCCTATGGCGATCCCTGGGCAAAGGAAGGCCGCATCGAGCGCGCCAGCGAAAGCGCGCAGCTCCACAACTATGTGCTCGGCCTGCCGACCGGCTACGGTACCGTTGTCGGTGAACGCGGTGTCTCGCTTTCGGGCGGTCAGCGCCAGAGGCTTTCGATCGCCCGCGCGCTGATGCTGAAACCTGCAGTCATGGTGTTCGACGATTCGACCGCAGCAATCGACGCGGCGACCGAGCAGCGCATCCGCAGCGCCATGCGCCGCTATGCCGCCGACCGTGTGACGATCATCGTCGCCCATCGTCTGAGCTCGCTGATGCATGCCGACAGGATCTTCTTCATCGAGGACGGCCGCATCGTCGAACAGGGCACGCATGACGAGCTCCTGACGCTCGGCGGACGATACAAGGCACTTTACGATTTGCAGGTGCGACCGGGCGACGACGCTTTGAGCGCGTAAGAAACCGGCGCAGGAGGAAACAGCATGGCCGAGGAACTGGAAACCGAGCGTCCGGACGTTCGCGAGGATGGCAGACGCCCGCCAAGGGCGGTCGTCGGATCGCAGCGCGTCGAAGAGGAAATCTTCGGCAAGGTCTTCGATACCAACATCGTCAAGCGCATCTGGGCCTTCGTGCATCCCTACCGGCGCGATGTCATTCTGTCGGTGATTTCGGTGCTTGTCTTCACCGGCATGCAGCTGCTCATTCCGCTCATCATCCGCTATGCCATCGATCACGGCATGCAGCCGGACGACAGCAACTCGGCGCTGATAGGTGCGATCGTCGCCTTCCTGATCGCCATTCTCATCAACTACGCAGCCAGCTACTGGCAGGAAATGCTGGTCGGCGGCGTGGCCGAAAACGTGCTCTTCGACATGCGCAAGGCGATGTTCTCGCATCTGCAGCGCGTTTCGCTTTCCTTTATGGACAAGACCGAGGTCGGCCGACTGATGTCGCGCCTGCAGGGCGACGTCAATTCGATGCAGGAATTCCTGGAAACCTGCGTCCTCTCGGTCGGCGATATTTTCCTACTTTTCGGCATCGTCTTCGTGATGCTCTATCTCGACTTCAAGCTTGGCCTGCTGACGCTTTCCGCGCTGCCGGTGCTCTTCGTTGTACGCCTGTTCTGGCTGCCGCTGGCCCGTAAATCCTTCATGGCCGCGCATGAGACGAATTCGGTGGCAAACGGCGCACTTGCCGAAGCGATCCACGGCGTTCGCGCCGTTCAGAGCATGGACCGGCAGGACGTCAATTTCCAACTTTACGACGACAAGGCGCATGCCAACCTGCTGACGCATCTGACGGCAGCGCGTTACGCCCAGGTCATGGTACCGATCGTCGATTCCTTGACCGGCATCGCCATGGCGCTCGTCATCGTCGTCGGCGGTTCGCGTGTGCTCAATCAGGCGCTCGACGTCGGCGTGCTCGTCGCCTTCCTCTTCTACATCCAGCGCTTCTTCGACCCGATCCGCTCACTGACGCTGCAATATTCGGTCATGCAGCGCGCGATGGCCTCCGGCCAGCGGTTGACCGACGTTCTCGATGTACCTATCGACATCAAGGACGCTCCGGATGCCAAGGTATTGTCGCCCGACATGGACGGCTCCGTCGAATTCCGCGACGTCGTCTTCGGCTACAATCCCAAACATCCGGTGCTCAAGCATGTGAGCTTCAGCGTGAATCCGGGCGAGACGGTCGCCCTTGTCGGCCCGACGGGGTCCGGCAAGTCGAGCTGCATGTCACTGATCCACCGCTTCTACGAGGTGCAGCAGGGCCAGGTCGTGGTCGGCGGCCACGATGTTCGCGAGCTGACGCAGGATTCGCTCGGCCAGCAGATCGCCATGGTGCTGCAGGAGCCTTTCCTCTTCACCGGCACGGTGTTCGAAAACATCCGCTACCATAAAACGGAGGCCACGCGCGAACAGGTGATCGAGGCCGCCAAGGCCGTCGGTGCGCATGACTTCATCATGCACCTGCCCCAAGGCTATGACAGCATACTCGGCGAGCGCGGCGGCAATCTTTCGCTCGGCCAGCGCCAGCTTCTCTCCTTTGCCCGCGCGCTGGTGGCGGACGCCAAGATCCTCGTGCTCGACGAGGCGACAGCCAATATCGACAGCTATACCGAGATGCTGATCCAGAGGGCATTGGTAAAGCTGCTCGAAAACCGCACCGGCCTCGTCATCGCCCACCGCCTGGCAACGATCCGCGAAGCCGATCGCATCATCGTGCTGCAGAATGGCGAAATCGTCGAAAGCGGCAATCACCAGCAGCTCATGAAAAACGGCAAGCTTTATTCAAAGCTCTATAACCTCAACTACGCTTCCTTCGACGATATTCCCGAAGATGTGCTGGAAGAGACGGTGACGGAATCGGCGACCTGATGCTATCACGCGTCACGCGACATGACACAACGTCACCGAACATGACATTTTCCGGGCCTGCCCGGTAACAGCTCGCACTCACCGGCTTTTGCTGAAGAGTTCGTCCCGCTTCCCGCCAACGGCCCCCATCGTGTAGCCCTGCTCGGGTCTATCGGCGGCGAAGTTTCGGTGAGCGCCGCGAATGCAACGATTTCAAGAGGATACCTCGACACTTAATTCTAGACGCGGCAAAAACGGCGCATTCTCACGTGTAACTGCCAAACGACATGAGCCCCATTCTGCGAACGAGCATGAAGTGGCGCGAACATTTCAGTGTGCGACGCCTAGTTCCTCATGTGCCCTCACGATGGCGTCCGCTTCCTTGCCGTATAGCTCATCGAAGTGATCGAAGGTCTTGGAAAAATACCCAATGCCCTGCGTCGCCGAGCGCAGCGCTCGCGCCAGATCGTCAAGTGCGCCGCCCGGAATGAGCGCCCGGAAGATGTCCCATCCCTTAGCGGTTTCATCCCGGTCGAAGCCGAGAACCTGACCCTTGAGAGCGGAGACGATCTGGACGAGGCTGCCGGAATAGATCGACGGAATGTGAATTTCGCTGCGGAAGACCGGTTGCATTAAAACGGCCGACCCTTCGGAAAGCGCCTGTCGCACCCCCATTTTCGACGCAGTCCTGAAGGCGTGTTCCGAACTGTCGACGGCATGGTGCTGACCATCGAACAGCGTTACGCCGACATCGATGACCTGGAAGCCGAGCGGCCCTTTCTCCATCGCTTCGCGCGCGCCTGCTTCGACAGCAGGGATGTAGTTGCGCGGAACGGCGCCGCCCTTGACGGTTTCGCCAAAGGTGAAGCCTTGGCCACGCTCGTTAGGGTGAATGCTCAGCTTCACATCCGCGAATTGCCCGGCACCGCCGGTCTGTTTGCGATGGCGGTAATGAACCTCCGTTGGTTTCGTGATCGTCTCGCGGTAGATCGGGCTGGGTGTTCGGTCGGTCACGGAGATGTGAAAGACATCGGACAGCGTTCGGCAAAGTTCACGCAGATGCACCGGCCCCTGGGCGCGGACGAGTTGAGCGCCCGTGCCTTCCTCCTGCAAGACTTTCAGGCCGCGATCCGTCTCGGAAAGTTTTGCCAGCGTTTCGGAAAGCTTGTTTTCATCGCGCTCGCTGCCCGGAACTAGGATCCTTTCGAGCATCGGCGTGGGTGGCTCCGTCCATTCAGGCGGGGCAACCACTGCGTCTGATGTCAAGAGCGAAGGGACGTGCAAGTGATCGGACTTGACCGTCGCAAACACATCCCCCGGCGCAGGCAGAACCGCCGAATTGGACCGCCCGTTTGCGAGATTTTGTACGGCGCCGAGGCTGGAGCCGCCCAGTGATGCGCCCTGCCGCAGTCCCTCGCCAAGCGCGCGCACGAGCACTGTCTTACCGACATTCTGGCGATGATAGGCATGGAAGCTCACGGCGGTCAGCTTGTTTTCATCGACATTGCCTGCACGAGCGAGACGCTGCCGAAGAACCCCTACCGGCGGCGCCTCGTGGCGCAGCGCCTTCATCAGCCTCATCATGCCATTGCCGTGACTTGCGGCACCGATCAGGACTGGAATAATCCTGTTTTCCCTGAGAACCCGCGATGAAATGGCATAGAGCGCGTCGCTGGGCGGCTCGCGATCTTCGATCAGTTCCTCGAGAAGCCAGTCATCGAATTCGGACAGGTGTTCCAGGAGCTCGCTGCGCGCTTCGTGCTCGCGTTCGGCGGCGCTTTCGGGGATTGCGATCAGCGCCGAAGTCTGGCCTTCCCGGTAGCGCCACGCCCGTTCCGAAATCAGATCGCAACTGCCTATGATCCTGTCCCCCTCGCGGATCGGGATCTGGCGAAGCAAAAGCGTGTGGTTGGCATAGTCTTGAAGCGCGGCGATCACGTTCCTCAGCCGCCCTCTCGGTTCGTCCATTCGGTTGACGAAGAGGATGCACGGCGTCCCCGAGGCTTCGACTATCCGCAGATAGGGCGCGGCGAGCACAGCCTCCTCGGGTGCCGATGAAACGCACAGGATGCAGGCGTCGCTGGCAAGAAGCGCGTGCTGTGCATGCGCCAACGCTTCGTTGGGTCCTGGCGCATCCAGCGCACACCACGCCTCGTTTCCAAAGGTGAATTCTGTGAGGTTCAATCCATAAGGGGAGCTGGATTTTCTCGGCGCCCCCTCCAGGGAGCCGAGCTTTTCCACGACTGTTGATTTTCCGGTCTGCGAGGGTCCAAGCACGGTAAAGCAGCGCATCGGCATTCCTCCAACTGCCATAAACACAATTTTCAGCCATCACAGGATGCCCTGAACCGCTGCAAGGCGCCAGAGGTGTTCAGTTTCACAACGCTTTGACCTGGACTTGCATTTGAGGCTGATCCATTCCGTGGCTGATGTCGTTTTGCATTTAATCATGAGATTCTGTCTGCAACGACTTCAAGAGGATACCTCGACACTTAATTCGAGACGCGGCAGTTAGCGTGAGAATGCCGTTTTTGGCACATTACTTGAGAATCGCAGTGATTAGTGTGTCGGCTGTCGGAGGCTAATCTCTTCGAGAAATTGCCTCCATTTCAAAACGTTGCTGATGCATTAGAAGTGGTTAGTGGCCGATAATCGCGCCCGCGAATCTCAGATTAAATGCCATGGGTAGCGTGAAACGGCGCATTCTCACGGTTAACTGGCAAACGACATTCTGCTTCGTGAGTACGAAAGGGAAAAACGGCAAGGTCGAAGGCCTGCATTTTCTGCGCATGGGCATGATGCAGCTTTGGGCAAAATGGCTTCAAGACGAACGATGACGGGCAGGTCTCACCGCCGCAGAGAATTTGGCTTTCGCCCAGTCGTTTATCGTGCCCAGAGCAGCACAGGATCAGAACCTCGTCATGTTTGCCGCGGGCGGATTGGGAGATCGTTGGAGGGTCATCTTGTATTCCTCCACTACCTTCAATATCGGTCCGAGAATCCAGTTGTACATCTCGCCGATATTGTGCTCCTCCTGCGGGTCGGCCTCGATATTGAACACCTTGGGATAACCATTCATGGGTGCAGCACTCGCTCCGACACCACCCATCAGGGTTGCGCCGCCCGCACCGCTGCGGCCCGGCGCTACGTCGGCAAAATAGGCCCGGAACTGCTTCCAGCGGACTGCGACCAGTTCCGAGCCGACGAAGGTCAGCAGATGCTCGCGCACTCCATTGTCATCTTCGCCGAGCAGGAGTTTGCTCTGGTCGACACCATCGATCGGCCGGTCGCTCGGGATCTTGCCGCCCACTAGAGCCGCGAAGGTGGGAAAGAAGTCCATGATGGAGAACATCGCGTATGAGGATCGCGGCTTGATCCGTTGCGGCCAACGGATCATGGCAGCGGTGCGGATGGCGCCATCGCTAATTTCGCCCAACGCGCCGCGGTACGGTCCGGAGGTCCCGATGTCTGGCATGTCGGCGCCGAACCGACTCGCGCCGGGACCGTCCGGCCCATTATCGGAGGCGAAGACGACGACGGTGTTTTCCTCGACGCCAAGCTCCTTCAATGTGTCCAGCATCGTACCGACGATGGCATCGCCCTCCATTAGGGAGTCACCGAACTGGCCGATCCGGGATACGCCTTCGAACCGTTTCGAGGGCAGGTTCGGAAAATGGGTTCGGGAGATCGGCATGTACAGAAAGAACGGTTTGTCCGCGGCCTTCTGACGTCTAATGAAATCGACGCCGTGATCCACCAGCTCCCAGTCGATCCCGCGACGCACCTCCTCTGTGTAAGGTTTCACGGATTTGAGCGGCTCGCCTCGGTTCGCCGTGACTATTTGCGGCCCCTTGTCGAGGGGGATATCGGCGGTCTTGGTCTGCCTGCCCTGGCGGATCATTCCGAACGCGTCCCAGGTGTCGCCGGGCGGAATTCCGTAATATTCATCGAAGCCCTGGTTTTGCGGTTGACTGTAGGTTTGCGCGCCGAGGTGCCACTTGCCGAAGATAGCAGTAGCGTAGCCGGCGTCGTGCAGCATCTCCGCCATGGTGATCTCGTTCTCAGGCAGTGAGAATTGAGTGCCGGGAACCGCAACCAGTGACAGTCCGGAACGGATGGAATACCGCCCTGTCATCAAGGCGGCCCGTGAGGGCGTACAGGAAGGCTCGACCAGAAACTGCGTCAACCGCAGTCCTTCCGAGGCGAGCTGGTCGATGCGCGGCGTTGGCGATCCGCGCAACTCCCCGCCTCCGTAAGCTCCGATGTCGCCATAGCCGATATTGTCCGCCAGAATGAACAGGATGTTCGGCTTCGCCTGCTGCGCGGACGCCGCTCCGACAGTCAATGGATATACACTAAGGCATGATGCCATTGCCAGCGCTTCGGCCATCGGCCGCCAGTGTCTGAGCCATTCCATGTTCAGCCTCCCTGCCAAGGGGTGAATAACTGGTCCGCCTTTTGACCTGCCGTCGTGGCGGTCTCTCCTCGATCAAGAACTCACAATCCGAGCGCCTTCTTGATTGCGTCGATGAGTACGGATCCCGCGAAGGGCTTCCGCAAATATGCGATACATCCAGCCTGCTCCGCCTCGGTCTGCAGGCGCATGTCTTCCAGGGCGGTGATGAAGATGATCGGCAGCTTCGCTCCAGCCCCTTTCAGCCTGCGCTGCAGTTCGATGCCGGACATGCCTCCGAGGTCGATGTCCAGCACGAGACAGTCGATCGGCGTCTTCGGATCGCGGACGTGAAAAGCTTCCGCCGAAGCATATTCGACAGCCGCAAATCCGTAGGCATTGAGGAGCCGCCCGACGCTTCGACGTAGACTCGCATCATCGTCGACGACAGCGACAGTGCGGCGCAGCTTTCCCACCTCATGCCCCCATGCGTGACAGTGCGCGAGATACACAATTGTCTGTCATTGTAGGCGTGTCGGCGGTTGCTTGATATTGCCCTAAGGGGAAGATTGTCCGATCACCCCGGGGTCGCAGTACGACCGATGTCGGCGGCGATCGATACGACCTCCGCCAGCGAGCGTGCTCCGAGCTTCTCCATGACCTGATGGCGATGCACCTTCACCGTTCGCTCCGATATGCCAAGGGCATACGCAATCTGCTTGTTGAGATGGCCACGGATGATCAGCCCAAAGACTTCGGCTTCACGCGCGCTCAAGCTCGCAATCAAGGCTCTCAGTTTCCGCAGACGGTCGTGCTCGGCCCGTCGCCTCTCATATTGCGCTAGCGCTCGCTCGATCGCCTCCATCAGCACCGCCGCCGAGCTGGTCTTTTCCAAGAAGTCCTGTGCGCCTGCTTTCATCGCGTCGACGCCTGCCTTTATGTCACCTTCGCCCGTCAGGAATACGACCGGGATAAGAGGTGCAAGCGCGGAGAGTCGATGTTGAACTTGCGGTCCGGATAAGCCGGGCATCTGCAAGTCAAGGAGAACGCAGCCGGGCTCGCAAGTTGGGAGGCGGTCAAGAAACTGATCTCCGGACTCATAGGCTTCAACCTTGAGACCAAAGGCTGAGAGGAGCCGTGCAGTCGCCGTTCGATAGGATTCGTCGTCATCGACGATATGGACGACCGGTTTCATCAGCCTCGTTCCACTCGTCGAGAAAGAGGCAGGACCACGCGGAAGATGGCCCCGCCTTCAGGCCGGTTGTTAGCAGAGATTGTGCCGCCATAGGTCTCGACAATGGCGCGCGCTATGGAAAGACCCAGCCCCGTGCCCGCCTGCTTGGTCGTGTAGAACGGCTCGAAGATGCTGGACAACCTGTCTTCGGGAATGCCGTTGCCTGTGTCCGCGACACAAAGCTCCGCCTTCTCGTTCGCCACTCCTGTCGCAAAGGTGAGCATTCTTTTGGCTGGAGCGTCCGACATGGCGTCCATCGCATTGGTGGCTAGATTGAGAACGACCTGCTGCACATGGACCTTGTCCGCCCGCACCGGCAGCTCCGTCGTCGGTCGATTCGTATTGAGCGCGATCCCCCTGCGTTCGGCCTCGCCATGAATGATATGGATTGCACTCGAAGCCACGTCGTTCAGGTCGAACTCCTGCCAATCGATCTCGCTTCTCTTCTTGAGCAATCCTCTCATCCGGCCAATGATGTCGCCCGCACGCTGATCGTCCTCCTGGATGTCGAGAAGTATCTGCTGGATCAACTCCAGATCGGGGCTGCCACTTCGCAGCAGCACCGACGCAGCCTCGGCATTGTTTCGGATGGCCGCCAGAGGCTGGTTCAGTTCGTGGGCGACCGACGAGGACAAGGCGCCGGCCGTTGCGGACTGGTTGAGATGGACAGCTTCGAGCAGGTGAAGGCGTGACCTGCTCTCCGCATCGCGGCGACGGCGTCGCTCGAGCAGCAATGCTGCGATGACGCCCGCCTGCATCAAAACGAGTCCGAGCGTCGCCGCTGCCGCCAACCAGTGTTCTTCCCAGAGGCTCTTTTCTTTGTGCATCTGGATGGTGCCCGCGGGCAGGTTCACCTCCGAAAGCCCCCAACGCCGGAGCTGCCGGGCATCCACGACGTATGTCTGAGGTGCTTGCATATCCGCGACCGCCCGGCCGGCAATGAGATCAAGGACTAGATCTCCGACGGTGCGGCCCAAAGTGTCGAATGTGACGGTATTGCCGCCGACGACGCCGTAGCCGATGTAGGTCTGATAGGGGCCATAGACTGGAGCGCTGGCCGTTGTTGCGATCTGCCTGATCGCCTCGCGCGGGATGAAATTCCGCCCTGCCCGATCTTTGAACACCGTCAGCGCGAGGATGATGCTGTCGGAGGGAACATGGGCTGCACGATCGACGAATTCATCGATCGTCAAATCTTCGAGGTATGTGGTTTCGTACGACTTGGAGAACTCGTCGAGATCGGCGCGCGCCGTCGCCAGCCATTCTCGGTCGAACTCCGACGATCCGCCCATGACGTAGAGATGACGGGCACTGGGCTGCAGGCTGCGGGCCATTTCGGCCGTCTTCAGAATGTCGAATGTCGTGAACGCCCCGATCACGTCATCGGGTAGATCGATGTTCTCCGCAGTGGAGTTGCCGAAGCCTGCCGCCACTATCTTCGCATCGGGAGCGATCGTTTCGCGGTTGGTCGATATGAAGCTGGCAGACTCCTTGCCGAGCGCGACGACCACATCCGGGCGGTAATTGGCGTACTTCTCCGCAAGGTATCGCGCCATGCGCGCGACGTGATCGGATTCCGGGAATCTCGACAGATCGAGGAACTCCGAAAACAGGTCGATCCTGCTGTCTGTGGCTTGCAGCAAGCGGCTTCGCAACGCCTCTCCGGCAACAGTCGTCGCCACGAGCCTCTCGTCGTATGGGTAGAGAATGAGAACCCGTGGAACCCGATCAACGATTGCCTGCGACGTCTCCGACGCGATGGCGCAGCAGTTCGAAGCGATCAGCAAAACCCACGCCAGCAAGACACCAGCGCACCGCAATCGACCTACCCCCTGGCCCAAGGCCATTGGTCGTCCCCCCAAAGCTGCGCGAGGATAACACCTTTTTGGTGTGGCGTCATCCGCTGCAAGCACCACTGTTGATTGCCGCTGGAGTTCTTCGATTCCCCAAAGGGCAATATCGGTGGGAGAACGCATTCGGTAGACTTGGAAAGCGCTGGTGCACTGCAACTCGCCGGGCGCGGACTCTCACTGATGGGGGTACATCCAATGTTTAATGTCTGCCACCTCGTCAACTCGGCACTGAACCCGATCCCGATTGTCATCGGAGCACTTTTCCTCGCGGCTTCGGCACAAGCCCAGAGCGATCCGCTGCCCTCGTGGAACGATACCGCGCCCAAGGCGGCTATCGTCTCTTTTGTCGAGAGAGTAACCGAGCAGGGTTCGCCTGACTTCGTGCCGGAACCGGAACGGATTGCCGTGTTCGACAACGATGGAACCCTGTGGGTCGAGCATCCCATGTACACCCAGCTTGCCTTCGCCCTCGACCGCGTAAAGGCGCTCGCTCCGCAACATCCGGAGTGGAAAAACGTCGAGCCGTTCAAGGCAGTGCTCGAAGGCGATACGAAAACACTTGCCGCATCAGGCGAAAAGGGCCTTCTGGAACTCATCATGGTCACCCATGCGGGAATGACAAACGACGACTTCCAGAAGGTCGTGACCGATTGGCTTTCCACGGCACGCGATCCGCGGTTCAAGCGTACCTACACCGAGCTCGTCTACCAGCCGATGGTCGAGCTGCTTTCCTATCTGCGCGCCAATGGCTTCAAGACATTCATCGTGTCCGGTGGTGGCGTGGAGTTCATGCGGCCATGGACGGAGGAGGTATACGGCGTCCCGCCGGAGCAGGTCATCGGTTCCTCGATCAAGACGCAGTTCAAGATGCAGGACGACATGCCGACTTTGCGGCGCCTGCCAGAGGTCAACTTCATCGATGACAAGGCCGGCAAGCCGGTTGGGATCAACGAGCAGATCGGCCGCCGGCCGATTGCCGCCTTCGGCAATTCCGACGGCGATCTCGAAATGCTGCAGTGGACGACGATGGCGGGTGCGCCTGCGCGTCTCGGCATGCTCGTTCATCACACTGATGCGGAGCGCGAATACGCCTACGACCGCAATACCGAATTCGGCCGCCTCGACAAGGCGCTCGACGCGGCGGCGATCACCGGCTGGACCATCATCGACATGAAGGCGGACTGGAAGCAGATGTTCAAGGACTAAGGATGATGCGCCTCAAAGACTTGTGACAGCAGATTCCAAATGGGTTCATCAGGCGACGGGCATGCCGCCCGTCGCCGCTGGGAGGATATCACCATGAAAATCGATCGTTTGGCTACGTTGGTCTTTGCCGGAGGTTTCGCGCTCACCACCGCTGCCCTTGCGCAGGACACCCCGAAGAAGCCGCATGTACCGCTCGAAAAGTCTATTGGGATAGTCACGCCAACCGGCCCGGTGCCGTCGCTGGCGGTCATCAATTCGGCCGGAGCCAAAATCGAAAACGGCAAGCTCGTTCTGACCGGTGTCTCTGCAAACTCGATCGTCTTTGCTGACCGACCGGTGCGAGCCGCCGGTCATGTGGCAACCGAACAATTCATCATGCAATGGGATGAGGGGAAGGACAATTTCGCAGTCGATCCACCGAATGCGACTGTGTCGGTGCTGGGCGGCGATGGATCGGACGTCAGCGACGCCGTCGTGACGCTGAAGACTCCGAAACTCGATGGCACGACGCTGACCTTCGACATCACCATTCTGGAGGGCACCCTAAGCGGTGTGTCTGGGCCGGCCGCGCTGTTCATCGATCACTTCGGGGGTGGAGGAGGATTTGGCGGTGGGGGCTTCGGTGGCTTCCATGGCGGCGGCAGCTTCGGGGGCGGCGGATTCCACGGCGGAGACTTCGCGGGAGGTAATTTCCGCGGCGACTTCCGTGGAGACGACGTGCATATTGGCGACACCAACATCAACCGTGTCGGAGGCACCTATTGGCACGCACCCGTCTACCACGGCGCCTGGTATCGCGGTGCTCCGGTCGCAGCCGGCGTGGTCGCCGGCGCCGCTATCGGGGCCGCTGCAGCCCGCCCCTACTATCCCTACTACAACGACCAGCAATGCGGCTACTATCCGTACCCGCCTTGCTATTGATCTTCAACAGGGAAACGCCACTTTGACCGCGTTTCCCTCTCCTCCCAGCGGGAGACAGGCCTGATGCCGGCGGGCCACACCCTTAGGTTTTCCCTTCTCGACAGCAACCCCCAATAGGTGTTTCATGTTGCGGGAATCCATTTCCCGCCACACAGTCCTCACTCGAAGCAGTGCTGCGTTCAAACGAGATCGGGGGATTCTCATGAAGACCATTCACTTGCATGCGATAGTCTTGCTGGCCGGTGTTTCTGCCGCATCGATCGGCAATGCCGCGGATCTCACACCGCTCACGCCCGAAGCGAAAACGGTCGAGACCCAGAGCGGCTGGGAATTCACGGTCGCTCCATACTTCTGGGCTGCCGGGATTTCAGGGGACGTACGGCAATTCGGGCTTCCCGAGGTCGACATCGATGCCGATTTCAGCGACATTCTCGACAATCTCGACTTCGCCTTCATGGCGACAGGCGAAGCACGATATGATCGCTTCAGCATCGTCGGTGACGTGATCTACACCAAACTGGGTGCGGATGCGCATACCCCCCGCGGCATCTTCGCCGACAGCGTCGACGTGACATCGAAGACCTTCGCAGGACTTCTCGGCGTGGGTTACGCGGTGCTCGAAGATCAGAATGGCCACCTTGACGTGGTCGGCGGCGTGAAAGTCTGGTCGGTCGAGACAGACATCTCCTTCAATGGCGGACTTCTGGCCGGCGTGGAGCGGGAAGACAGTGCCACGTGGGTGGATGCCGTTGTCGGCCTGCGCGGGAACTACTTCTTCACCCCGGAAATCTATCTCACGGGATGGGGTCTGGTGGGCGGTGGCGGCGCCGACGTCGACTGGGACGTGGGCCTCGGCCTCGGCTACAAATTCAACGACACCATCTCGGCAGTGGCCGGATACCGCGCACTGGGCGTCAACTACGAAAACGATGGTTTTGTCTTCGACGTCGTCCAACAGGGGCCGATCGTCGGGGTGTCCTTCCATTTCTGATGAGGCGAGAGCGCCTTGAGCAATTCGGCGATCATCGCAACTGACGGTCGTCGTGCTCAGCTTGCGACAGCCTGATGTCCTGCAGAAGCCGGAAGAGCAACGCCCCCAGGAAACAAAGAGCCGCCCATGAACAGCGCGGCGGCTCCCGGTTCGTGGCGGTATCTCATGAAGGCGACACCGAAGCCAAACAGCAGCAGAACCGTCACGCCAATTCCGGCCAGAACAGACAGGTGCAACGCACTGTTCAAGAGAAGTTCTCGTTTCGTCAGCTCCCCGAGCCAGACTTGGGCGACATCGTTTTCATCAATCTCGCGGAGGCTCCTAATCCGTTGCGTGCCGATGGCATAGAGGCGATCGGGGGAGCCAAGGACCTGACAGGTGAAGCGCGGAGCGGACGCCCTGAAGGGTGTCCGCTCCGACATCGTTACGCTACCGCCCGCGTCAATCGTGACCTGTCTTCATCTCCCGGACCTGCTGCATGACCTGCTCCAGATTGTAGCTTGCAGGGCTCTGAAGCGGCGGGAAGTCGATGTAGGTCTCGAGATGCTTCAGCCACAACTGCTGCCCGATGGGCAGGATGTTCCAGTCATAGACATAGGCGGTGGACGGCGAAGCGATGGCACCGCCCATACCGAAGAGTGTCTTGATCTGCTGCCCGACCGAGGTCTCGAACGGGTCGCGCTTGATATTGACGACCTGTGTCCAGGCGTACGGCATCACCCCGCCAATAAAGCCAGCCGGATCGTCGGAGACCATGGCGAAATACATCTTCCAGTTCTTGTAGCGCACAGCCGACGGCTCCTTGCCAGAATAGTACAAGAAACTGTCGCGCGCGGATGGAGACTTGCCTTCCAGGTAGTCACGCTGGTCGATGCCGTCGAGCGTGGTCTTGACGATCCCGGGATACGTACCCGCCTCGATCTCTTTCTTAAGACCATCGCCCTTCGGGCCGCCTGCGATGTTCACAAACGTCGGCAGCCAGTCGAGCGCCGAGAACATGTCGTTCTTGACCGTACCGGGCTCGATGTGCCCCGGCCAGCGAACCACAAGCGGCGCCCGCATGCCGCCTTCCCAAGTGCTGAGCTTTCCGCCTTTGAACGGGGTAGTGCCGCCGTCCGGGAATGTGATCGTCTCGGCGCCGTTGTCGGTGGTGAAGACGATGATCGTGTTGTCGAGTTCTCCTATCTCCTCGAGCTTCTTCAAAACGTAGCCGATGTTGTCGTCCATCTGCTTCATGCCGGCTTCGTTGACGCCCCAGTCCTTGCCGCCGACTTCGCCGACCATGTTCAGATATTTGTCGGGCAACACTGTCGTGATATGCATGCGGGCCGGGTTGTACCAGACGAAGAAGGGCTTGTTGGTCTTCTTCGGGTCATTCCTGTCTAGGAAGTCGATGACCTTGGCCGAGATCTCCTCGTCAATGGTTTTTGAGCGCTCCAGCGTCAGCGGCCCCTCGTCCTTACAGGATTGATTTGCCGGGGATCCGTCGGAGGATGCGCATGCGAGCATTGGGCGCGGCGGGGTGAGACAGGTCGTGGTCTTGGCGTCCACCGCCGCCGGGTCTTCCGCTATCCCGGGAATCGGCGTGTTCCTGCATGGTGGTGCAATCCCCTGCTCGGTTGGGGTCTTGTTGATGTCGGGGAAGCTCACCCCCTGCATGGCGTCGAGGTGATAGAGGTAGCCCCAAAATTCCTGGAACCCGTGTGCCGTCGGCAGGGATTCGGTGGTATCTCCGAGATGGTTCTTGCCGAACTCACCTGTCGAGTAGCCGAGATCATTTAGGAATTTGGCGAGGTGAGGCGTGCCGGCCCGCAGGTAGGACGGGCTTCCGGGAATCTCCGGCAGAACCATACCGACGCGCACCGGCTGCATGCCGGTGATGAACGCGGTCCGCCCTGCCGTGCAGCTCTGCTCGGCATAGTAGGTCATGAACTTCGCCCCTTCCCGGCCGATGCGGTCGATATTGGGCGTTTCACCGACCGCGAGACCTTGGTGATAGATGCTCGGCTGCATCCAGCCGATGTCGTCACCCATGATGAACAGGATGTTGGGTTTCCTGCTCTCCTGCGCATGTATTGCCGCCGTGCTCGCCAACAGGCTGCCTGCGACCGCCATTGCTGCTGTTATGAACTTTGTAGTCCGCCTCATTTCGAATTCCTCCCTCACGGGGCCGCATTGGCGGCCAAGGTTAGTTGAAAGATAAGTCAGAGCAAAAGAGGGGCTTGTCGGCGACGTCCAAGTTTACTGACCAGCAAATTGGACCAGATCTTTTCGGTGAAGACGCGGCTCCTCGGCCCGCACGGCCACCCTCGGCTTGCGGAAGAGGGATTTCCGCTCTTCCATCCATTTTCTACATTGTATTGTCGGCAGCAGATATTGCCCTTTGGGGAATCCGTCTGGACGAGGCTACGAGTTGCCAGTGATGGGAGACGTCCACGCCGTATCCCTGCGACCGCATCGAGACCTCCCTAAAGGACAATAGGCAGCAACCGCAACCACGTGTCATAAGTTGCTCGCAGGGGGCAGTGCCATGAGCGCAGTGGACGCACACGATATGGGATTTGGTGGCTTCGCCTGGGTGCCTGCCCGAACGTTCACCATGGGATCGAATAGGCACTATCCTGAGGAGGCCCCCGCCCATCCGGTAAAGGTTGACGGCCTCTGGATGGACGTGACCCCCGTGACCAACCGTCAGTTCGCGGCGTTCGTCAAAGCCACCGGTCATGTCACCGTCGCAGAAAAAACTCCAAACGCATCCGACTATCCCGGCGCGATTCCCAGGATGCTGCGCGCCGGATCGCTCGTATTCACTCAGCCGAAAACCGTCGTCGGCCCCGACATCCGACAGTGGTGGTCGTTCAAGTTCGGCGCCGACTGGCGGCATCCTTATGGCGGCCGCAGCGATATCCGCGGGAAGCTCGACCATCCGGTCGTCCATGTTGCCTATAGCGACGCCCTAGCGTATGCCCACTGGGCCGGGAAGGACCTGCCGACCGAGGCCGAATGGGAGCTGGCCGCTCGGGGAGGTCTCGAGGACGCCGAATTCGCATGGGGCGACGAATTGATCCCTGACGGAAAGCTCATGGCCAACATCTGGCAGGGCGCGTTTCCCACAGTGAGCACAAAGCCCACAGGAGCGGATAGAACATCACCTGTCGGATCGTTCCCGGCGAACGGCTACGGCATCCACGACATGATCGGCAACGTCTGGGAATGGACGTCGGATTTCTGGTCGCCTCGCCATTCGGAGCCTGCGGCGAAATCATGCTGCATTCCGCGGAATCCCCGAGGCGGCGATCGAGAGGCGAGCTTCGATCCCCGCGAGCCGGAAATACGAATTCCAAGGCGGGTGCTGAAAGGCGGATCGCATCTTTGCGCGCCGAACTACTGCCGGCGCTACCGTCCCGCCGCCCGCCATGCGGAACCCGAAGACACGTCCACCAGCCACGTTGGCTTCAGATGCGTAAAGCGAATCCTGAAGGACTAAGGTCTTCCAGGCAATTTCGGTTCTACACCCAGGTGGCGTCCCGCGAAGTCTCCTGCCGGGCAGGCGATATCATTGTGGTTCCTGTTGGAAGTCCTGCCCGGCTGGGTGGCGCGATTCCGGCAATGCTTCGAATTGGGATCGATCCGGAGCAACTCAGTGACAGTTCATGCCTGAATACGTCCATCCACGGCAATGACGATCAGACTGGCCCCATTCTCTACGCGAACGACCCCTTTGCGCTTCATATCGCTGGCGCCATCCTTGAGGAGATGAGGAAACCAGATCATCAATGGCGAACGGATCTCATCCGCCATTTGGCAGAGGCGCTGACGGTGCATTCGTTACGACTTATGGCGTCCATACGGGCGAGATCAGTGATCGGGAGGCAATCCGGCGGATCGTAGAACAGCTCTCGCTGACTTCCTGATGCCCGCAGTTGCGATTGCGCGTTTGACTCGGTGGAATTCGCCGTGAGGATTTCAGTGCAAAACATAAATTGAGGCCCCACGCACCGTTTCTTGGCGGGCTTGCCTCAAAAGGTGCAAGATTTGAACGAACAAACGCCGCCGTGGAGCATTTTATGTTCTATAGGGGCGATTTGCGACTAAGGAGAATGTTATGAAGAGAATTGTTGGCAGTCTGTTGATTGCGACGGCCCTTATAGGCTCGGCTATTCAGCCTGCTGCGGCGCGCGATCACCATCACCACGACAATACCGGCCGTGCCATTGCCGGCGGCCTTGCCGCAGGTGTCGTTGGCGGCCTGATTGGTGGCGCGATAGTCAATAGCGGTCCTCGCTATGTCGACGGCCCTCGCTATTACGATGCAGGCCCACCGCCGCCGAGATGCTGGTACGAGGACCGTGACGTTCGTAATCGTTACGACGGCGGCTATCATACCGAAACCGTCCGGGTCTGCGACTAGCCGCTTGCGACAACCGATACCGTACAGCATTGAAGCGGCGTTGACCTGATCCTTGGTCATCGCCGCTGCCTTTCGCCCCCTCGGCCGGGATTGCAGTTGCAATCTCGGCCATGCTCCCCAGAATTGACGAAAGCTGTCGGCGACATCAGTTGTGACCCATCCGCCGAGGCGGAAAAATCCTCCATCTGTCATGCGTCTGCAAAGAACCGCCGCTAGTTGTCGGTCCGGGCAATTGCACGGCTGTGCGACACGATTGCACCTGTGCAACGGGCAGAGAAATGGACCGGGACGGATTCCTGAAACGGCAAAACATGGCCAGCCTCTCCGGCGCGGACCAATGTCAACTTGCTGCCATCGCTCCTCTATACATGTGCTGGCGGAGACTGCCAGATCGCATCACCCGTCTTTCTGCGGCTCGTCCAGCACCAGTTTTCAATGCTGATACCGGGCGGTTTTGGGAGGCGGATGTTTTGTCGCGCGCTGGGCATTGAGGGAAAACCGATGAGGGATGGTCCTGTGAATGACAGCAAGACGCCGAAGAAGGAACGAATGCGCTTCGTGAGCGCCGAACAGGTGGCGCAGCTCGCCGGCGTTTCCCGCTCGGCCGTATCGCGCACCTTTACGCCGGGCGCAAGCGTTGCGCCCGCGACGCGCGAGAAGGTGCTGCGTGCCGCCCAGGAGCTCGGCTACCACGTCAACGATCTTGCGCGCGGCGTGCTGGCCAATCAGAGCCGCCTCGTCGGCATCGTCGCCACGAAACCGGAAATCGGCTTCCGCGCCCATCTTGCCGCCGCCCTTGCCAAATTCCTGATCCAGCGCGGCAGCATACCGATCCTCATCAACACCGGGCAGACCGAGGACGAACTGCTGGCCGCCCAGAAGATGCTGATCGGCCACCGCGCCGAGGCAATCATCATCCTGTCGGGCTCGCCGCCGGCGAGCTTCTTCGAGCTTGCCCAGCGTAATGGCCAGCCGCTCGTCGTCATCGGCCGTTCCGAACCGGATGCAGACCATGTGCGCGCCGGCAATTCGGAAGCCTCCCGCAAGGCGGCGACGGTGTTCTTCGAGGCCGGACGGCGCCGGCTGGCGGTTGCCGGTTCCAACACCGGTACGCCGAGCATTATCGAGCGCGAGAGCGCCTTTCTGTCGACGGCGGAAGGGCTCGGCGCCGAGGTCTTCATCGGCCGTGGCGCGGATTCCGACTATGAGAGCGGCATCGCCGCGGGGCGGGCGCTGTTTTCGAATTCTGTACGCCCCGACGCCGTCTATTGCGCCAACGACCAGATCGCCTTCGGCCTGATGGATTATGTGCGGCAGGAGGTGAAGCTGCGGATTCCGGAGGATGTTGCCATCATCGGTTTCGACGACGTTCCCGAAGCGTCCTGGCTCAGTTATCAGCTGACCACCTTCCGCCAGGACCCACTCGTCATGGCGATGCGCGCCGTCGAACTGATGGAGCGACGCCTTGGAAATCCGGACTTGCCGCCGGGCTATGAACGCGTCATTCCAGAGTTCGTCATCCGCCAGAGCTTCAGACCCTGATTCCCTTCCGAAAGATTCCCATGCACTGCGAATTTCCTGATGATGCCCGCTTCGTACTTGCCAAGGACGTGATCCTCGATGCGGCGGGAAAGGCGCTCTCCTACTTCTCCGATCTTTCATCACTGGAAACCGGCCATAAACTGAACGGCCAGGATGTGGTGAGCCAGGCCGACAAAGCCGTGGAGGCGATGATCCGCGACCGCATCACCGCCGCATTTCCCGATGATGGCGTGCTCGGGGAGGAGGAAGGACTGGCGGAAGGCCCCTCGGGCTACCTCTGGGTCGTCGACCCCATCGACGGTACGAGCTGCTTCGTGCACGGCATCGATCAGTGGTGCATCTCGATCGCCGTCATGAAAGGCGACGAGACGGTGCTTGGCCTCATCTGCCAGCCGACATCGGGCGATCTTTTCGTGGCGAGGAAAGGCGAAGGTGCCTTTCTGAACGGCAAGGCAATCAGCGTCGACAAGGCCACCAGCATCGGCACCGGGCTTCTCGGTGTGGGCGCCAATTTCCGCATTCCGCTGAAGCAGGTGTCGATCTTCATCCACCTGCTGCTGGAGGCGGGCGGCATGTTCATCCGCAACGGCTCCGGTGCGCTCATGCTGGCGCAGGTCGCCTGCGGCCGGCTCGCTGGCTATTATGAACCGCATATCAACGCCTGGGACTGCATGGCCGGGCTCTTGATGATCCGCGAAGCCGGCGGCTGGACCGAAGCCTTCCCCGGCAAGGGCACACTTTTGACCGGCGGCCCGGTCATCGCCGCAGCGCCCAGGGTAAGAGACGATCTCCTGACGCTTGTCAGCCGCTCTCTGCAGGATGAATTGGCCTAAACCTACTAGGTTGTTCGCCCAGCCTCGCTGGTCGCGGATGAACTTGATGCGATCTTCTCCGTCAGATCGACGAAATTGCGGATGAGGGCAAGCCGCGCATCGGCGCGGTGGGCGACGTATAATGGCAGGGGCGGTAGTTGGCCGGGCAATAGCGGCCGATAGACCACAGACTCCCGATGAAGCACGCGCATGGACGCCGGCACTACCGTCAGGCCACGGCCGCCGGCCACCAGATTGATGGCGGCGATGATTCGAGAGACCTCATCGACGATCCGCGGTGCAACGCCGGCAGTCTGGAAGGTTTCCATCAGCCGTTCGAATATTCCAGGCCCGTCCGTGCGCCGGTAGACGACCATATCGACACCGTGGAGCATATCGAGCGTCAGCGGTTCATCTTCCGCCTCTGCATAGGGGTGGCTGCGCGGGACTGCGACAAGCATATCCTCTTCGGACAGGGCCCGTGCCGTCAGTTCTGGAAAGCGCTTCGCGTCGATGTGCAACAGCGCGACATCGACTCGCTGTTGCTGAAGGGCCAGTATTAGCTCGTAGGTCTCGCTCTCCTCGACCACGATCTCGGCGAGCGGAAAGGCCCGGCGAAACTGCTGGAGGAACTGGGGCGCAAGCACGTGCAGAGAGGCCGAGCTTGTAAAGCCGACCGACAGCCGGCCGCTTTCGCCCTGGCTGAAGCGGCGTACATTGTCGACCGCCAATTGCGACCTTCTCAGAATATCGCGTGCCTCCTCGAGGAACAGCTCGCCCGAACTGTTGAGTGCGACCCTGCGCGGAGACCGGTCGAACAATTGGACGCCAAGCTCATGTTCGAGATCCCGGATCTGCTGGCCGAGGGGCGGTTGCTGGATATGCAGGCGCTCGGCAGCGCGATTGAGGCTCCCCTCCTCGGCGACGGCGACGAAATATCTGAGATGTCTGAGCTCCACTGGATATCCTAGGACTTTTTGAGTTTAAGTGTTGAACAATATAAATATTTTACATCCCGATGTCACGCCTCTAGGCTCTCCCCAACTTGACCGAGACACGGAGGAGACGACATGGCCAAGAGCAAACCGAAGATCGCAATCATTGGCGCCGGCATGGGCGGACTTGCCGCTGCGGCGACACTGCGCAAGGTCGGTATCGACGTCCAGGTTTACGAGCAGGCGCCGAAATTCGCGCGCGTCGGCGCCGGCATCCAGATGCTGCCCAATTCTTCGCATGTGCTACGTGGCATCGGCGTGCTGGATCGCCTCAAGAAGATTGCCTTCGAACCCTATTCCCATCTCAACCGCGTCTGGGACTCCGGCGAGATCAAGCGCGAACTGCCGATGCCGGAGAGCCTCTACTGTGCGCCGTTCCTCTGCATGCATCGTGCCGATCTCCATGAAGCGCTTTACTCGGTGCTTCCGCCTGAGATCGTCCATCTCGGCAAGAAGCTCGTCGGCCTCGATCAGAAGAACGGAGGCGTCAGTCTTTCCTTCGCTGACGGCACCAAGGTTGAAGCCGATGCGGTCATTGCCGCTGATGGCGTTCACTCGCTGGTGCGCGAGATCATCGTCGGTCCGGATGCGCCGCTTCACAAGGGACGTATCGCCTATCGCGCAGTCTTCGATGCCAGCCTGATGAACGGTGGCAAGATTGCGCCTTCAAGAACGAAATGGTGGGGCGTCGACCGGCACATTGTGATCTATTACACGGCCGCAGATCGCAGCTCGCTGTATTTCGTCACCAGCGTTCCGGAGTCGGCCGACTGGATGACGGCCGAATCCTGGTCGGCAAAGGGTGACGTCAAGGAGTTGAGAGCTGCCTATGAGGGCTTCCATCCGGAAGTGCAGATGGTACTCAACGCCTGCCCGGATTGCCACAAATGGGCAATTCTCGAACGCGAACCGCTGCCGCGCTGGAGCGATGGCCGCGTTGCACTTCTCGGAGACGCCTGCCATCCAATGACGCCCTATATGGCGCAGGGTGCCGCAACCTCGATCGAGGACGCCGCCGTGCTGGCGCGTTGCCTTGAGGCCGTCGACAATGACGACATCGAAAGTGCCTTCCGCCGTTACGAGGCCAACCGCAAGCCGCGTACGTCTCGCATTCAGGCCATCTCCAGCGCCAACACATGGATGTCGGGCGGAAACGAGGATACGACATGGCTCTACGGCTATGACGCCTGGAACGTGCCGCTTGTCGGCGAAAACGAACTGGCCATGGCCGGCTGATCGGAACAGCGCAATATTGCAGCAAGAAACCCGCATGATGGACGGTCACTACGAGTTCGTGACCGTCTCGGATGAGGCAACTATCGCCTTTCGGCGATACGGCACGCCGGGAAAGCCGCGCCTGCTGCTAATCCATTCGCTCGCCCTTGACGGCAGCATCTGGACGGATGTTGTCAACGGATTGAAGGCGCAGGCCGAGATAATCTGCATCGACTGCCGCGGGCATGGCTGGAGCAGCCGCGCGCCCTATTCCCAAGCAATCGAACGCTACGCCGATGACGTCGCCGAGGTGCTGGACAAGGTCGGCTGGGACAAGGTGGTCGTTGCGGGCTGTTCCATGGGCGGCTGCATCGCGCAGGCTTTTGCCGCCCGCCACCCGAAACGGGTGTCGGCAATGACCCTTATCGATACCACGGCCTGGTATGGAGAAAAGGCACCGCAGGAATGGCGGGCACGGGCTCAGAAAGCGCGGGCCGAAGGCCTCGCCTCGATGGCCGCCTTCCAGGCAACCCGCTGGTTCGGCGACCGTTTCAGGGCGGAAAATCCGCGCAAGATCCAGGAGATGATGGAGATCTTTGTCCGCAACGATCTCGATGCCTATGAGGCGACCTGCATCATGCTCGGCAATGCCGATCTTCGCAGTGCGCTTTCCGGTTTTCATTTCCCGGTCTGCGTCATTGTCGGCGAAGAAGACTATGCGACCCCGATCGAGAGTGCCCGCCAGCTTGCAAAGGCAATCCCCGGGGCGTCCCTGACGATCCTGCCGGGCGCCCGGCATCTGACGCCAATTGAATGCAGCGATGTCATCGCAGAGGCGATCGCCAAGATGATTGAAGCTGCCGCCCATTAGGGCGAAGCTGGCGGCAGGGGGCGCCGCCGGCGTGTTGAACCGTGCCGATCTGGGAGGATGATATGCACGATAACAATAGCATACTGGTTGCCGGCCCGGTTGCGGGCGAGGTCTCGCACGACGACCCGCAGCAGACGCGGTTGGCTGGCCGCGCCGCGGTTTTGACTGCACGCTTCGAAGCGATCCCCTTTACGCCCTGGCACCGCCGGGCGCGTATCATCATGGGCAGCGCTACATTCCTCGATGCCTTCGATGCTCTTTCGCTGGCATTTGTTCTGCCGATCCTGATCAAGCTCTGGGCACTGACGCCGGCTCAGATCGGCTGGATGATTGCGGCAAGCTACATCGGCCAGCTCGTCGGCGCCCTCCTCTTTAGCCGCCTAGCGGAGACGCTCGGCCGCGTTCACATGGCCGCATCCGCGACCGCGCTGATGTCGGTCATGAGTCTTGCCTGCATATTGGTCGGCGATTTCCAGATGCTGTTCATTTGCCGACTGATCCAAGGTATCGGGGTCGGCGGCGAAATGCCCGTCGCGGCCACCTATATCAGCGAGCTTTTGCGCGCCAAGGGTCGCGGGCGCAACTTCATGCTCTACGAGCTGATCTTTCCGATCGGCCTGATGGTGACCGGCCAGGTCGGCACATTGATCGTGCCGGTCTTCGGCTGGAAATCACTGTTCCTCCTTGGCGGGATTCCGGGTCTGCTGATTACCTATATGCTCTATCGGCTGCCGGAATCGCCGCGCTGGCTGATCGGCCAGGGCAGGTTGGACGAAGCCGAAAAAGTGATCCGCCACGCCGAGGAAAGTGCGCGGCGCAAGGATCCCGGCTATTCCTTCGACGATCGCGCCTATAACGAAGCGACGCTGGCGCTCGGCGGTCAAAGCCAGGCCGCTGCGCCCCGGACACGCAGCCGCTGGCGGGAACTATTGTCACCGACCTTCCGTATGCGCACCATCGTCGCCTGGATCCTCTGGGCAAGCTCGTTCTTTGTCGCCAACAGCCTCAACAACTGGATGCCGACGCTCTATCACACCGTCTATTCACTGGAACTCGGCAGTGCGCTGCGGGCAGCCTCGATGACCAATGTCGCACAGGTCGTCATCCTGCTCGCCTGCGCCTTCTGCATCGACCGTATCGGGCGACGCACCTGGGCCGTCATCTCGTTCCTCGTCGGTGCCGTTCTCTTGGCCGCACTCGCCGCCGGTGGTGCAAATAGCCTCTGGTCACTCATTCTGCTGGCTACACTTGCCTATGGCGTCGTCGGCTCCGTCAACGCCGTACTCTACCTCTATACGCCGGAAATCTACCCGACGCGCATGCGCGCGGTCGGAACGGGCCTTGCGACATCATGGCTGCGTATCGCCTCAGCCGTCGGTCCGACGACGGTCGGCTACATGGTCGGCGCACAGGGCATCAAGTCGGTCTTCATCATGTTCGGGATCGTCGCCGTTATCGGCGCGCTTGCGGCAACGCAGATGATCGAGACCGGTGGACGCAGGCTCGAGGAGATTTCCTCCTAATTCATGCCCCGTCCGGCTGCATTCGCGGAAAGAAGCCCCGGTATCTTTGATGCCGGGGCTTCGACATTTCTAAGGCCTCAGGCGCCGTGCGGCACGGCATCATGCTCCTTGCGCGCGATCACCGTAGCGACGACAAAGACGAGCAGGGCGCCGACCGCAAGGCAGACAGCCAGAAAGAACATCGGCGCAATCGTACTGCCGGTTTCGTCCTTGATCCAAGGCACGACGTTCTGAGCGACGAAGCCGCCGAGATTGCCGACAGAATTGATGGCTGCCAGGCCCGCCGCAGCACCCGCGCCCTTAAGGAAGCGGGACGGCAGGCTCCAGAAGACCGGCTGTGGTGCGAAGATGCCGGCCGCGGCAATGCAGAGGAAGATAAACTGCAGCGTGTTGTTCGGAACAAGCGCCGAGAGCAGCAGGCAGGCCGCACCGATGAAGGCGGGGATGACGATATAAGGCGTCTTCGCCTTCGCCTTGTCGGCGGCAGTCGGCACCGCCCAGAGCGCAATCGCCACGAGTATCCACGGAATGATGTTGAGCAAACCGTTCACCGTGTTGCTGACGCCGAAGGCTTTCACGATGGTCGGCAGCCAGTAGCTGAGACCATAGGCGGCAAGCGGGAAGGCGATGTAGCAGAGCGCCATCAACAGGACACGAGGGTCGATGAGTGCCCTGAAGCCGTTCTCGGCATTGTGATCCATGCCGGAATTTTCCGACGCTAGGCGGTCTGCCAGCCAGCCCTTCTCCTCATTGCTGAGGAACCTCGCGTTTTCAGGGCGGTCATAGAGGTAGAAGAAGGTAACGACACCAGCAATGACGGCCGGAATGCCTGTCGCCAGAAAGACCCATTGCCAGCCGGCATGGCCGAGGAAGCCGTCGAGATCGAGCAACATGCCTCCAACAGGCGCGCCGACGGCATTGGCAAGTGCGCTGAAGATCATGAAGAGACCCACCATGCGGCCGCGATAATCCGAGGGGAACCAGAGCGTCAAAAGATAGAGGACGCCCGGAAAGAAGCCCGCCTCGCAGACGCCGAGCAGGAAACGCAGGATGTAAAACATTGTCGCATTCTGCGTATAGGAGAGCAGGATGGTAACGATGCCCCAGGATACGAGAATACGGGCGAACCAGACGCGTGCGCCGAACCTGTCGAGGAATAGGTTGCTCGGTACTTCAAAAAGGAAATAGCCGATAAAGAAGAGCGAGGCGCCAAGGCCATAGGCATATTCGCTCATGCCGAGAGCGCCGACCATTTCCAGCTTGGCGAAGCTGACATTCTGACGATCGATATAGGCAATGAGGTAAAGGATTCCGAGGAATGGCATGAGCCGCCAGGTAATCTTCGAGATCAACTGCTGTTCGTTGACCATTGCAAATTCTCCAAATGATTGTTGCTTTTCTCGCCAATAGATAGCCACCTCCGGACGATTATCAATCACACCGAACGGATGGGGACGGCTCCTGCATTGACAAGCGATATGTCGACAGCCATGCCTACAAACGTGGAAGCCATCCTTTCTGCCCGTGTCTCCAGAGAGATCATCATGTCCATGCCCTCCCCCCGCAATTTCCTGACTTCGCTATTTTCAGCCGCCGTGCGCGCCGCCGATCCGCTGACAGGTATTACCGCGCATTTGCCGGAGAGACCTGATGGTAGGACAGTCGTAATCGGCGCCGGCAAGGGGGCCGCGCAGATGGCACGCGCGCTGGAAAGCGTGTGGGATGGACCGCTCGAAGGCGTGGTGGTCACCCGCTATGGCTACGGTTGCGAGACCGATCATATAGAGATCATCGAAGCTGCTCATCCGGTTCCCGATGCCGCCGGCCTTTCCGCCTCCAGACGACTGATGGAAACCGTCGCCGGCCTGGGTGAAAACGATCTCGTCATCGCACTGATCTGCGGCGGCGGCTCGGCGCTCCTGCCTTCCCCACCCGAAGGGCTGACGCTGCAGGACGAGATCCTCCTGAACGAGTTGCTTCTGGCTTCCGGCGCACCGATCTCGGCCATGAACGTCGTGCGCAAACACCTCTCGACCATTAAGGGCGGGCGGCTGGCTGCTGCGACCAAGGCCCGCGTCGTCAGCCTGATCGTCTCGGACATTCCCGGCGACAATCCCGCCCATGTTGCCTCAGGCCCGACCGTTCCCGACGGTTCGACCCGGCACGATGCGCTTCAGATCATCCAGCAGTACAGCCTCAAGCTGCCGCAGGCGGCTATCGATCATCTGAACTCCCCAAAGGCCGATGCGCCACGGCCGGACGATCCGGCCTTTGCCGGCCATGAGCACTACATCATCGCATCGGCCGGCGTATCGCTGGAGGCAGCCGCCGAACTTGCACGTTCGCAGGGAATCACGCCAGCGATCCTGTCGGATTCCGTCGAAGGGGAATCGCGCGACGTGGCGCTGGTACATGCGGCGATCGCTCGCGAGGTCGCCGGCCGCGACCGGCCTTTCACGAAGCCGGCCGTCATTCTCTCCGGCGGGGAGACGACGGTGACACTGCGTGGCAAGGGTGGCAAAGGCGGCCGCAACGGTGAATTCGCGCTGGCGCTCGCATTGGCAATCGACGGGCACTACGCCATCCATGTGCTTGCCGCCGACACCGACGGCATCGACGGCTCGGAAAACAATGCCGGCGCATTTTCCGACGGCAGTACCGTCAAGCGGCTGCGCGCCGCCGGCTTTGACCCGCGCCGGGTGCTCGACGGCAATGACAGCTATTCCGGTTTCAAGGCGATCGGTGACCTCTTCGAAACCGGCCCGACCGGCACCAACGTGAATGATTTCAGGGCAATCCTGATCGTCTGACCACTCTTCGATGAAAGAGCCGTGCGACTTACCGATTTATCGATGCGTCCTCGGATAGAGATTTCGCGCCGGCGACGTCCAGTTGGCGAGTGTCGCGGGATCGGGCTTCCATATCTCGACCTTCAACGGATAGCATGCGGCCATATCGCTGGAATGGCTTGCGGCGCAATCGCCACCCGGGCAGGCCGACAAGGCGCCGAGAAGATCGATCTCGGCGAAGAACTCGATGAAATCTCCGGGCCTGACGGGGCTGGCCTTCATGAAATACTGGTGCGTGTCCCTGGTGAAACCGGTGCACATGAAGACGTTGAGCACGTCATGCACATGCATCTCGGCCTGCTCGAGCGGCATGCCGCTGTCGGCAGCGAGCGCCCGCGTCAGGTTCGAATGGCAGCAATGGTGGTAGTCGCTACCCTTCAGCAATCGGTTCGTATAAGGATCGCAGCGTGTGCCGATGACATCATGAATGCCGGCACCGTCGTCATCCCAGCCATACCAGCCGAGGCTGTCATAGGTGATCGTCGCCATAGGGCGCAGATACGGCAATGTGCTCCAGAGACGATCGCCGACACCGACATGGGTTGCGTGCAGAGCCCGTGTCTTGCCGCTGAAAAACCGTTCGGTGAGATCGGCAGCGTTCCACAGATTGAGGTCACCGACCTGCGGACCGTCGATGCTGACGATGCGAAAGAAATGCCCCTGCGGAACGTGGAAGCTGCTTGCCTCGCGCGGTGGCACGATCACCTCGCTGACCTTCGTCAGCGTTTCGCGGGCGGCCTCGAGCAGACCGAGATCCGCAGACGGCAGCGTTTCGACGGGATAGACCACCACGGGCGGTGCTGACCGCCGCTCGGCTGCGTCAGAAGGAATTGGCACTATCGACTGCTTCGACATCCGGTTAGTTCCGCTCTGCTGGCGATCTTCCGGTGCTGCGCCCGGTGACACACAATAAGTCGCCGAGCACTCTTAGCGAGGTTGCGCCATTGGGCAACCGAGATGTTTCTTGCCCTATGGGCAAGTTTTGCTTAGTCATCCTGACATGAGAAACCTTCCCCTCGCATCACTGCGGGCATTCGAAGCCGCCGCACGCCACGAAAGCTTCGTCCGGGCGGCTGCCGAACTGAACCTGAAACCGGCCGGCATCAGCCAGCACGTGAGGGCGATGGAGAATTGGCTCCGTATCCCCTTGTTTCTGCGGCATAGCCGGGGCGTGACACTGACAGCCGCGGGCAGGGAATTCGGGGCAGCCGTCACGCATGCGTTGGCGCATATCGAAGTCGCCGCCGGGCAGTTGAGGCTGGAAGCAAACAGCCGCCCGGTCGGCGTTGCGTGCATTCCCTCGATGGCAGTGCGATGGCTCATTCCGCAGCTGCCGAGACTGAGAATTGCTTATCCCGATATCAGGATCAACATCGTCTATGCGCTCGATGCCAGGACGCCCGAAGCGGCAGGTGCCGATCTCCTGGTCTGCCACGGCGTGCGACCAGGCCCCAGCGCCATCAAGCTCCTGGATGCAGCAACCAGACCAACCTGTTCTGCGGAATTCCTCGCCCGGCATGGCCCCTTTCACAAGCCAGCTGACCTGCTTGCTTGTGAAATCCTGCACGACGAGACGATCGATGCCTGGGCGCGCTGGTTGTCAGGCGCCGGCATCAATTCCGCGCCGAAGGCCGGACCTGTTTTTGCCGACTTCAATCTCATGATCGGCTCGTTGATCAGCGGCCAGGGTATCGGACTTTGCCCAACCGCACTGATCGCAGAGGAGATCGCGGCTGGTTCACTCGTCTCCCTCTTCGAGAGGGCTTCCGATATGGACAAGGCCTACTGGCTCATCGAGGCAAAGGGCCTCTCGCGCGAGGCAAGAACGTTTCGCGATTGGCTGCTTGCAGCAAGGCAGGACGAGAGCTGACGGACCGATCAGGCTTTGGCCCGCTTCGGAACAGGCAGATCCTGAAGTGTCATGCGCCAGATGTTGCGACCATCGGCCTTGGCGCGATAGAGCGCCCGGTCCGCCTCCTGCATGAGCGCTTCGTGGTCCACTCCATCAGCTGCAGCAATGCCGACGCTGATGCCGAGGCGGATGGCAAGACCATTGATGGTAAAAGGCTGCTCGAACGCGCCGATGCAGCGCTCGGCGAGATCGATGGCTTCGCCTCTTTCTCCCGTCATCAGGATTGCGAATTCATCGCCCCCGAGCCGGGCGACCAAATGACCTCGCGCATGCATCTGCAGCCGATTGGCAACATTTTTCAGCACTTCATCCCCGGCAGCATGGCCAAACGTGTCATTGACGGGCTTGAACCCATCCAGATCCAGACAGCAGATTATGACCTTTTCCCGGTCCTCCGATGCAAGGGCTTTTTCGAGCGCCTTGTAGAATTGCATCCTATTTGGCAGACCTGTGAGAATGTCGTGATGCGCCAAACGATTGGCTWCAGTCTCGGCAAGAATTCTGTCGCTGACATCGGCCACGGTGAGCAGCAGCCGATGCTCGGCCCCTTCGTGGAGCTGACGAACATAGATCAGCACGTGGCGCTCTGATCCGTCCCGCGTCGTCTGTCGCCAGATCGTCCGCGCATCACAGTCACCGTCGAGATGAAGGAGGACTTTCTCGAATGCCTGGAGTTCGCCGTCGACATGCATGTCGCAGGCTCGCTTCGATAGTAGCGTCGCAGGTTGGAAGCCATAGAAATCAACAGCTGCCTGGTTGGCCTGCAGAATGGTAAGACTATCGCCGTCGCACAAAAGCATGGGCATGGGGTTGGCGTTGAACAATTGGCGAAGCCAGTCTTCCCGCTGTTTGAGGCCGGTAATATCAATGCGCATGCCGATCGCGCCGCCGTCGGGCGTGCGCCGATCGTCGTGGCGCAGCCACCGGCCATCCCGCAATTGCTGCTCTTCTTGCGAAACCGGCTGACGAAATTTCTGCATGCGGGCTCTGAACCACGTCTCCTTGTCCTCGACGAGCTCGCGCATCCCGTCGCCGGCGAGACTGGTCCTCAATATATCCTCAAAGGCGACACCGGGCCTGAGATGCTCGGCTATATCGGCGTAAAGCTCGGCGTATTTCTGGTTCCAGAGAACATAGCGGTCGTTGGCGTCGAACACGCAGACCGCCTCCGGCAGCATCTCGATGACATAGCGCAGGCGCAGATTGGCCTCGCGCGCCGCATAACCAGCAGGACGCTTGTCATCCACCGGCTCGAGGAAAGCAGCCGTGACCGTCTCCGTGCCAGTAGGCCAGCTCACGACCTGTACGCGGCATAGCCGACGATGACCAGAATGATCGCTGATGAAGGCAGTGGAGACGCCCGAGAGCAACGGCCATTCCGGCATGAGTTCGGTAATACCCGCGCCGTGAGGCCGGTCTTCAAGGTGGAGGAGATGCCCGGCTTCGGCATTGGCAAAGACGACGTGACCTGTGGTGTCGAGCACGATCACCGCCATCGGACATGCCTCCAGGAATGCAAGGATCTCGGCACCAAGCATCATTAGTCCAACCGTAAAGTCGCTTCAGCAGATCTTTCGGATGTGACTTTAACAGCGGAACGTAAAGGAATGTAACCAAGCCTCACAGTGCGAGCATTTCATACACACTCCGAAGCAAGACAAGGTTTCTCGAAAGTTAACAGAAGATCCTGATGTAATGTTCCACGACGAAATGGCTTGGGTATTGCATTGGCTTCACTGCTCTGACCCCACCACATCACAACGCAAGGCCGCGTCTTCTCGCCTGAGCTGGAAATCGCCACGTGCTCAACAGGCAACACGCGCGTCTGTCACGCCTGTACAATTGGTAGAATTTTTTATGAACCGGCGAACGAAAGAAATAAATAGTCTATAGATTTTATAGAGAATTCGCCACCCTTCGCGTCATCGCTTCCTGACATTGCAACCTCAAACGGGAAACATCAACGATGACATTGGCAAAAACATTGGGAACGGCTGTGCTCAGCCTCATCTCCCTCGGCATGTTCAGCAACGTGGCGGTGGCCGAGACGAGCGCGCCGTTGCTCGACAAGTTGCCGTCGGGAACGGTCCTGACGATCGGCGATCCGGTGACGCAGAAGGCTCTTGAGGTTTCCGGCCTCATCAAGGAACTCACCTTCGAGGTCAAATGGGCCAATCTCAGCGGCGGCCCGCAGACCTCCGAGGCCTTCCGCGCGCACGCTCTCGATGTCGGCTCCGTCGCCGAAATCCCGTCGATCTTCGCAACATGGAACAACCTGCCCGTCCGCAACATCGCCTATCGCGAACGCAAGGACCCCATTGCCAATCCAATCTACCGTTTCGGCATCGCGCCTGGCGTCGACGTCAAGTCGCTCACAGATTTCCGCGGCAAGCGCATCGCCTTCAGCCCCGGCCAGGCCCAGGGCACGCTCGTGCTTCGCGCGCTCCATGCCGCAGGCCTGACGAAGAAAGACGCCACGCTGGTCGAGCTGCCGAGCACCGGCGATGTCTATCCGAAGGCACTTGCCAGCAAGCAGGTCGATATCGCGCCGCTCGGCGGTGTCAATATCCGCCGCTACATCAGCCAGTATGGCTCCGATGGCGCAAGCCTCGTCGAGCACGGCCTGCGTGATGACCCCTCCCATCTCTATGCACCGCAATGGGTGCTGGACGATCCCGCAAAAGCAGCCGCCCTTGCTGAATATGTCCGCCTCTGGGCGCGCGCAACCGAATGGGTCGATCAGAATCCCGAGATCTGGATCAAGGAATATTACATCGGCCAGCAGGGCCTGAGCCGCGAGGATGCCGAATTTCTTATCAAGCTCGCAGGTACCCAGGTCATCCCCGATAGCTGGGCGGACGTGAAGAAGCGCCATCAGGAAACCATCAACCTGTTGGCCAGCGAGCTTGGCTACAAGCCCTTCGACGTCGAACAGATCTTCGACAACCGCTTCGAAAAAATCGCTGCAGGCGCTCTGCCAAGAAGCCAGTGATCGCGCGTGCCGTTCCGTAGCGAAAAGAGGAGATCGCAAGCATGGCAACCACTTGGGATGCAGATAACGTCAAGACATCACGGATATCGTCGCGCGGAAGCGCTGGTGTCACCGCCTCGACAAAACCCGCGGCCTCCCGCGCCCGCCGCAGGCTCGGCCCCGGACGCGAGATACCCTTCGGACTGCAGATCGGTCCGGCACTGCTGGTGCTGGCCTGGGTTGCCGGATCGGCATTGGGGTGGATCGATCCGCGCATTCTCTCGGCGCCCTGGACGGTCGTCGAGGCCTTCGGACGGCTGATCGCCGAGGGCCGCCTGCAGGACAACTTCGTGACGTCTGCGACGCGCGCGCTGCTCGGTCTCAGCATCGGCCTTGTCATCGGCACGGCCCTCGCGGTCATCGCCGGTCTGTCCCGCATCGGCGAGGCGCTGATCGATGGCCCGATCCAGATCAAGCGCGCCATCCCGACGCTGGCGCTGATCCCGCTTTTTATCCTGTGGTTCGGGATTGGTGAAGGCATGAAGGTCACGACCATCGTGCTTGCCGTCATCATCCCCATCTACATCCACACTCACAATGCACTGCGTAGCATCGACAGCCGTTACGTCGAGCTCGCCGAGACGCTGCGCATGAGCCAGAAGGACTTCGTCTTCCAGGTCGTACTGCCCGGCGCCCTGCCCGGTTTCCTTCTCGGTCTGCGCTTTGCCGTCACGCTCTGCTGGGTGTCCCTCGTGGTGGTCGAACAGATCAACTCCACCAGCGGCCTCGGCTACATGATCGATCTTGCCCGAACCTATGGCCAGACCGACGTCATTCTCGTCGGCCTCGTGGTCTATGTGCTTCTCGGCCTCGTCTCGGACGGTCTCGTCCGACTGCTCGAACGGAGGGTCCTGTCATGGCGCCGCACTCTTGCCAATTAAAGCCTGCCGTCCACGTCGCAAATCTCGTGCGGCGTTTTGCGGCAAAGTCGATCCTCGACGGCGTGGATCTCGATATCGGCGAGGGCGAGTTCGTGGCCCTGCTCGGGAAAAGCGGATCAGGCAAGAGCACTTTCCTCAAGGCCCTTGCCGGCCTCGACCACGAGGTCGAGGGAACGGGTACGCTCGTGACGCCGGAAAAACTCTCGGTGGTCTTTCAGGATGCCCGCCTGCTGCCCTGGCGCACGGTCATCCAGAACGTCACGCTCGGTCTGACGGGTGAAACCGGGCAGGAAGCCGGACGCAAGGCGCTCGCCGAAGTCGGTCTCGAAGGACGGGAGACTGCCTGGCCGAACCAGCTTTCCGGCGGTGAGCAGCAGAGGGTGGCGCTCGCCCGCTCACTGGTGCGCGAGCCGGCCCTGCTGCTGGCAGACGAGCCCTTCGGCGCGCTCGATGCGCTGACCCGGCTGAAGATGCATGACCTCTTGCGGGAGCTTTGTGCAAAACACCGCCCCGCCGTTCTCCTCGTCACCCATGATGTCGATGAGGCGATCTCGCTCGCCGACCGGATCCTGGTGCTCGACGAGGGCCGTTTCGTGGAGGATCTGCGCATCGACCTGCCGGCGCCGCGCGATCACGGCGATCCGCGCTTCGCACAGATCCGAACCCGTCTTCTGAGCAGGCTCGGGGTTGATGCCCCCGGCCGCCGCGCCGCCTGAAACCAACGGAGATCGTCATCATGGCTAGTCAGAAAAGACAGATACGGCTTGGCGCATTCATCATGGCAACGGGCCATCATATTGCCGCCTGGCGCCACCCGGACGCGCAAGCCGATGCCGGCTTGAATATCGATCACCATCGCGAACTGGCTCAGACCGCCGAACGCGGCAAGTTCGACCTGGTTTTCGTTGCCGACAGCCCCGCCGGCTGGGAGCGCGCCAAGGATCCGGAAGCATTGCGCCGCACGGCCCAGGGCGCTCATTTCGAGCCAGTGACCCTATGGGCGGCGCTTTCGCAGGTGACGAGCAATATCGGCTTTGTCGCGACTGCCTCCACCACCTACGAGGACCCCTATCTGCTCGCCCGTAAATTCGCCTCGCTCGACTATATTTCCAAGGGGCGTGCGGCCTGGAATGTCGTCACCACAGGCGCCGATGTCTCCAAGAATTTCTCTATCCCGGGCCACCCGGCCCATGCCGACCGTTATGCACGGGCCGGGGAATTCGTCGACCTGGTGAAGGGCTTATGGGATTCCTACGAGGATGATGCCTTCATCCGCGACAAGGAAAGCGGCGTCTACCTCGATCCGGACAAGGTGCATCAGCTCAATCACAAGGGCCAGTTCTTCAGTGTCAGCGGGCCGTTGAATGTCGGACGCCCGGTTCAGGGTTACCCCGTCATCGTCCAGGCCGGCGCATCCGAGCCCGGACGCGAGCTCGCAGCGCGCACCGCCGAGATGATCTTTACCGCCAACCAGACGCTGGAAGACGCTCAGGAATTTTACTCCGACGTCAAAGGACGTCTTGCCCGCTACGGCCGCAGCCCGGACGAGCTACTGATCAGCCCCGGCATTTTCCCGGTGCTCGGCGGCACGGAGGCTGAGGCGAAAGCAAATTACGACTACATCCAGTCGCTCGTTCACCCCTCGGTCGCCTGGAACATCCTGTCGCGGCACTACAAGGGCGTCGATCTCTCCGGTTATTCGCTCGACGATCCTGCCCCGCCGCTTCCTGACAACACCGAGCTCAACAAGAGCCGCCTGAAGCTGGTCACCGATCTGGTCTCCCGCAACAATATGACGCTGCGCGAATTCTATCTGGCGGTCGCGACTGCCCGCGGCCACCGCACGGTGGTCGGCACGCCGGAACAGGTGGCGGACGCGATGCAGGAATGGTTCGACAAGGGTGCCGCCGACGCCTTCAACATCATGCCGCCTGTCCTGCCGACAGGTTTGACGGATTTTGTCGATCAGGTGGTGCCGATCCTGCGCAAGCGCGGTCTTTTCCGGGAAGAGTACGAGGGCACGACACTGCGCGAGAACCTCGGCCTTCGCCGCCCGCCGAATGGCTTGGCACTCAAGGCGCAGCAGGGCGAAGCCGCCCGGGCCGCCGGGTAATACATCACCGCAGAGACACGGGGCAGCCGGGCTCGCAGGGAAACCCGGCTATCCTATCCAATCATAGAGAACCGCAGGCGCATCGCATGAGCAGCAATCCGGAATTCCTCTGGTACATCCCCAATGCCGTCAAACCCGGCCACCGCGGCGATTCAGCAGCAGAAAACCACAATAGCCTGGAAACGCTGACGAGCCATGCCAAGGCACTTGAAGAGCATGGCTGGAAGGGCGCGCTCATCGGCACCGGCTGGGGCCGGCCGGACACCTTTACTCTGGCAACTGCACTTGCCGCACGGACAACAACCTTCGAGCCGCTGATCGCGATCCGCCCCGGCTACTGGCGACCGGCGAATTTCGCATCGGCGGCCGCCTCGCTCGATCATCTCACCGGTGGACGTGTGCGCGTCAACATCGTCTCCGGCAAGGACAATCTGGCCGCCTATGGCGACAGCGAAGGCGATCAGGCGCATCGCTATGGCCGCACCAAGGAATTCATGCGGCTGGTGCGAAAACTATGGACCGAGGAAAACGTCACCTTTGCCGGCGAGCACTTCGGGGTCAGCGAATCCACCGTCGTTCCACGCATCGAGCCGCGCGGCGAGCGCCGCCATCCGAAGCTCTATTTCGGCGGCGCATCGGAAGCGGCCGAGCGCGTCTCGGCCACCGAAGCTGACGTCCAGCTCTTTTGGGGTGAGCCGCTTGATGGCGTGCGGGAACGGATCGATCGCTTGAAGCGGCTGAGCCGCGACCTCGACCGCGACCTGCCGCCGCTTCAATTCGGGCTGAGGATTACGACGCTGGTCCGCGACACGACAGAAGAAGCTTGGGCCGATGCCGAGGCGAAGGTCGCCGAAATGGCAGAAAATAGCGGTGCCGGCTGGCACGACCACCAGCGGGCCGTCGCCGTCGGCCAGCAGCGCCTGCTCGACCTTCATCAGCGCGGTGAAGTGCTCGACGACAATCTTTACACCACGCCCGGCAAATTCGGCGGCGGCGGCGCGGGCACGACCTGGCTGGTCGGCTCCCCCGCAGATGTCGCCCGTTCGCTGCGCAAATACCAGGAGCTCGGCATCACCCATTTCGTTCTGTCCGACACGCCCTATCTTTCGGAGATCAAACGGCAGGGCGCACAGCTGCTGCCCTTGCTGAAGGCGGCATGACGGCGTCTGAAAAGCATATCCCCATCGCCGGTAATCGGTCCGCATGAGACGCAACAAAAAAACGGGCCCGGTGGGCCTGTTTCTGTTTCGACCGGGCGCCTCAATGCGCGCCTGCGCCTCCACCAGCCTGCGGCTTTTTGGTGAAAAGCAAGGCAATTGCTGCCAGCGCCAGCACCACGCCGATGACCGCAAACGTATCGCTGAAGCCCATGATCAGCGCCTGGCGCTTGACGATCTGGCCGAGCGCGACGATCGCCTTCTGCGATGCGACGGCCGGATCGGTAACACCGTGCTGGGTGAAATAAGCTGTGAGCTGGGTCAGGCGATCGCGCACCTCGTCACGGGTCAATGTGATCGACTGACCGATGATGTTGGAGTGGAACTGCTCGCGCTTGGTCAGGATGGTGCCGAGCGAAGCCGTGCCGACCGCACCACCAAGATTGCGCAGCATGTTGGTGAGGCCCGAGGCAGCAGCGGCATCTGCGGGCGCAATGCCGGCTGTGGTGATCGCAGTGATCGGGGTCAGCACCAGGGCCTGGCCGATGGCGCGCACGATATTCGGGATCAAGAACTGGTCACCGGCATTGTTGGCCGAGAGCGTGATGTTCATGAAGCAGCTGATTGCGAAGATCGAGATACCGAGAAAGCCGATATAGCGAGCATCGAAGCGCTTCATCAGAACAGGCACGAGCGGGATCAGCAAGAGCTGTGGCAGACCGGTCCAGGCAAGCACGTTACCGATCTGCTCGGCGTTGTAGCGCTGCACCTGACCGAGATATTGCGGCAGGATATAGACCGTGCCGAAGAGCGCCACACCGACCAGCACGTTGACCAGCACGCCGATGCCGAAATTGCGCTGTGTGAGCAGGCGCAGCTTTACCAGCGGCTTTTTGACGGCCAGCTCGATCCAGATGAAGGCAGCCAGGAAGACGAAGGCCACGATGCCGAGCTTGACGATGAAGGGCGAGGAGAACCAGTCGTCCTTGTTGCCTTCTTCCAGTACGGTCTGCAGCGCCGAAAGGCCGATTGCCATAGTGACGATGCCGGCCCAGTCGCCCTCCTTCAGAAGGTGAAGCTGCATCGGCTGCTTTTCAAGCGTCAGAGCGAGCGCCGCCGCCATGATGAGGCTCGGGATAGTGTTGATGAAGAAGATCGTCTGCCAGCCGTAGTTCTCGGTCAGGTAGCCACCGATCGTCGGGCCGATGGCCGGGGCGAAGGTGACCGACAAGGCAAAGACGGCAAGGCCAAGCGGCTGCTGGCTCTTCGGCAGCTTGGTCAGCACCATGGTGAAGGCCATGGGGATCAGCACGCCGCCGGCAAAGCCCTGCAGGCCGCGCAGCAGGATCATCGTGCCGAGATCATGGGCGAAGGCACAGGCCATCGAAAAGATCGGGAAGAGGATGGAATTGACGAGGATATAGCGGCGGAACGAGAAGACATTGCTGAAATAGGCCGTCAGCGGAATGACGACGATCTCGCCGATCAGATAGGAGGTGGAGATCCAGGCGCCGTTGTCGACGCCTGTGCCAATGCCGCCTTCGATATCAAGGAGGGAGGCATTGGTGATCTGGATATTGAGGATCGCCATGAAGGCGCCGATCATACCGGCGAGAACGGCAATCCAATCCCTTGTGCTGGCCTTGGTGCTGGCGCCCGGCTGCGGGATAGCGCCTGATGTTGTTGCGATACTGGACATGACACGATCTCCTGCCCCTTCGCTTAGTTGCTGGTAGCATCGACCTTAGTGTCGATGCTCGGCTGGACGGACATGCCGGGTCGCAGATCGCCCTTTTCGGCGGCATCTCCGTCAAGCACGATCTTCACCGGGATGCGTTGGACAACCTTGGTGAAGTTGCCGGTGGCGTTGTCGGGCGGCAGCAGCGCAAATTCCTGGCCGCTTGCCGGCGCCAGGCTGTCGACATGGCCGCGATAGGTGCGGCCCGGGAACATGTCGACCTCGATAGCAACAGGCTGGCCGGCATGGACATCGGTCAGCTGTGTCTCCTTGTAATTGGCAACGATATAGGCAGCTGTCGTCGGCACCACTGCCATCAGTTGGGTGCCGGCCTGAACATACTGGCCGACGCGCAGCGTACGGTTACCGACCGTGCCATCGACGGGCGCAACGATCGTCGCATAGGAGAGGTTGAGCTCAGCCTGATGCATGACAGCCTGGTCATGGGCAAGTGTCGCCCTGGCCTGGGCAAGCTCGGCATTCAGTAGCTCGACCTGCTTCGTTGAGGCGTCGAGGGCAGCGCTGTCGCGCACGATCGTAGCCTGAGCGGCGGCGATTGCCGAAGCCGCCTGCTGGGCGGTCTGAACTGGTGCATAACCGTTGGTGGCCAGGTTCGTATAGCGCTTGTTGTTCTGTTCCGCGAAGGTCTCGTTGGCCCGGTCAACGTCGAGCGTGGCGCGAGCGGCGGCGATGGTCGACTGCTGGATATCGAGCGAAGCCTGCTTGGCGTTGACGGTTGCTTCGGCAGCGGCAACATCGGCCTTGGCCTGATCGAGCGCAGTGCGGAAATCTCGATCGTCGATGCGGGCGAGCGGCTGGCCGGCCTTCACCGCCTGATTGTCGGCAACAAGGACCTCCATAAGATAGCCTGAAACCTTCGGGGAAACCGTGGTGCTGTCGGCCTTGACATAGGCATCGTCGGTCGAGACCTCGAAGCGGCCGACCGTCCAGTAATTATGGCCGTAATAGGCGCCGGCGGCGATGATGGCGATGGCGGCACCGCCGATCAGCAGCGAGCGGCCGCCGCGCTTGCGGACCGGTGCCTCTGCAGCAGGCGCGGCAGCAGGCTCGGTGACACGCGGCGTCTTGCCGGCGTCAAGCGTTGCAGGTGTGGCTTCAGCGGTGGTTTCGGTGGCCGGCATATCGTCCGGGACACCGTTGTTGTTCAGAGCATGCAGCTTCGTGACGGACATCGTCTCTCTCCTTGTGGAAGGTCGCTGTCGTCTTGGCCGCGGCCTTGAAATTCGGCTCAAGCCCAATTTAGGAAACTTGATGTTTTCCAAAATATGAGCTAAAAAGGAGAAGTCAACAAGAATTTGGAAAATCGCGATGGTCGAAAATCACAATATCGAGAAAAAGCCGCGCGGCAGGCCGCAGGTACGGTGTGACGAAGATACGCGCGGCGTGCTCATCGAGGCCGCCAATAGGCAGTTCCACGAGAATGGCTATGCCGCGGTCAGCATCGCTGCGATCGCGCAGGAAGCTGGCGTTTCAACCAAGACGCTCTATCGCCTGTTTCCGACGAAGGCAGATCTGTTTTCCGAAATGGTCTCGGATCGCACCGGACGCTTCCTCTTGGCACTCGACCCCGGCACACTGGCGACGGCCGAGCTTCGCCAGGGACTGGAGCGCATGCTGATGGCCTATGGCATGCTGACGCTTTCGCAGGACACGATCACGATTACCCGCCTCGTCATCGGCGAATCCGACCGCTTTCCCGAACTCGCCACCTCGTTTTACGAGAAGGCGATCGTGCGCACCAACACGTCGATGGAAAACTGGCTGCGCCGCCAGGTGGAACACGGGCTGATCAAGCTCGAAGACCCGCACGCCGCCTGCGGCATGCTGCGCGGCATGATGATCATGGAACCCCAGCGCGCCGCCATGCTGCGTCAGCTGCCGGCGCCCGACATTGAAGAGATCGCCGCGAGGGCGAGAATGTGCGCCGATATCTTCCTGAAGGGATGCGCTGCTTAGGGACATGGGACATGCGGGATTGAAGGCGGATTCTCCCTGAGATGGGCGGCAGTTTTCCCACTCTTGAAGATCGCCTCCGGTGTTTCCACTTGACGATGCGACAGATCCTGTCGACAAACCCGGTCTCGAGCTCGAATGGTCGGGCTCGAAAAACAGGAAGAAACGCTCATGCGCACCCCGAGACGCCCCGCTAACCCGCATGAAGCGGCCGAGGCCCTGTTCAAACCTGTCAAGAAACCGGCGACACCGGCCGTCGAGCGGCCCACTCTGCCGAATGTGAAGGAACTTGTAACCTTGAAGCTCGACAGCGAGGTTCTCGCCCACTTCCAGGCCGGCGGCTCAGGTTGGCAGGAGCGTATCAACGACGCGTTGCGGGCAGCCATGACGAACAAGGACTGACCCGCATCCGGGAGAAGGCGCGTCGAGTGCCTTTATCCTGGGGCACCGCCGCGAGAATCGCGACGGTACCGAAAGCGAATTTCCGCGACGTGTCAGGCCGGGAGAACCCCTGCCTTTTTCGCCGTCCAGGTGGCGATCAAGTCCATCAACCCGGGCGACAGGCAATCATAGGGCTCAAGCCCAACCTCCTTGAGACGCGAGCGTACGGCGCCCATCTTCCCGGGGTCGTATCCGCTTTCGATAATGGACGACACGAAGGCGGCAAAGCCGGGTGCTGCCCAGCCTCTTTCCTGGAACCGTTCGGGATGGAGGAAGGAGAGCCCCTGAAAGGCATGATCGCGCTCGACAGGCCCGTACATGTGAACCCCGCAATCCTTGCAGGCATGGCGCTGTATCAGCGCGGACGTGTCGACGACCGCGAGCTTGTTTCCGTTCTCCAGAACCTCGACGTTCGCCGTTGGCGCGACGGCAACTACGGAAAAGACCGCACCCTGCGGCTTCCAGCATTTCGTGCAGCCGCAAGCATGGTTGTGGGCAATATCGCCCTTGACGCGGACTTTGACCGGATTGCTCGCGCAATTGCATACGAGCGTGCCGCCGACAAATGACGCATCGGTCGCCCGGTATCCTGAATCCACGATTGGGTGGATCGCTACATTGTTCATGCGTTGTCTCCTTCCCTTCCTGGGCCGAGGCGGGATGCCGCGGCCAAGCCCTGTGTCATCGCGCAAACCCTCGACTGCCAGCGCGAGAGTTCCTCCTGGGGTGAGTATATCACCACACGGTTGATATCGTCCGCCCCTCTTCTGCTCATGCCACGGGATCAGGTACGATATCCGAGCCCGACTTTAGGGAAGCTCAGCCGGCGGTCGGCGCGATGAGCGCCACGAGAGGCGTCGCGGGTCATTCGGTGATCTCGACCTAACTCAACTGATGCAACAGGATTCAGCCTTGGCCTCGGCACCGGAGAAACATAGCAGCATGTGGTTGAGAAAAGCGGCGGGAAAAGCGGTGGTCGCAATAGGCGTGCGCCGCCTCATCGGTCGTGTTCCCGCGCACTCCAAACGTGCCCTTTGCGTTGAGGTTTCGCGCAGTCAGGATGGGCAGCCTGGAAGGCTGGCAGCTTGGCGCATTTGCCATCGATATCGACGATGCGCTTGAAATCGGTCATGTCCACTCCCCAGCGGCGGGCATTGTAGACCTGAGGAACAAGACAGAGGTCCGCCATCGTCGGTGTATCCCCAAAGCTGAACCCTTTGTCGGCTGGGTCGATCATCGCTTCCAGTTTACGAAGTCCGTCCGTGATGAAATGCTTCATCCATTCCTCGCGGGCGTCGGTCTTGTCCGCTACGGTCATGAGGTGCGCCACGACATGCGTGTTGCATATCGGATGGATGTCCATGGCGACCGCGTATGCGAAGGCGCGCACTTTCTGGCGATCGGCAATATCCGCTGGCAGCAATCCGCATTCCGGCCGAACCTCGGCCAGATACTCGATGATTGCCAGCGACTGGGTCAGAGTTTTCCCGTCGATCACCAATGTCGGCACGAACCCCTGCGGGTTGAGCGCCAGATATTCCGGCTTCTTATGCGCTCCCTCCAACAGGTTGATGGACACTGTTTTGTAGTCGATCGCCAAGAGATTGAGCGCAATGCGGACGCGATAGCTCGCCGATGACCTCCAGTAATCGTAGAGAACGACCTCGTTCATTGCAGCCCGGCTCCCCTGTATCTTTCGACCGTCTGCTCGATCGCCCCGAAGATCGAATGGCCGGCACGATCCTTCATCTCGATGCGGACCTGATCCCCGAACTTCATGAACGGAGTCTTCGGCGATCCGGTCTCGATCGTCTCAATCATCCGTATCTCGGCGATGCATGAGTAGCCGTCTCCTCCGTCTTCGATGGGCTTGCCCGCTCCGCCATCCAGCTTATTGGAAACCGTTCCCGAGCCGATGATCGTTCCGGCCACCAGATTGCGGGTTTTGGCGGCATGGGCGATGAGCTGGCCAAAATCAAACGTCATATCGATGCCCGCATTCGCCTTGCCGAATGCCTTGCCGTTCAAGCTCACAAGCAGCGGCAGACACACCTTGCCGCCGTCCCACGACGCTCCGAGCTCGTCCGGCGTCACCGCGATCGGAGAAAATGCCGATGCCGGCTTGGACTGGAAGAAGCCAAATCCCTTTGCCAACTCGTCCGGTATGAGACCGCGCAGCGACACATCATTGACGAGCATCACCAGACGGATGGCATCGCGCGCTGCTTCAGGACCGGAACCCATAGCAACGTCACCGGCGATGACGGCAACCTCACCCTCCATATCGATCCCATAAGTCTCGTCAGCCACCACGATCGGATCTCGCGGCGCGAGGAAACCGTCCGAACCACCTTGATACATCAGCGGATCGGTCCAGAAGCTCGCCGGCATCTCGGCACCCCGCGCCTTGCGTACCAATTCAACATGGTTGAGATAGGCCGAACCGTCAGCCCATTGGTAGGCCCGCGGCAAGGGCGATGCGGCGTCGTGTTCGTGAAACCGGATCGTCGGCTGGGCACCTGTCTCGATACCTTCGGCAATCTGCGCGAGTCTTGGAGCCACGTGCTGCCAGTCATCGAGAGCCGCCTGCAACGTGCGGGCAATGTGACCGACTTCGGAATAGCGGGTAAGGTCGCGGGAGACGACAACGAGCCGGCCATCTCTCGTGGAGTCTTTCAACGTCGCAAGCTTCATATCCCATTCCTGTGCCAGAGGATGCCTGACCGATCCTCACTTGAGGCCATCACTTGATACCGGGGGTTCCGTCGAACTTGCGTTCCAGGCCGTCCCAGCATTCCAGATAATCATCCTGCAGCGTTTCAAGCTCGGCTGCGTATTTCGTCAATTGCTGCGGGTACCGGGTCTCGAACATGAAGGCCATGGTGTGATCCAGCTTCACCGGCTTGAGCTCGGCATTGGATGCCTTTTCGAAGGCGAGGGCGTCCGGCCCGTGGGCGAGCATCATGTTGTGCAGGCTCATGCCGCCGGGGACGAAGCCCTCCTCCTTGGCGTCATACTGGCCATGGATCAGGCCCATGAACTCGCTCATGATGTTGCGATGGTACCAAGGCGGACGGAACGTGTGCTCGGCCACCAGCCAGCGCGGCGGAAAGATCACGAAATCGACATTCGCCGTGCCCGCATCTTCGGTGGGCGCGGTCAGCACTGAAAAAATCGACGGATCGGGATGATCGAAGCGGATCGCGCCAACAGGAGAAAACGTCCGTAAATCGTATTTGAAGGGGGCGTAGTTGCCGTGCCAAGCGACCACATCGAGCGGCGAATGACCGATATCAGTGACATAGAATTTTCCGCACCACTTCACATGGACGCGGCAAGGCTTTTCCTTGTCCTCGAAAGCGGCGACAGGAGTCTTGAAGTCGCGCGGGTTAGCCAGGCAGTTGGCGCCGATGGGGCCGCGGTCCGGCAGCGTGAACTTCGCGCCGTAATTCTCGCATATGTATCCGCGCCAGACCGCCTGCTCGCCATTACGGAGAACCTTGAACATCATGCCGCGCGGGATGAGGCATATTTCCAGGGGCTCCACGTCCATGATGCCCATTTCGGTGAACACTTGGATGGCGCCGAGCTGCGGCACGATCAGCAGTTCACCATCGGCATTGAAGAAGTAATCATCCACCATGTCCTCATTGAAGGCGTAAGCATGTGCTGACATGCCCACCTGGGTCGTCACATCGCCTGCCGTCGTCATTGTCCGCACCCCTTCGAGAAACGTCAGCTTCTCGGTTGGCGTGGGGATGGGATTCCAGCGAAGCTGCCCCAGGGGAAGCGAATGCTCGTCCAGGCAAGGCGCGGTTTTCCAGAGCGGATAGGACGCATTCGAGAAGCGGCTTGTGTGACGCACGCTCGGGCGAATGCGATAAAGCCAGGACCTTTCATTCGTCCCGCGCGGCGCGGTGAATGGCGAGCCGGAAAGCTGCTCGGCATAAAGACCGTAGTTGCATTTCTGCGGGCTGTTCTGGCCCTGCGGCAAGGCGCCGGGAAGCGACTCCGTTTCGAAATCATTGCCGAACCCCGGCATATATTTCAGCTTGCTTGCCGTCGAGGCTTCACCCTCGGAAGTCTGGATTGATGTCTGGTCCATTGCTCAACTCCTCCCCGGAAACTCTCGGCGTCGCGCGTCCTTTCAGACGCGCGAGGTGGCCCCGAGAGTTTACTCCGCCGCAGTACCGATGACACCACGCTTGATCTGATCGGCCTCGATCGATTCGAAGAGAGCGCGGAAATTGCCTTCGCCGAAGCCSTCGTCGCCCTTGCGYTGGATGAATTCGAAGAAGATGGGTCCAATCACTGTTTTGGAGAAGATCTGGAGCAGGATTTTCGTCATGCCGCCATTCACCACACCTTCGCCATCGATGAGGATGCCATGCTTCTTCATACGGTCGACAGGTTCGCTATGGCCGTTCACGCGTTCATAGGACATGTCGTAATAGGTTTCCGGCGGTCCCGGCATGAAGCGCAGATCATTGTCGGCAAGCCTGTCAGTGGCCTCATAGATATCTTCCGTTCCAACGGCGATGTGCTGAATACCCTCACCCCTGTATTTCTTCAGATATTCCTCGATCTGGCTCGTGTCGTCCTTCGATTCATTCAGCGGGATGCGGATCTTGCCGCAGGGCGACGTGATGGCGCGGCTCACCAGACCGGTAATGCGCCCATCGATATCGAAGAAGTGGATCTGCTTGAAATTGAACAGGTTGCGGTAAAAGTCCCACCACTTGTCCATGTTGCCACGGAAGACGTTGTGCGTCAGATGGTCGAGATAATAGAAACCGATCCCCTGAGGATGCGGGTTAGGCTCGCCGAGCCAATCAAACTCGGCATCGTAGGCCGATCCCTTTGCACCATATGTCTCGACGAAATAGAGCAATGAGCCGCCAATGCCGACAATCGCCGGGACGTCGAGCGCCTTGTCATCCGCTTCATAGGGAACGGCGCCTTTCGACACCGCGTGATCGAAGGCGTGTTTGGCGTCGACGACGCGCCATGCCATCGACGGGGCGCAGGGACCATGATTTGCGACGAAACGCGCGGCATGGCTGCCGGGTTCGGCGTTCAGGACATAGTTGATGTCGCCCTGACGCCAGACGGTGATGTCTTTCGTCTTGTGTTTGGCGACTGGGATGTAGCCCATGCGCGTGAAGAGCTCGCGCAGCTTCTCGGGCTCAGGATGGGCGAATTCGACGAATTCGAATCCGTCGGTGCCGGCCGGGTTGTCGGCGGTAATTTCCGAGGGCGGTGCATCATGCGGAAAAGGGCCCATTTTTTCCTCCTGGGAACTGGACTTCGATATGCAAAGTGTGGCCCAAAACGCATGCAAAGTTCTTGCATTCTTCATGCCAGAGGAAGAGATTATGCACGGTTCGTGAGAATTTTGGAGATTCCGCGCAATGGATGAACAGCTCGACAAATTGGATTTGCGCCTGCTCCAGGAGCTTCAAAAAGACGGCCGTTTGACGAACAATGAGCTGGGGGAGCGGATCGCGCTTTCACCCTCGCAATGCTCGCGCCGGCGGACGAGACTGGAGGCTGAGGGATATATTCGCAGCTACCGGGCCTATCTGGATCAACAGAAGCTAGGCCTGGATATGCTGGTGATCATTTCCGTGACGCTTGCCACCCATAACAGAGACAATGCCCGCAGATTTTCGCAGTTGATCAATGGACTGCCGGAAGTTCTCGAAGCCTATGCGCTGACAGGTGAAATGGACTATCACTTGAAGGTCGCGACCCGCGGGCTCGCGGACCTCTCCAAATTCGTCAACGACGTCCTGTTACCCCACGAGTCGGTGCAGCACGTAAAAACCTCGATCGTGCTCGACACGCTGAAGACATTCGAAGGCTTTCCGATACACATGCCGGGTCATCGGCATGGCGACAGCACGCGGTGATCTGGCACCAAGCGTCAGAGCGGCAGTTCGGTCGAGAATTTCAGCTCCCGCAGCACAAAGCTCGATACGACTGTGCGCACATGCGGATTGCGCATGAGGTAGCGGGTCATGAAGGCTTCGTAGCTTTCCACGTCCCTCGCCCTTATCTTCAGCATGTAGTCGAAAGCGCCTGACAAGGCATAGCACTCCATGATCTCCGGCCGCTCCAGAACCACCGAAGCGAAAGAGGCGACCGCCTCTTCGTGGTGATCCTCCAGCGTCACATGCGCGATCACGCAGAGCTTGAGATCGAGTTTTCCGGGATCGAGTAGTGTCACACGCTTACGGATGACACCGTCGGCTTCCAGTTCCTGGATCTTCCGCCAGGCCGAACTTTGCGACATGCCGACCTTTTCCGCCAGGTCTGCCAGCGAAAGACTGCCGTCGGCTTGGATAAGTTGCAGAAGCTTGCGGCGAAAATTCCCAGGTTCTTTCATTTTCTGTACCACATTTGGGAATATTTGCCATCACTATGGCAATTGGCAGCACGAAAGAAAAGAAAATCCTCAAAATCCGGGGGATAATGGCAGAAACGCTATCCCGGGAGGATCAGAATATGACCAAGGAAAGCAGCTACACCGCCAAACTGCCTGGCTCGGACGGTTTATATGCCTATACCCCTGAGGAAGATGCGATTTGGGGCGAACTCTACCGGCGTCAGATGAAGCTGCTCGCCGATGCGGCCTGCCGCGAATATCTGGATGGCGTGAAAATGCTAGGGCTGAAGCCCGACAAGGTGCCTCAGCTTCTCGATGTGAACAGACGCCTAAACGAGACCACCGGCTTCGGCGTGGAAGGCGTGCCGGCGCTCATTCCGCCCTCTCGCTTTTATGAACTTCTGTCACAAGGCAAATTCCCGCTCGCAACCTTCCTACGCCGTCGCGAGCATATCGACTATATCGAGGAACCGGACCTGTTCCACGAGGTTTTCGGCCATTGCCCGATGCTCACCAACCAGAGCTATGCCAATTTCGTACGGCATTTCGGCGAAACAGCTGTTCGCCTCGGCAAAGGCTATTCTTGGCATCTGTTCCGCATCTTCTGGTTCACCGTCGAGTTCGGCCTGATCAATACGCCGCAGGGCCGCCGCTGCTTCGGCGCAGGGATCGTCTCATCGCCAAGCGAAGCGAAGGCGGCGACGGAAAGCAAGGCATGCGAATTTCGGCCGTTCGATCTGCTGAGCGTGCTCAGGACGCCCTACCGGATCGATATCCTCCAGCCGATCTACTACGTCATCGACAGCTTTGCCGATCTCGAAGCAATCGTGGGGCAGGATATCGAAGGCACGATCCTGAAGGCGAAATCGCTGGGTGATTTCGCCCCCACTTTCGAGGCCAAAGCTTCGTGAATCGCTGACACTATCGCGGCCGGTCCCAACTCGACCTTGTATCCGATGTCGACGCGCGGGCTCCTGGCGATCGCACAAGACAGCGCGATGATGTCAGGAAGGCTTTACAAACGTCAATCGCTCAGGTCCGGGGCGTCCGCACCGGTCCGGTGGACTCGCGCAGGATGAGTTCAACCGGCCACAATTCGTGAATCTCCGTCGGCGAACGCCCGGCCAAAAGCTGCAGGACGAGATCGGCGCATCGCGTACCAGCCGCTCGCATCGACGACCGGGTTGCCGACAGCGAGGGGACCATGTTGTCGGCTGTCAGATACGGAAAGACGTCATCGTGGGCAATGACCGAGACATCGCTGCCGATCTGGAGCCCCAGCGAACGTGCGGCGCGGTAAATACCGAGCGCCGTCATCATCGACCCCGCGACAAACGCGGTCGGCCGCTTCGGCTGCTCGAGAAATGACCGCGCAAAGCGGAAACCGAGCTCGTCGGTGAAATTGCCGTTGGCGATCAGTTGCGGATCGACCTCGATCCCGTGGCTCTGCAAGGCGCTGCGGTAACCGATGTCGCGATGCAGCGCGTAAGTTGCGCCCTCGCGGCCATTGATCATCGCAATCCTCGTATGACCGAGATCGATCAAATGCGAGGTCGCGCGGCGTACAGCCCCTTCATTGTCGATATCGAGCCAGGGGTGCGGCACGTCGATGTCTGAACGGCCATGAACGAGAAACGGCATTCCCAGCTCATGCAGCAGCGCGATGCGCTGGTCATTGGGCCGAGGCGAATGCACGATGATCGCATCCACCCGCTGACTTTCCGCCAGCCGCCTGTAAAGTTGCATCTCGGCATCATATTCGGGATTGGCCATGGGAATGACCAGAATATCGGTGTCTTCCGTGATAAGACGCTCCGCCATGCCGGCCATGAATTCCGCGAAATGAAACTCGCCGGCGCGCCCCATGACGACGCCAATGGCGCCAACCCGGCCGGTCTTCAGTCTGACCGCATTGACGTTCGGCCGGTAGCCCAGCCGCACCGCCTCTTGGACGACGCGGGCGCGCGTCACCTCGCTTACCTCGGGATAGCCACTGAGCGCACGGCTGACGGTCGTTGGAGACAATCCAAGTTGTTTTGCGAACTCTTTGAGTTTCATTGACCGAAATAACTTTCATCGCCTGCGCTGCCGGGCATCTATACCATCGGCCTCGCAAATTCCACATTCTATGCCGTCGATTATATTTTCTCAAATCGATTTCAATTTCATCTGCCGCCAGATGAACACTAGCGCGAATTAGGAAATCACGGCATTTGGGTTTCTAGTTGATTTTAAACGATATTCTGCATTTATGAACAAGTATAGGTCGCAATCACGAACCTCCCTTGACACKGTATCGACCTTCTGACAGTTTTTCACAACCAAATCGATTTCAATTTGGTCTTTGGGAGGAGAAAATGAAGTTTCGTTTCACTGCGGCCGCCCTCGCGGCTGCGCTTATTGGCGTGTCAGTTCCGTCCTTTGCCGCCGAGATCAGCATTTCAGCGAGCTCTACCGGCAAGAACCTCGATCTGTTCCGCAAGCAGCTCGATGCCTTCGAGAAGGCGACCGGCAATACGGTCAAGATCGTCACCATGCCGCCCTCATCCACTGAACAGTTTTCGCAATATCGGCTCTGGCTCGCAGCCGGCAACACGGATGTCGATGTCTACCAGACGGACGTTATCTGGGCCCCGCAGCTGGCAGACCAGTTCGTCGATCTCAAGGATGCCACCAAGGACGTCGTCGGCGACTTTTTCCCGGCGATCGTTGCCTCCCAGACCGTGAACGGCCGTCTGGTCGCAATGCCGCTTTATACGGATGCACCGGCCCTCTTCTACCGCAAGGATCTGCTTGAGAAATACGGCAAGCAGCCGCCGAAGACCTGGGACGAGATGGAGGCAACCGCCAAGGAAATCCAGGATAAGGAACGCGCCGCCGGCCAGAAGGATCTCTGGGGCTACGTCTTCCAGGGCAATGCCTATGAAGGCCTGACCTGCGATGCACTGGAATGGGTCAAGTCCTCGGGCGGTGGCCAGATCATCGAGACCGACGGCACGATTTCGATCAACAACGAGAAGGCCGCGGCAGCGCTCAATCGCGCCAAGGGCTGGATCGGCACGATTTCACCGAGCGGTGTGCTCGCCTATCAGGAGGAAGAATCCCGCGGTGTCTGGCAGACCGGCAACGCCGTCTTCATGCGTAACTGGCCCTATGCCTATGCGCTGGGCAACGGCGCCGACAGCCCGGTCAAGGGCAAGTTCGACGTGACGACACTTCCCGTTGCCGCAGAAGGCGACAAGCCCTCTTCGACGCTCGGCGGCTGGAATCTCGCCGTCTCGAAATATTCGAAGAACCCGGATGCGGCGATCGAACTCGTCAAGTTCCTGACGTCGAAGGAAAGCCAGAAGCAGCGCGCCATCGAGCTTTCCAACCTGCCGACCTTGTCGGCGCTTTATGACGACAAGGACATTGCTGCTGCGCAACCGTTCATGCCGAATTGGAAGCCGATCTTCGAAAACGCGGTGCCGCGGCCGTCGGCTGTTGCCAAGGTCAAGTATAACGAGGTTTCCGCCAAGTTCTGGACCGCCGTGCACAATACGCTCTCCGGCAGCGGGACAGCCGAAGAAAACCTAGAGCTTCTCGAAGCCGATCTGACGACGCTGCAAGGCAGCGGCTGGTAGCAAATCAAGGCGGCAGCGTCGGATATCTCGTCGCTGCCGCTTCCGATAACGCCGTCGTCGATTGTCTCATGAAGCGGATATTCCATGAGTGAAGTTGCAGTCTCCCAAAATCTGAGCACAGGCGCGCACACGAAGGCAATCTCTTCGGATCTGCGCTCGGAACGTGTCCGATCCGCCTGGATCTTCCTAGCTCCGACCCTGCTGATCCTGGCCATCGTTGCCGGCTGGCCGCTGTTCCGCACCATATACTTCAGCTTCACCAACGCGTCGCTGACGAACCTCGGCGATGCCCAGTTCGTCGGCTTCGACAATTACCTCTCCTGGGTCACCCTGAAGAGCGGCCGCACGATCTATAGGGGACTGCTGGCCGATCCCGCCTGGTGGGGCGCCGTCTGGAATACGGCTAAGTTCACGCTGTTGTCGGTGACGATCGAAACCGCGCTCGGCCTCATCGTCGCCCTTGTGTTGAACGCGCAATTCGTTGGCCGCGGCATCGTGCGCGCCGCTATCCTCATTCCCTGGGCGATCCCGACCATCGTCTCCGCGAAAATGTGGGCCTGGATGCTCAACGACCAGTTCGGCATCCTCAACGACATGTTTCTCAGCCTCGGGCTCATCAGCCAGAAGATCGCGTGGACCGCTGATCCTCAGACAGCGATGATCGCCGTTCTGATCGTCGACGTCTGGAAGACAACGCCCTTCATGGCGCTGCTGATCCTCGCCGCCCTGCAAATGGTTCCGGCCGATATTTACGAAGCCGCAAAGATCGACGGCATCAACCCCATCAAAGTGTTCTGGCGTCTGACCCTGCCGCTGATCCGCCCGGCAATCATGGTCGCCGTGATCTTCCGCATGCTCGATGCCATGCGCATCTTCGACCTGATCTACGTGCTGACACCGAACAACGCCCAGACCAAGACAATGTCGGTGATGGCGCGCGAAAACCTCTTCGATTTCGACAAGTTCGCCTATGGCGCAACCGCCTCCACTGTTCTCTTTCTTATCATCGCGTCCGTTACCGTGCTCTACATCTGGCTCGGCCGCGTCAATCTTGGCGGAGGCGAACGCTGATGCTGCTCACAGCCACGAAGAATACGCTGTTTTATCTGCTGGTCGCGGTCATCGTCATCATCGCGGTCTTCCCGTTTTATTACGCGATCCTAACAAGCTTCAAAGCCGGCACCGCGCTCTTCGAGGTCACCTACTGGCCGACCTCGATCTCGCTGGAAAACTATACCGGCGTGTTGACGACCGGCAGCTTCATCCGCAGCCTCGGCAATTCGCTGCTCATTGCCTGCCTCGTGGTCGCCGCCTCTTTGCTGCTCGCCGTGACCGCATCCTACGCGCTTGCCCGCGTGCATTTCCGGGGTCGGGCCCTCTTGATGCTGACTATTCTGTCCGTCTCGATGTTCCCGCAGATCGCTGTGCTCGCAGGGCTATTCGAACTCATCCGCTGGATCGGCATCTTCAACACGCCCTTCGCGCTGATCTTCTCCTATATGATCTTCACTCTGCCTTTCACGGTGTGGGTGCTGACGACTTTCATGCGGGATCTGCCGATCGAGATCGAGGAAGCGGCCATCGTCGATGGCGCCTCCCCCTGGGTCATCATCACGCAGGTGTTCATGCCGCTGATGTGGCCGGCCCTGGTCACCACCGGTCTGCTTGCCTTCATCACGGCCTGGAATGAATTTCTGTTCGCCCTGACTTTCACCTCGTCGGATGCGCAACGGACAGTGCCGGTAGCGATCGCTCTCCTTTCGGGCGGCAGTCAGTTCGAAATCCCCTGGGGCAATATCATGGCGGCATCGGTCATCGTTACCGTGCCCGTCGTCATCCTTGTTCTTATTTTTCAACGCCGGATCATTTCCGGGCTGACCGCCGGCGGCGTCAAAGGCTGAGGAAAGCGCGACATGGCACAAATTAGATTAGACAATATCCGCAAGAGCTTCGGGGCATTCGAAGTCATCAAGGGCGTCAGCATGGACATCCGGAAGGGGGAGTTCATGGTCTTTGTCGGCCCGTCCGGTTGCGGCAAGTCCACCTTGCTTAGATTGATCTCAGGACTGGAGGACATAACGTCAGGCACGCTTTCCTTCGATGGTCAGCCGGTCAATCGTCTTTCCCCGTCGAAGCGCGGCATCGCGATGGTATTCCAGTCCTATGCGCTCTATCCGCATATGACGGTCTACGAAAATATGGCCTTCGGCATGAAGCTCTCCGGCCGAACCAGAGAAGAATGCAAGGCGCGCGTCGAACAGGCAGCCGGCATGCTGCAGCTCTCACCCTATCTGGAGCGCTTGCCGCGCCAGCTTTCAGGCGGCCAACGCCAGCGCGTGGCCATTGGCCGCGCCATCGTTCGTGACCCGAAGGTCTTCCTGTTCGACGAACCATTGTCGAACCTTGATGCTGCGTTGCGCGTCGCCACAAGGCTGGAGATCGCCAAGCTTCACCGTGGCATGCATGACACCACGATGATCTATGTCACCCACGATCAGGTCGAGGCCATGACGCTTGCCGATCGCATCTGCGTTCTTCGCGATGGCGTCGTCGAACAGGTCGGAACTCCGATCGAGCTCTATGAGACCCCGAACTCAATCTTCGTCGCCGGCTTCATCGGCTCGCCGAAAATGAACTTCCTCTCCGGCCCGTTCGCGGCTCCCTATAATGCCCACATGATCGGGGTGCGAGCCGAACATATCGAGTTTAGAGATCAGGATCCTGTCTGGACCGGCACCGTCATCCACTCAGAAATCCTCGGCTCGGACAGTTTCGTTTATCTCGACATCGGCTCGGCCGAACCGCTGACCGTGCGAGAGACCGGCGTATCGAGCCACCAGCCCGGCCAGCAACTGGGCGTGTCGCCGGTCAAGGATCGCATTCACCGTTTCGACCAATCCGGACGCGCACTCGAAAAGGTCCCTTTCAAGGGCGCAGCCTGACCACCAATCAAACAAACAGGATCCGACCGCTTCCCATCGGTTCCGGTCCGCTACTTGCTGTGAAGGAGCAGAAACTTGTCTATTCGCACCATCGTCTGGGGTGAGAACATCCACGAAAATACCAACGCCATTGTCCGGGAGATCTATCCGGACGGCATGCACACCACGATCGCCAAGGCGCTGAACACCGATCCGGCTATTTCCGCGACCACGGCAACGCTGCAGGAGCCCGAACATGGGTTGACGGAGGCCCGGCTTGCCGAGACCGACGTTCTGACCTGGTGGGGCCACAAGGACCATGGTGCCGTCTCCGATGCCGTCGTCGAGCGCGTCGCCAAGCGGGTGTGGGAAGGCATGGGCCTGCTCGTGCTGCACTCCGGCCATTTCTCGAAGATCTTCAAGCGGCTGATGGGCACGCCCTGTGCGCTGAAATGGCGCGAGGCGGGCGAGCGCGAGCGCCTGTGGACGATCAATCAGCGCCATCCGATCGCGGCCGGCATTGGCGAAAACTTCGTGCTGGAAAACGAAGAAATGTATGGCGAGCAGTTCTCGGTGCCGGAGCCACTGGAAACGGTGTTCATCTCCTGGTTCCAGGGCGGCGAAGTTTTCCGGTCTGGCCTGACCTGGCGCCGTGGTGCGGGCAATATCTTCTATTTCCGCCCCGGCCACGAAACCTACCCGACCTATCACGATGCCAACGTGCAGAAGGTGCTGATCAACGGCGTGAAGTGGGCCTACAACCCGCAGGGCGACCTGAAGAGCATCACCGATGCCCCAAATGTGCCGGTAGAGAAGGCACTGGAGCCGATCGTCGAGCGTGGTCCGAGACTGCATCAAGCCGGCGAAGCCGGTTACCGCTGAGGAGAAGAGCAATGCGTCTACTTGTTCTTGGCACGGGCATGATGGCCAAAAACCAGGTTGCCAACTTCCTCGCCATCGATGGTGTCGAGGTGGTCGGCGCCGTCGACACCGATCGGACCCGGCTTGATGAGTTCGCTGATCATTTCAACATCGCAAAGCGCTTCAGCACGCTCGAGGAAGCGATCGCCTGGGGCGAATTCGATGCCGCCACCAACGTCACGCCTGACCGGATACATCATGCGACGAGCTTGGCGCTGATCGCCGCCGGCAAGCACGTCTTCTGTGAAAAGCCGCTGGCAGAAAACTACGCCCATGCGCTGGAGATGACGGAAGCGGCTGAGACCGCCGGCGTCGTCAACATGGTCAACCTCACCTATCGCAACGTCGCACCGCTGCAGCGCGCCCGCGAGATGGTGCTATCAGGCGAACTTGGCACCATCCGCCATGTGGAGGCCTCCTATCTGCAGAGCTGGTTGGTGTCTCGCGCCTGGGGCGACTGGCGCACGGAATCGCGCTGGCTGTGGCGCTTGTCCACCGGCCATGGATCGAACGGCGTGCTCGGCGATGTCGGCATTCATATTCTCGATTTCGCCGCTTATGGCGCCGCGACCGATATCGACCATGTCTTTGCGCGCCTCAAGACCTTCAACAAGGCGCCGGGCGGACAGATCGGTGAATATATGCTCGACGCCAATGACAGCTTCACCATGTCTGTCGATTTCGCCAATGGCGCTCTCGGCGTCATCCATGCGACACGCTGGGCGACCGGTCATCTCAACGAACTGAAGCTGCGCATCTATGGCGAAAAAGGCAGCCTCGAAGTCATCCATCGTCCTGACGGCTCAGATCTTCGGGGCTGCTTCGGTGACGATATTGAAAGCGCCACCTGGCGTGACATCGAGGTGCCGGCAGTGCTGACCAACTACCAGCGCTTTGCCGAAGCGGTCAGAACCGGAAAGCAGGACGATCCCACCTTCCGCCATGCCGCCAACCTGCAGAAGGTCATCGACCTCGCGATCGTATCGGAGAAAGAACGTCGGGAGTTCAATCTGCTGGCTTCCGAGAGCCTGGAAGGCACGGCCGGCCAGGAACGCAAGACGGACGATCAGGGACCGGCGCTAGCACTCGTCGTCTGAAGGCATGGTGAAACATCGAAGGCCCGCGTGATCGGGCCTTCGTCGAGCTAATAGCTCACGCTGCTTATCCGTGCCAGAGCGCGAGTGCCTCGTTGCAGACTACACAAACGGCACCCACGCGATCTTGGCTCGCCGTGGCTCTTTTACGCCAGGCCAAGACACGCTTACTAGGCGGCCTTAACAGGCGCTCTCACGCCCCGATAAGCAATGAGATCCTCGATTGTGATCAGATGGAGGCCGTGCCGTTCGGCAAACTGCTCAAGCTCGGGCAGGCGTGCCATCGTGCCATCATCATTGGCCACCTCGCAGATGACACCTGACGGCGACAGGCCGGCAAGCCTTGCGAGGTCGACAGCCGCCTCGGTATGACCTGGACGAGAAAGCACGCCGTTCGGATGCGCACGCAACGGGAAGATATGGCCGGGCCGCGCAAAATCCTCGGGGCGGGACGTCTCGGCAATGAGTGCGCGAACCGTCGCGGCGCGGTCAGCCGCCGAAATTCCGGTCGTCGTTTCAGGAATATAGTCAACCGACACGGTGAAAGCCGTCTTCAAAAGTTCGGTATTGTTGGGGACCATCTGCGGGATCTGCAGYTCGTCCAGCCGCTCGCCTTCCATTGCCACACAGATGAGGCCGCGAGCATAATTCATCATGAAGGCGATCGCCTGCGGGGTGATTGCCTCGGATGCGATGACGAGGTCGCCCTCGTTTTCACGATCACGATCGTCGACGACGACCACGATCTCGCCACGCGCAATCGCGACGATCGCATCTTCGATTTTGGAAATTGCCATCTTCTCTGCCTTTCAAGGGTTAGCCGCAGTGTGCGGCGTACATGGCCTGTCAAAAGCCACCATTTTCCCTTGGGCGAACAAGCATATGAAACACCGCGTGCCGAGCGGTGTCCTCTGCGTTGCTCTCTTCCATCCGGACTATGACCGTCGGCTCCGGCATCTCACCGGATCTGCTGACCCTTCGCTTCCACGAAGGCGCTCGCGGGCTCCGAGTTGCCTCGATACCGCCGGTGGGGAATTGCACCCCGCCCTGAGAACATTACTTAGATAGATGATGAAGGCCTTGTTCTGCAAGAGGTTGGGTGCAGATCTCGCCGCGGGAACTGCCTCGCAGAGGTGAAAGCACCGTTTCCTATTGTCGAACAGAGCTAGGACATGATGAGGCCGCCATCGACATTGATGGTCTGGCCGGTAATGTAGGCTGCATCGTCGCTGGCAAGGAAGGTGACGAGGCCGGCGACGTCTTCGCCGGAACCGGCGCGCTTCATCGGAATGCCTTCGACCCATTCCTTCATCAGTTCGCCGGGGCCGTAATTGCCGAGCAGCTTGCCCCATGCCTGGTCGTTATAGGCCCACATGTCGGTCTCGATGATGCCCGGGCAGAAGGCGTTGACGGTGATGCCGTCGGTGGCGACTTCCTTGGCAAGGCTCTGGGTGATGCCGACGACGCCCATCTTCGAGGCGGCATAATGCGGCGTGTAGATGAAGCCGTCGCGCGCCTGGCCGGAGGCCGTGTTGATGAGACGGCCGCCGCGGCCGTGCTTGCGCATGCGGGCGATCGCTTCCTGGGCGCAGAGGAACACGCCTTTGGTGTTGACGGCCATGACCTTGTCCCACTCGCCCTCGGTCATATCCTCGATGCGGGCGATGGTGATGACGCCGGCATTCTGGATGGAGACGTCGACAGCGCCGAATGCCTGCTCGGCTGCGTCATAAAGGACCTTGACGCTTGACTTGTCAGTGACGTCGCCAACGAAGGAAATAGCCTTGCCGCCATCTGACTTGATCTGTTCTGCCACGCCATGCACGCTGTCTTCATTGGCCGAAACGACGAGATTGGCGCCTTCGCGCGCAAAGCGTTTGGCGATCGCTGCACCGATACCGCGGCTTGCGCCGGTAATGACGACGGTCTTGTTTTCAAAACGTTGCATTCTCTTTTCCTTTCAACGGCGCCGGCGTGAGCGCACCGATCTGCACCGGCGACACTTGTCTCCGCACTCAGAGTTCAAACGGCTGCCGAAATAATTCCTGCGAATTCCGAGGCCTTCAGCGATGCGCCGCCGACCAGCGCTCCGTCCACATTGCGAAGCCCGAATATCGCCTCTGCATTGGATGCCTTGACCGAGCCGCCATAGAGGATCTTGACCGAATGGCCATCCCTGCCCAGCCGCTCTTCGAGCATCTGCCGGATCGCCGCATGGACCTCCTCAATCTGTTCGTGGGTCGGCACCAGTCCGGTTCCGATTGCCCAGACGGGTTCATAGGCGATGACAAGATTTCGGCTGGTAGCACCCTCGGGGACGGATCCCCGCAGTTGTTCGCCGACGACTTCGATTGCCCGGCCTTCGTCGCGCTCATGGCGTGTCTCACCGACGCAGACGATCGAAATCAAGCCTGCCCGATGCGCGGCAAGCGCCTTCCCCAGCACAATCTCATCGTCCTCGCCGTTCAGGACACGGCGTTCGGAATGTCCGAGGATGACATAGCGCGCACCGAGATCGGCAAGCATTTCGGCAGAAATTTCGCCCGTGTGGGCACCCGACGACTGCGCGTGGCAATCCTGCGCGCCGATGGCGAGATCCGTATCCTTGACCCGCGCCACGGCGCGGTCGATCAGCGTGAAGGGCGGGCAGACGACGATATCGCACGTCGCACTGCCCGTTAGCCCCTTCAGCGCCTCGATCTCAGCTTGGGAGGAGACGAGACCGTTCATTTTCCAATTGCCTGCGATCAGCTTACGCATGTCATCACCAGCAGCAGAAGCCGCCGTCAACGAGCAGATCGACACCCGTCACGAAACTTGCAGCATTCGAGAGCAGGAAGACCGCAGGACCGACCATCTCATCGACACTGGCCATACGCTGCATCGGCGTCTGTTCTTCGAAGAGCTTGGTCTGATGTACCATCTCCGGCCGGGTGTTCATCGGCGTTGCGGTATAGCCCGGCGAAATCGTGTTGACGCGGATGCCGCGCCCGACCCACTCCATGGCGAACGACTTCGACATATGGATCACGCCCGCCTTCGAGGCATTGTAATGGGCCTGGCTCAAACCGCGATTGACGATAACGCCCGACATGGAGGCGATATTGACGATCGACCCGCGGCCGTTCTTCAACATGGCCCGCGCCTCGGCCTGGCAGGACAGGAAGATGCCCTTCAGGTTGATGTCCATCAGTGTCTGGTACTGATCCTCTTCCATCTCCTCGGCGGGATTAGCGTTGGCGATACCGGCGGCATTGACAGCAAGCGAGAGCGCACCGAGATCGGCTTCGGTGCGGGCGACGGCTTCGGCAAGCGACGATTTACTGGTGACGTCGGCAGCAATCTCGATCGAGCGGCGACCGGCAGCCCTGATATGGCTGKCAGTCGTGGCAAGACCGTCATCAGTGCGGCGATCGAGAAGCGCCACGTCGGCGCCGCACTGGGCAAGACCGATGGCGATCCTTTGCCCGATGCCGCTGCCGGCGCCCGTCACGATGGCAACCTGGCCGCTGAGATCAAATAGTTTAGGTGCGTTCAGAGAGATGTCGGACACCGCTCTTCCTTTCTGTCTTTGCCTAGATTGTCGCCAGTTCCATGACCGAGACGTCGTTCGCCTCGTCACGCTTCAAAATGCCTGCCTGTTTGCCCTGCGCCAGCACGAGAATGCGGTTAGATACGCCGAGAACCTCCTCGAGATCGGAGCTTACGACGATGACCGCGACGCCCTGTTTGGCGAGGTTGACGATGATATCGTAGATGCCGGCGCGGGCTCCGACATCGATACCGCGTGTGGGCTCGTCCAGCACCACGACCTTCGGATCGCGCATCAGCCATTTGGCGATGACGACCTTCTGCTGGTTGCCACCCGAGAGGTCGGAGGCAAACTGCTCCGCACGCCCCTTGACGCCGAATTTCGCCACCGCCTTTTCGGCGAAAACGCGTTTCACGCTCGAAGTGAGCCAGCGCCCGCCAAGCTTGTCGAGATTGGCGTAGATGATGTTCTCGCTGATCTTGTGTGCAACGACGAGCCCTTGATCCTTGCGATCTTCCGGAACCATCACGATGCCCTTGGCGATCGCATCCGCAGGGCTGCGCAGCTTCAGCGCCTCGCCTTCCAGCCGGACCGAGCCGGCGCTGATTGGATCGGCACCGGAAATCGCGCGCACGAGCTCGGTGCGGCCGGCACCGACGAGGCCGGCAATGCCGAGGATCTCGCCCGCGTGAACGTCGAAACTTACATCCCGGAAGGAATCATCCGGCGACGTCAGGCCGGACACTTCGAGCACGGGCCTGCTGGTCGGCTCGGGAAGGGTCGGAAACATGCGATCGAGCGAGCGGCCGACCATGCTTTCGACGATCGTGCGTACCGGCGTCGAACTGTCGGCAAATTCATGGACGCGCTCTCCGTCGCGAAGCACGACGATGCGATCGGTGATCTTTTTGATCTCTTCCATGCGGTGGGAGATGTAGATGATGCCTACGCCCTCGGCGCGGAGCTTGCGCACCTGCTCGAACAGGGCTTCCGTCTCCGCCCCGCCAAGGGCTGCGGTCGGCTCGTCAAGGATCAGGAGTTTTGCATTGAGCGCCAGCGCCTTGGCAATCTCGATCAGCTGCTGGTTGGCGGTCGAAAGACCGGCAACCTTTCGGGTCGCGGGAATGTGCAGGTTCAGCCGTGCGAGCTGTTCCTGGGCGCGGCGGACCATCTGGGTACGGTCGACCACGCCGTTCTTCATCGGCCAACGACCGATGAAGACATTTTCAGCGATTGAAAGATGCGGCAGAAGCTGCAGTTCCTGATGGATCAGCACGACGCCCTTGTCGATCGCCTCGCGTGGAGCGGCCGGGGCATAAGGCTGCCCCAGCCATGTCATCGTGCCCTCGGACGGTGTGCGTGATCCGGCAATGATGCCTGACAGCGTCGACTTGCCGGCGCCGTTTTCGCCGAGAAGTGCCACCACCTCGCCGGGATAGACGTCCAGGTCCACATTTTTCAGAACCTGGAGCGGTCCGTAGCGCTTGGATATGCCCCTCAGGGAAAGAACCGGCTCGGTCACAGCACACCTCCTCGAGATTTTGACTGATTACGGATGGTTGGCGATGAAGCCTGCCACGTTTTCCTTGGTCGTCAGCGTGGCGTCCATCAGCTGAACCGGTGGCACCTTTTCCTTGGCAGCGAGCTTGACCGCGTTCTCCACCGCATCGCGGCCCATCTTCTGCGTCTGCTGTGTCGCGGTCACGTCGAACACACCCTTGCTGAGGGCCTCGAGCGCAGCGGTGTCGCCATCAAAACCACCGACCACGATCTTTTGCGATGGATTAGCAACCTTGATCGCCTGGGCCGCACCGAGCGCCAGTCCATCTGCCTGGGCAAAGACGATCGAGACATCAGAATTCGACTGGAGCATATTCTGCATGATCTGGAAGCCCTCGTCCTGGCTCCACATGTTGGAATATTGCTCGGCGACGACGCTCACGTCCGGATAGGCCTTCAGGGATTCCTGGCACCCCTTGGTGCGGTCCAGTTCAGGCGTGGTGCCCTTCTGGCCATGGATGATGACCATCTTGCCCTTGCCGCCGGCTTCCTTGAGGATGTAGTCGCAAACCGCCTTGGCGGAGGCGACGGAATCGGTCGCCAGGAAGGTATCGCCCGGAGCGCCTTCAGCATTCCGGTCGACGTTGACGACCGGAATGCCGGCCTGCTTTGCGAGCTTGACCGGCACACTGGCTGCAGCAGCGCCTGCCGGGATGTAGATCAGTGCGTCGATATTCTGGGTCAGCAGGTCCTGGATCTGGTTGACCTGGGTCGGGCCATCGCCCTTGGCGTCGACGGTGAGGACCTCGATGCCACGCTTCTTGGCTTCAGCTTCGACGGACTGCTTGATCTGGTTGAAGAAGTTTGCCTGCAAATTGGCGACGGCAAGGCCGAGCTTCTTGACTTCGGCCGCCTGAACGGATCCGAGGCTGAGGCCAAGCAGGGCGGCAGACGCGAGCAGAGTGCGCGCAAATTTCATGTCAGTTCCTCCGTTGTTAGTGAACCCTCGGGTATCCTCCCCCTCGGGCAATAGCTCCGCTCCAAACCTCTCGGAGAGGAATTTCTTCACGCCCGCATCGTCTGCGGGCGGAATGATCAGGCAGCCCGCCGCTTCCGGATCGTTTCTGCGCCGACAGCGAGAACGATGACGACGCCGATGATGACCTGCTGCAGGAAGGGCGAGACGTTGAGAAGGTTGAGGCCATTGCGCAGCACGCCGATGATCAGGACGCCGATCAGCGTGCCGCCAATACCGCCTGCGCCTCCCGACAGAGAGGTTCCGCCGATGACGACGGCCGCGATCGTGTCCAGCTCGTAGCCAAAACCGCTGGATGGCTGAACCGAGTCCAGACGGGCAGCAAGAACGATACCGGCAAGACCTGCAAGGACGGCACTCGCCATGTAAACAAGAATAGTCACGAGCTGGACGTTGATGCCGGCAAGACGAGCAACTTCGGGATTGCCGCCGACCGCATAGAGCATGCGGCCTTCTGCGCGGAAGTGCAGGAAAACCCAGGCAGCGGCGACGACAGCCAGCATCAGGAAGACGGTTGCAGTCAGAATGCCGAAATGGCGGTCAATGGCCAGCATCATGAACCAGTCGGGGAAGCCGACGATCTGCTGGCCGTCGGTGATCATGTTCGCCACGCCGCGCGCAGCCGACATCATCGCCAGTGTCGCGATGAAGGCAGGCACCCTGAACCAGGTGACCATGATGCCGACGATCAGGCCGCTGATCATCGAGGCAATAAGCGCCACCACGATGCCGATGCCGAGCGGCAGGCCGGCGACATTCGCCGTCCAGCCCATCACCATCATCGCGAGAGCCAGAACCGAACCGACTGAAAGGTCGATGCCGCCGATCAGGATCACGAAGGTCATGCCCACTGCCATGATCCCGAGCACGGTGATCTGGTCGAGAATGTTCAGACCATTGCGGACGGAGAGAAATGCATCAGTGCTGAAGGTCAGGAACAGGCAGAGCAAAAGCAGCCCGATGAGCGGGCCGGTTGCCCCCGTGAGCTTGCTTACCCACGTGCCGGACGGACGGCTCTGTTCATTCACGTCGATCGCCACCATCGTTCCTCCCTGGGATTAAGGCCGGCGGCCAATATTTCTTCAAACAAGAATATTTATTCATGCCTGCTGGAAAATTCATTAACAACTTGCTTAGATGCTGTCAACCAGCTTTTCGGCCGATGAGCGAAGCACAATGACCAATAAGGGGCTTGACTAAGGCCGCTTGTATGCAAAAATATAACTACATGAATATTTATGCACAAGAGGAAACGATGGAGCCTTCCGAACTTGAACGTGTTGCTCGCCAGATACGTCTGCGCGACCTCCAGGCCGTATACGAGGCAGGCGCCGGCCATATTGGTGGCGAGATGTCGGTGATCGATCTCCTCACCGCGCTTTACTTCCGTGTGCTGCATATCTGGCCCGACCAGCCCAAACATCCCGATCGCGACAGGTTCGTGCTGTCGAAGGGCCATACGGCCTGCGCGCTCTATGTGACGCTCGCCAAGCGGGGCTTCATTCCGGAAGAGGAAATCGCGACTTTCCTGAAGCCGCATTCCCGGCTGAACGGCCACCCGAACTGCAACAAGGTGCCGGGTGTCGAAACCAATACGGGGCCTCTGGGACACGGGCTGCCTGTCGCTGTCGGCATGGCGAAGGCGGCGAAACTCTCGGGCGCGAAATACCACACCTATGTCATCACCGGTGACGGCGAGATGCAGGAAGGCTCCAACTGGGAAGCCATCATGGCAGCATACCAGTTCCGCCTGGACAACCTGACGCTGGTCATCGACCACAATAGGTTCCAACAGGGCGCCTCCCTATCGGACACCAACGATCTCGCGCCGCTTCGCCCCAAGCTCGAGGCCTTCGGCTGGGAGGTCAGCGAAATCAATGGCAATGACATGCACGCGATCGTGCCCGCTCTCGAGCATCGCAGTGACCGCCCGCATTGCATCGTCGCGCACACCAATAAGGGCCACGGCATCTCGTTCATGCAGGATCGAGTCGACTGGCACCACAAGGTTCCGAGCAAGGAACAGTATGAAACCGCATTGGCAGAACTGTCGGAGGCACTCTAATGAACGCGCCCGTAAACCCACCGAAGCTCTATGATTGCCGCGATGCCTTTGCCGCGACGCTCGAACGGCTGGCTGCCGAGAATGAAACCATCGTTGCCGTCTGCAACGACTCGGTCGGCTCCTCCAAGCTCGGCGGCTTCAAATCAAAATTCCCTGATCGCCTCGTCAATGTCGGCATTGCCGAACAGAACATGGTCGGCGTCGGCGCCGGCCTCGCCAATGGCGGACGCCTGCCCTATGTCTGCGGCGCTTCGCCATTCCTGACCGGCCGGTCGCTCGAGCAGATCAAGGCCGACATCTCCTACTCGAACGCCAATGTCAAACTCGTCGGCATTTCCTCCGGCATGGCTTATGGCGAACTCGGCCCGACCCATCATTCGATCGAAGACTTTGCCTGGACGCGCGTGCTGCCGAACCTGCCTGTCATTGCCCCCTGCGACCGGATCGAGACCGCCGCCGCCGTCGAATGGGCCGCAAGCTACAATGGTCCCTGCTTCCTGCGCCTGTCGCGCGTCGGCGTTCCGGATCTGCTGCCCGAAGGCCATAAGTTCGAAGTCGGCAAGGCGAACCTGCTGCGTGAGGGCTCCGATGTCACGCTGATTGCCAACGGCACGCTGACCCATCGCATGGTGAAAGCCGCCGAGATCCTGGCCGCGCGCGGCGTCAAGGCACGCGTGCTCAACATGGCGACCGTTCGTCCGATCGACGAGACCGCCATCATCGCCGCAGCCAACGAGACCGGTGCGATCGTAACGGCGGAAGAACATTCGATCTTCGGCGGCCTCGGTTCCGCCGTCGCCGAAGTGGTCGTCGACAACGCGCCCGTGCCGATGAAGCGTCTTGGCGTTCCCGGCATCTATGCGCCGACGGGTTCGGCCGAATTCCTCCTCGACGAATTCGGCATGGCGCCGGCGGCGATCGCCGATGCGGCAGAGGCGCTGATCAAGCGCAAATAATCTGATAGCAGGTCTATTGAGCCGGGGCGTGCATCCGCCCCGGCCATTGTCTGAGGAGAAGACGATGCGGGCTATTCTGGCAATCGACCAGGGCACCACCAATTCGAAGGCAGTTCTGGTTTCCGAAACAGGAGAGGTGCTCGCTAGAGGCTCGGCCGCCGTCGGCATTTCCTATCCGCAACCGGGCTGGGTCGAGCAGGATCCTCGCCGGATCTTTGCCTCCGTTTGCGAAGCGATCGAGACCTGCCTGACGAAAGTGTCCGACGTCACTGTCGAGGCGGTGGCAGTGTCCAACCAGCGCGAATCTGTCACGGTGTGGGATGCTGAGACCGGCGAAGCGCTCGGTCCCGTGCTCAGCTGGCAGTGCCGCCGTACCGCGCCTGACTGCGAGCGCCTCATCGCCGAAGGTCATCTCAACCGCGTACAGGCGCTCACCGGCCTGCCCTTAGACCCGATGTTTCCCGGATCGAAATTCCGCTGGCTGCTCGATCGCGTTCCGGCCGGACGCTGCGTGCGTCTCGGCACGATCGACAGCTGGCTAATCCATTGCCTGACGGGTGGACGCCGCCATGTCTGCGATGCCTCCAATGCCGCCCGCAGCCAGCTGTTCGACCTCAATGACCAAGTCTGGAGCGAAGAACTCGGCCAAATCTTCGGCGTTGATATTACCCTGCTCCCTGAAGTGCTCGACAGCTCTGCCGATTTCGGCACGACACAGGGGCTTCCCGGCATTGCCGATGGCACGCCGATCCGCTCCGCCATCGGCGACAGCCATGCAGCGCTCTTCGGTCACGGCGCCTTCAAGCCCGGCGACGGCAAGGTGACGTTTGGAACCGGTTCCTCCGTCATGACGACATTGCCGCGCTTCATCGCGCCGCAAAACGGCATCACGACGACGCTCGCCTGGCGGATCGCTGGCGTGCCGACCTTCGCCTTCGAAGGCAATATCCTCGTTTCGGCCGCAAGCCTTCCCTGGATGGCCGGCATTCTGGGCCTTCCCGATGTGGCCGCCCTCGTCGACCTTGCGGCGACGGCCGAGCCGGGCGGACCGGGATTCGTGCCGGCCTTCGTCGGCCTTGGCGCCCCCTATTGGAGTTCCGACGCCCGCGCTCTCTTCGCTCAGATCAACTTTTCCACGACCCGCGCCCAGATGGCCCGCTCGGTGACGGATTCGATCGCCTGCCAGGTGCATGACGTGATCGCCGCCATGCGCGCCCAGAGCGGCGGTCAACTCGGCGCCCTATACGTCGATGGCGGCCCGAGCCAGAACCGCTTCCTGATGCAGTGCGTATCCAATCTCATCGAACATGCCGTCATACAATGCCAAGCGCCGGAGGCTTCAGCCCTCGGTGCAGCCTATTTGGCCGGGCTTTCGCTCGGCCTGTGGAAGGATCTCGATGTGATCGAGGCACTGCCCCGAAGCACCGAAGTGATCCGCCCCGAAGAGATCGACCGCATCGGCCTTCTCAATACATGGAATGATGCGCTGGCCCGCTCGACGTCGCGACCGACACCGGTTAAATGTGAATAAAAATTCAAGCCGGTATCGCCCATGTCCCGCCTCAACGAACTCCGCCTGATTTCCAGGGTTGCCCAGATGTACCACATCGAAGGGCGGCGGCAGGCGGAGATCGCACAGCATCTGCGGCTTTCCCAGGCGACTGTCTCGCGAATGCTGAAGAGGGCCGAGGCCGAGGATATCGTTCGAACCAGCGTCATCCCGCCGGTCGGCACCTATAGCGAGCTCGAGGGGGCGCTGCGACAAAAGTTCGACCTTCCCGAAGCAATTGTCGTCGAGTGCAGCGAGGACCGGGACGGGGCAATCATGGCCCGGATCGGGGAAGCCGCAGCCCATCTTCTGGAGATCACACTTTCACCTGGCGAGATCGTCGGGGTGTCGAGCTGGAGCCAGACCATCTTCAAGATGGTCGAAAACATCCATCCGCAGAAAAGCGCCCAGGTAAAATACGTCGTCCAGACCCTCGGCGGCATGGGCGACCCCTCGGTGCAGACACATGCAACGCAGCTCACCACGCGGCTTGCTCGCCTCACCGGGGCCGAACCCAAGCTGCTTCCCGTACAGGGCGTGACAACGTCGAGGGAAGCCAGGCTCCTGATGCAGTCAGATCCCTTCGTCCGTGAGACCATGGATCTCTTCGGCAGCATCACGCTCGCCATCGTCGGCATCGGCGCGGTTGAGCCGTCCGAATTGCTTGCCCGTTCCGGCAACATCTTTTCGTCGCGAGAACTCGCCGATCTCGCCGAGGCCGGCGCCGTCGGTGACATTTCACTGCGTTTCTTCGACAAGGACGGCAAACCGGTGAAAACGCCGCTGGATGACCGGGTCATAGGCCTTCCACTCGAGGACCTTGCGCGGGTGGATCGGGTCATCGCGCTGGCTGGCGGCGCAAAGAAGACGGCAGCGATCTCAGGCGCCCTTCGCGTTGGCGTCATCGACATGCTGGTAACGGATAAGTTTACCGCTCAACGATTGATCGACGTATAGGAACTCGCCAGCGAACCAACTGGTCCCGAGAACGGCGCGGAAAATATTGACGTCATGACGTTTCGCCGTGAGGGGTTGCGGTTTGTTCGGGAGTGGTAGCTGTTGGTACAATGGTGACCAATCCGCACCTCTATCGCTCATTTCAGGCGATCGGGAGTTTATCGCATGCCGCAGAGGCCGGCGTCCTTCATCACCCCGACGATGCGGCTGATATTGCTGGCCGCCATCTGGATCTCCAGACAACGCTCCGCGGATGGCTTGACGTGGCGTCGAGCACGGTGCCGGTGGCACTTCTAGAAGCGACGGTTAACAAATTCTTAGATTATTCGACGCAAATCTCGTCACCAGTTGCCCCAGGAGAAACAGGCCTGAAAACGCGCCGCGTTTTCGGAGGTGCTTCTTCGATTTCCGCCGCCTGTTCTGGATTAGCGCAATGACTATCATCTCGCGAATTTTAAAGATCAAAAGCCGTTCCCACATCCGCGTCGAACGTCAGAGGATCGGCATTCACGACAAGATCCCGGGCACGAGAAAAAAGCGGAGCGGCCAGGCAAGGCGGCGCCTGGGAATCTTGATCGCCGGCTTCGTATTCGGCTTCCTACTGATCGGAGGTCGCCTCCTCCAGTATGGGCTGGCTGAGCCGTTTGCCGCCAGCTCGCTTGGCAATCCCAACAGCGTCGCCTCCCGGCCCGACATCATCGATCGCAACGGCCAGCTCCTTGCTACCGACCTGAACATGGTCTCCCTCTATGCAGACCCCCGTCGCATCATCGACGCCGACGAAGTGGTGGAGAAACTCGCAGCCGTCATCCCGAGCCTCGATTGGAGGGAGACCCACAAGAAACTCAAGATGGACAGCGGCTTCCAGTGGTTGCGGCGCCAACTCACGCCGAGGCAGCAAGCTGACATCCTGGCCCTTGGCCTTCCCGGCATAGGCTTCAGACCGGAAAAACGTCGCTTCTATCCCGGCGCGCGCGCTGCGTCGCATATTCTCGGCCACGTCAATGTCGACAATCAAGGACTGGCCGGCATGGAGCGGTATCTCGACCAGCAGGGCCTGGCCGATCTGAGGGCTGTGGGACTGACATCTGGGGTTCCACTTGAGCCCGTCAGGCTGTCGATCGACATCCGCGTCCAGAACATCGCCCGAGAGGTCGCCGCCAAGGCGATGAACGCCTATCAGGCAGACGCCGCCGGCGCACTCGTTCTCGATGTCGAGACGGGCGAGGTCCTGGCCATGGCCTCGGTGCCGGACTACGACCCTAACGAGCCGTCGCGCACATTGGCGGACGGCAGACCGGACAAGGACTACGAGAAAGGCTGGTTCAATCGGATCAGCAATGCGACATTCGAAATGGGCTCGACCTTCAAGAGCTTCACCCTGGCAATGGGCCTCGACGCGGAAAAGATCACACTAAACTCCGTCGTCGATGCATCCCGTCCGATCCGCATGGGCGGCTTCACGATCAAGGACTTCAAAGGCAAGCACAGGCCCCTGTCGATCCCGGAAGTCTTTCAGTATTCGTCGAACATCGGCACTGCCGCCGTCGCGGATATGGTCGGCATTGAAGGGCATCAACAGTTCCTGACCAAGCTCGGCCTTCTCTCCAAGATGGAGACGGAGATGCCGGGTGTCGCAACGCCGACACAGCCACGCACCTGGAAGAAGATCAACTCCGTCACGATCTCCTTCGGCCACGGCGTCGCGACGACCCCGCTGCAAACGGCGTCTGCGGCTGCATCTCTTATCAATGGCGGCAACCTCATTTCGCCGACCTTCCTACCACGGTCGCCGGAACAGGCCGCAGCATTGTCGCGAAACGTCATCAAGCAAAGCACGAGCGCGGATATGCGCTACCTCTTCACCTGGAACGGGCTGAAGGGCTCCGGCCGCGGCGCCCAGGTCGAGGGCTTCAACGTCGGCGGCAAGACCGGCACCGCCGACAAGGTCGTCAATGGACGCTATGCCAGCGACCTGAATTTCAACGCCTTCGTCGCGGCCTTTCCAATGGATAAGCCGAAATACATGGTTCTCTCGATCATCGATGCCCCGAAAACCGGCGAGCATGGCGGGCGAACTGCAGCGTCAACCGCTGCCCCGATGGTGAAGGAAATCATCGGTCGAGCAGCCCCGCTGCTCGGCGTCCAGCCTCGCTTCGGTTCGAATGATGTTCCCTATTCACTGATCAGTTACTGAGCTATCCGCCAGGATCTGCAAGGTGCGCCGCACGTCGCTGCGACAGCGATCCGCCTCGGTCTATGCGCCCGAAGCCTAGGAATGATTTCTGGCCGGTCGGCATCATGCCGAGGCGCCGCAGCGCCCATGGTCCGTCGCCGCAACATAGAAAGTGTCAGATGAAAGTCGCTTCGAACAGCTCACGCGCATATTCGTTGTGCGTTTTTCCATCCTGCAGATCCCGTTTCGAGAGCTCGTCGACGAACCGGCCATCCTTCATGATCAGCACGCGATCGCACATATGGGCGATCACTGCCAGATCGTGACTGACAAGCACGTAGGTCAGCCCCATCTCGTCGTGCTGGTCCGCCAGCAGGTTCAGGATTTCCGCCTGTATCGACACATCGAGCGCTGAGGTCGGTTCGTCGAGAAGCAGGATAGGCGGGGAGAGGATCACCGCCCGTGCGATTGCGACACGCTGGCGCTGGCCGCCGGAAAGTTCGTGTGGGAAACGGTTTGCAAATGCGGTCGGCAGACCAACCTGGCGCAGAGAATGCTCCACAGTTTGCCAGATCTCCTGTCTGCCCATGGCCCGCAAAGGCTCGGCAAGTGCCGTGCCGATCCGGTGGCGCGGATGCAGCGAGCCATAGGGATCCTGAAACACCATTTGAGCGCATTTGAGGTCGTCGAGGCTTCTCGACTTGCCGACGGTGCGACCGGCGAGCGCGATTTCGCCCGACCAGCCTTTTTCCATGCCTGACAGGCATCGCAAGACAGTGGACTTGCCGCAGCCGGACTCGCCGACGATGCCCAGCGTTTCCCCACGAGCGACGCTGAAGCTGATATCCTTGACGACATGGTTTTGCTGTTTGCCGGACGAGAATGTGACGTTGAGGTCGCGGACTTCGATCATCATGCTCTCTCCAGGTCGATCTTCGAGCGGTCGAGAACCGCAAGCCGCCGGACGGGATGTCGTGGATCCGGCATCGCAGCGATCAGCCCCTTCGTATAGGGATGGCTGGCATCTTCCAGCCTCGTCAGCGTCTCGACGATGCGCCCCGCATACATGACGATGATCCGCTCACAGAAGGCGGAGACCATCCGGATATCGTGACTGATCAACAGCAGGCCGGAATCGTTCTCCCGGACGAGTTCGTCCAGCAGCGTCAGCACGTCCTTGCGCACGCTGACATCGAGCGCCGAGGTCGGTTCATCGGCGATGACGAGCTTTGGCTTGGCAAGCAGCATCATCGCAATCATGACACGCTGCCCCATGCCACCAGATATCTGATGCGGATACTGCGCCATCACGCGCTCGGCGTCCCTGATGCGAACGCGCTCGAGCATTGCCTTGGCGGCAGCGGTCGCCGCTGCGCCATGCAGGTTGAGATGCAGGCGGGCCGCTTCGGCGATCTGCTTGCCGACGCTGAGCACAGGATTGAGCGAATAGCGAGGGTCCTGCATGATAAGCGCAATATCCTTGCCGCGTATCTTTCCCATCTGCCTCTCGGACAGAGACAGAAGCGGACTGCCATCGAGTTCGAGACGCCTTGCCGAGACGGTGGCGCCTGCCGAAAGAAGGCGCATGATCGCGCGACCGGTCGTCGATTTTCCGGAGCCGGACTCGCCGACAATGCCGACGCGCTCGCGCCCGACTTCGAAGCTGACATGGGAAACGGCAGGCACGGCGTTCCTGCCGAAGCTGACATTGAGGTCTTCGACGGAGAGAACTGGCTTCATATCAGGACCTGGCATGACGGGGATCCAGAATGTCGCGAAGCGCATCGCCTGCGACGTTGAAGGCGAGGCTGGTGACGAGAATGGCAACACCTGGCATCACGGCAACCCACCAATAGTCGAGCATGAACTTGCGCCCGCTCGATATCATCGCGCCCCATTCGGGCGCCGGCGGCTGCGCGCCCAATCCGAGGAAGCCTAGCGAGGCAGCCGTCAGAATGATGCCTGCCATGTTCAAGGTCAGACGTACGATCACCGACGGAATGCACATGGGAGCGATATAGACCAACAGGATGCGCAGGGGCGAGGCACCATAGAGGCGGGCCGCGGCAACATAGTCGGCATTCCTGACGACCAGCGCCTCGGCGCGCGCCAGACGCGCGATGGGTGGCCATGCTGTGAGTGAAATGGCTATGATCGCCGTCGTCAGTCCGGCTCCGAGTGCGGCAGCGAATGCCAGCGCCAGGATCAGCGAGGGAAAGGACAGGACGATATCCGTTGCCCGCATCAAGAGCGCGTCCGTTCGACCTCCGAAGAAGCCGGCGACAACACCGATCAGCAGACCGATCGGGCCGACGATCAGGGAGATCGAAAACACGGTCTGGACGGTGATCCGCGTCCCGTAGATCAGACGGCTCAGAATATCCCGGCCGAACTCGTCGGTGCCTGCCCAATGCTCGGCGCTCGGCGGCTGCAGCGCGTCGGACAGGACCTGGATGTTGGGATCATAGGGCGCGAGCAAAGGCGCAAGGATCGCGACGACGCAGAGCACCGCCAGAATGACGAAGCCGGCCATGCCGAGCGGTTCCTGCCCAAGTCTTGAGACGATCCGCATCGTTGAGCCCGAGATCCGTGCCGGTAGGCTCGGTGGGCGCACAGTGAGGTCCGTTTGGATTGCATCGCTCATTGAGCAGCCTCCCGAGTCCGCGGATCGAATATCGCATAGGCGATGTCCGCCAGGAAATTGAGGAACATGAAGATGAAGCCGATGATGATGGTGGCGGCAACGACGGCGTTCATGTCGCCGATCATCAGTGCGTTCGTCATGTATTGACCGATACCCGGCCAGGAAAAGACGATCTCCGTCACGACGGCGCCTTCCAGGAGGCCACCGTAGGAAATAGCCAGGATAGTGATCAACTGGACGGCGATATTCGGCAGGACGTGACCGATGACAGTGCGTGCCGGGCCGACACCCTTTGCACGCGCGGCAATCACGTAATCCTGGCTCAATTGCTCAAGCGTGAAACTGCGGGTCATGCGGGTGATATAGGCCATGGCGGCATAGGCCAGGATGACAGCCGGCAGGATGATGTGACCAGCCGCGTTCCAGAAGATCTCCGTTTCTCCCTGCAGCAGACTGTCGACGAGCAGCAGCCCCGTCTGCGGCGTCACCATGCCCTCGTAGAAGACATCGACACGGCCGGGGCCTCCAACCCAGTTCAGTCCGGCGTAGAAGATGACCAGGCCGACAATCCCAAACCAGAAGACCGGGATCGAATGACCGACAAGCGCCACGATCCGGGCGATCTTGTCGATAAAAGTGTCTCGAAAGAGCGCCGCCGTCAGCCCAAGCGGAACGCCGACGAAGGTCGAGATCAGGATCGCCAGGGTGGCGAGTTCGAAGGTCGCCGGAAATGCCTGGGCAAGGTCCGAAGAGACCGGATTGCCTGTCAGCACCGCCGTTCCGAAATCGCCATGCGCCAGGCCATTCAGGTAGATCAGGAACTGCTGGTAGATCGGCAGGTCCAGACCAAGCTTCTGGCGCATGGCGGCATAGGCGGCTGGATCTGCCAGCTCGCCGACGATCGCTCCGACCGGATCAGCGGGAAGAATACGGCCGATCACGAAAGTGACGCACAGCAGGATGAACAGGCTGACGGCGAGGTGTGCCACCCGGAGCGCCAGTTCCTTGACGGAGAGTTCCTTCATGATCGGCGACCTTGCTTAATCGGTCTCGGCTTTCGTGACGCCCTCAAGGCGCGTCGTCTGGTTCGGATGGCCGACATAGCCATGGACGTCACCATTCAGCACGATGGGCTCGAAGCGCTCGAACATCGGCAGGACGGCCGGCTTCTGATCCACGAACATCTTCTGCATCTCGACGTAGAGTTCGCCGCGTTTCTTCGGGTCTGCCTCGAGCGAGGCTTTTGCCGTCAGAGCCGTCAGTTCGGGAATGTCCCATGCCGAGCGCCAGACGAAGTTACCTGCATTGTTTGCCTCGAGAGAATTGTCGGGATTGGAGGCGAACTGCTCCATCGCCCCGAGCACATTCGGCATGTAGGCGCCTGTCTGCGGAATGAGGAGATCGAAATTCCGCGCACGGTGGGCCGCGATGATGTCGGAGCCGTTGCCCTGCTGAATGTCGACCTTGATGCCGATCTGACCGAGCGAAGCCTGGATTGCAGTGGCAAGATCGATGCGGGGCGTCTGTGCGATGGTCTTCAGACTGAGTGTAAAGCCATCCTTGAAGCCGGCTTCGGCAAGAAGCGCCTTCGCCTTGGCGACATCGAGGTGYCAATCGGGGCTTGGGATTGCATATTCGAAGTTCTCCGGAACAGGCACTGTACGCGCACGCCCGTAGGGACCCATGATGGTCTTCTCGATCCCCTTGTAGTCGATACCGTAGGCGATCGCTTCGCGCACCTTCGGGTTGGATAGGTATTTGTTACCGGCGTTCATCGACAGCACGTAGAAGCCGCCTGTGGGCACACGCTGGATCTCGAAACCTTTCTTGTTGTCGAAGGTGGCGAGATCCGACGCGGTCATTGCGCTTGCTATGTCGATATCGCCGCGCTCCAGCATCAGGCGCTCCACCTGGCTTTCGGGAACATGGCGGACGATGACGCGGCGCATCTTCGGAGCACCCCCAACATAATTCTTGTTGGCGTCGAGAATGACAAGTTCATTGGGCGCCCAGCGGTTCAACGTAAACGGTCCGGAGCCGGCCGAATGGGTTCTCAGCCAAGCGTTGCCATAGTCGTCGTTGGCGACATGCTTCTGGACTTCAACGCTGTCGACGACGCTCGCAATCACCATGGCCAGACGGTAAAGCAGAAGCTCCGATGTCACCTCGCCCGAAAGATCGATGCGCACCGTCTTGTCGTCGACGGCTTTGACCAGTTGATCGACATTGTCCTTCGTATAGCCGACGCGCTTGAGGTTGGCGGCTGCGGCCTGATCGAGCTTCAGCAAACGGCCGAGCGAATAGACGACGTCCTTGGACGTCACCGGATTTCCGGAGGCGAAGGTCGCATCGCGCAGTTTGAACGTGATCCCCTTGTCATCGACCTGCCAGCTTTCAGCAAGCTGCGGCACGATCTTGCCGTCAGGCGTCGAGGCAACCAAGCGGTCGTAGAGATTCGACATGATTTCGTTGGCCTTGGCCTCCGTCGCCTGCTGCGGGTCCAGCGAAAGAACCTGGGCAAGCGAGGTGCCGATGACCAGCTGATCGGCAGGCGTGGCCGCCCGAAGTGCCGGCGCCGCCAAGGTCAGCGCGCAGAATGCGACGCCAACAAACAGGCTTCTAGAAAAATGCTTCATTGCAACTCCTCCCTGAGTTACTATACAAGACATAATATGTCGTCCGTATGTCGTATTATGACTTTTCAAAGAAGTTTGCAAGTGCCATGCGGACGAGGACGAGAAAATGGGGAACAACGAAATGGTGGCGGGCACGCGTGGCAGACAGCGTTTGGCGCAGCAGGTCATCGACCAGCTGCGCATGCAGATCGAAACGGGAAAGCTTCGCGAGGGAGATCAGCTTCCAACCGAACCGCAGCTTGAGGCGGCCTTCGGCGTCAGCCGTACGGTCGTGCGGGAGGCGATCGCCGACCTGCGCGCGGCCGGATTCGTCCGTCCCGTTCAAGGCAAGGGTGTCTTCGTCTCCGATCCCAAGGCACATGGCAGGCTGATCCTGACGCCGGTCGAAGTCAAGAGCATTCCGGAAACGCTGGAATTGCTGGAGTTTCGCATGGCTGTCGAAGGAGAAGCTGCCGCTATTGCGGCCTATCGCCGAACAGCCGAACAGGAGGCGGCAATTCGGCTTGCCAACCGGAAAATGGCCCAACTCATCGAGAGCGGTGAGCCCACAGTCGAGGCCGATTATGAATTCCATACCGCCATAGCCAATGCTTCTAACAACAGATTCTACATCGATGCCCTGCGTCATTTCGGACCGCGCGCGATCCCGCGCGGCCAATTCCCGACCTTGCCGGAGGCCAATGACCGCGCCTATCTCGAAAAAGTCCATGCAGAGCATGGTGAGATCCTGGCGGCTATCGCCGAGCAGGATCCCGACCGCGCGAGACAGGCCATGCGCGCGCATATGATGGCGAGCCAGCGACGATACCGGATGCTTGCAGAGCAGCAATGAGGCTCGACAACTACAGAAATTCATATTATGTCATATGACATGATTTGAATGATCGGGAGGTTAATCGTGTATTTGGGAACCCAGGTCGCTGCGCGGGACGACGATGATTTTCGCGTTTTTGCTCAGCTAGGCGTAAAGCATATTTCCGCTGACCCGCCCGGTGCGCCGTCGAGCTGGACGCTGGAGGATCTCGAGCGTCATCGTGATCATGTAGAGAGCTTCGGCCTCGTTCTGGACATGATCCAGCTTCCCCTCCCCTCCAAGCCGATCGAAAAGGCGTCCTATCCCGATATCCTGCTCGGAGGTCCGGAACGCGACCAGCAGATCGATGCCGTCTGCCGGATGATCGAGAATTGCGCAAAGGCCGGGATCCCCGCCACGAAATACAATCTCAATCTCATCGGCATTCCCAGGACGGAGCTCGAAAAAGGCCGTGGCGGTTCTCTGAACGAAGCCTTTCGCTGGGAAAGGGCCGATCAGCAGGCCGCGCCCGGTCTTGCCGGCGTCCTCTCAGAAGATGAGAACTGGGAGCGCATCGACTACTTCCTCGAGCGCGTGGTTCCCGTTGCCGAAAGCAACAGGGTGCGCCTTGCCTGCCATCCGCACGATCCCTATACGCCACCGGGCTATCGCGGCGTCACCAGGGTCCTTGGCACTGTGGATGGACTGAAGAAATTCGTGCAGATGCGCGAAAGCCCCTATCATGGCCTGAATTTCTGCCAGGGCTCAATCGGCGAGATGCTCGACAATCCGCGCGAGGAAATCGACGACATCATCCGCTGGTTCGGCACGCGTGGAAAGATCTTCAACCTGCACTTCCGCAACATAAGCGGCGGCAAACTCTCCTTCATGGAAACCTTTCCCGACGAAGGCGATATGGACATGGTGCGGTCGCTGAAGGTCTACCGCGAGGTCGGCTACAAATATATGGTCATGCCAGACCATGTGCCGCGCATCAGCGGCCGCGACGCGACGGGCGTCGCCTTCAGCTTCTGCTACGGTTACATAGCCGCGGTGCTCGAGGCGATGGAAGCCGGTCATATGTGAGCGAGGCGCTCACCTTCAATCAGCAATTATTCAAGGAATTCAACATGGATCCCAACGCCATCAAGAAAGCCGTGGGCGACGGCCTCCTCTCCTTCCCGGTGACGCATTTCGACAGCGAGAACAAGTTCAATGAAGCCGCCTACCGCGACCATGTGAACTGGCTAGCCGGTTTTGATGCAAGCGCACTTTTTGCCGCTGGCGGCACGGGCGAATTCTTCTCCCTCAATCCGGCCGAAATCCCCGCCGTCATTCGCGCCGCCAAGGCTGCCGCAGGCAAAACGCCGATCATCTCCGGCACTGGCTATGGCACGTCACTTGCCGTCGATATTGCGCGCGCTGCCGAAAAGGCCGGTGCCGATGGTCTGCTCCTTCTTCCGCCCTATCTGATGTTTGCCGAGCAGGCCGGGCTTGTCGCCCATGTGAAGGCTGTCTGCCAGTCGGTCGGGATCGGCGTGATCGTCTATAACCGGGACAATGCGATCCTGTCGGCCGACAGCATCGCTCAGCTTTGCGATGAGTGCCCCAATCTCGTCGGCTTCAAGGACGGTGTCGGCGACGTCGATCGGGTCATCGAGATCACGACCAAGATTGGCGACCGGCTTGTCTATGTCGGCGGCATGCCGACCCACGAAGTCTACGCTCAGGCCTATTTCGCCGCCGGCGTTACCACATACTCCTCGGCCGTCTTCAACTTTGTGCCGGCTCTTTCGCAACGGTTCTACAAGGCGCTCAGGGCAGGCGACCAGAAGACCGTCGACCAGATCTTGAAGGACTTCTTCTTCCCCTTCGTTGCGCTACGCAATCGCAAGAAGGGCTATGCAGTCTCCATCATCAAGGCCGGGCTGAAAGTCATCGGCCGCGATCCGGGCGCCGTGCGCGCTCCGCTCACGGATCTGACAGCCGAGGAGCTTTCCGTGCTGCAGTCGATTGTCGAGGCCAACGGCCAGGCGAAGCTGGCCGCGGAGTAAGACCGCGCCATCGGCGCTGAGATTCATCGTCGCGTTGCGGCGACGATCGGCTTGACCGCCGCTCTCATACTCTCCGGCGTCGTGCCGGTGACGATAACGCCAAGCAGAGGGGCCGCGATACCCGCGTCCCTCAGCTTCGGCATATCATCCGGCACAAACTTCTTCTGGCTTGGCGCGATGACCGGAATACCCGCTTTGCTCGCGATGGTCCGGTAGCGATCAAGATCGGTCCCGTCGAGCGGCTTTCCATAGTCTGCAAAGGAAGCGACCGAGGCTTCCATCATCGCACCGGGAATGTCGAGAATCTTCGTCAGGTCCTCGTCGGTACTCGCCTCGCCAAGCGCAGGAATGGGCCGTAGCTTCGATTGCAGCAGATGCGGCTGCATGTCGCTGACATAGATGTTGAATCCCTCGAAACCTAGATCGGCGAGCGCGTCCATCTCTTGCGGGCTCGGAACCCTTTCCTGCCCGGCCATGACAAGAAGCGGCACGCCGAGCGTTGCAAGATCCTCGAAAAACGGTCGCTCTTCGGCAAAGCTGCCGAAGGTGGTGCCTGTGGCGCGATGATAGGCGTTGAGATGGACCTTGATCGCAAAGGCACCCGCGTCGATAGCAGCCCTGGCGAGGTCGAGATCGTGACGCGCGAGCGAGACGATGATCGGGAATTCGCCCTCGCGCAGCGCTTTTGTTAGCCTGGTTTCCGGATAGGAAGGCATGGGAACGGCCTCAGTTCAGACGCTGGCCACCATCGGCGGCGAAGAGGTGGATATTGGAGAGCTCCGGCCGGACGCGGATCCTCACGCCCGGAGACATCGATACGCGCTCCCGAAAGACGCCGGTAACCTGCGTCTCGCCGAGCTTCATCGTCACCTGGGTTTCCGAACCCATCGGCTCGACCAGGACAATCTCGGCCGGCACGCCAGCGTCGTCGAGCGAGAAATGTTCGGGCCGGATGCCGTAAACAGCCTCGCGGTCGCTCAATTCAGGTGCAGTCTGTGGCAGTGGCAAGACAATGCCGGGTGCTGCGAAACCCTTGTTGGTGATTGTGCCGTTCAGGAAATTCATGGATGGCGATCCGATGAAACCGGCCACGAACTGGTTGGCCGGGCGGTCGTAGAGGTCAAGCGGCGCGCCAATCTGTTCCACTCTGCCAGCGTTCAGCACGACGATCTTGTCGGCCATGGTCATGGCTTCCACCTGGTCATGGGTGACATAGATGGTCGTGGTCTTGAGCCTCTGGTGCAGGCTCTTGATTTCGCCACGCATGACAACGCGCAACTTGGCGTCGAGGTTCGATAAAGGTTCGTCGAACAGAAAAACTTGCGGATCGCGAACGATCGCTCGGCCCATGGCGACGCGTTGGCGCTGACCGCCGGAGAGCTGGCGCGGATAGCGATCGAGAAGCTGAGACAGGCCGAGAATATCGGCCGCCCATTTCACCCGCTTCGCGATCTCCGACTTGCTGGTGCCGCGATGCTCCAGTGAGAAGCCCATATTGGTCGCGACCGTCATATGCGGATAGAGCGCGTAGTTCTGGAAGACCATGGCGATGTCGCGGTCCTTTGGGTCGAGATCGTTGACGACCCGTCCGCCGATCCTGATATCGCCGCCGGTAATCGTCTCGAGCCCGGCGATCATCCTGAGCAAAGTGGACTTGCCGCAGCCCGATGGCCCGACGAGCACGACGAATTCGCCGTCGCGGATGCCGAGATCGGCGCCATGAATGATGTCGAGCGCACCATAACTCTTGCGGACACGGGAAAGGGTAACGTCAGCCATGAGGAAAATCCGGTTCTTCAGCCCTTGAGGCCGGTATGCGCGAGCCCTTCGACGAATTGCTTCTGCGCGATGATGAAGACGACGAGAACAGGCAACGCTGTGAGTGTTGCCGCGGCGAGCTGGATATTCCACATCGGCCCGCCATAGGCGTCGGTATATTGGGTGAGAGCCTGGGGCAGAGTGAACTTCTCCGCGCTCGACAGGAACACGATCGGTTCAAGATAGAGATTCCAGGAATGCAGGAAGGTGAAGATCGCAACGGAGGCCAGTGCCGGCCTGGCAAGTGGCAGCGCGATCTTGCGGAAGATCTTGAAACGTCCGAGACCATCGACGCGCGCTGCCTCTTCCAACTCGACCGGCAACGTCACGAAAAACTGCCGCATGACGAAGGTGGCGAAAACACTCGGCGCACCGAAGATCGGCACGAGGATCAGCGGCCAATGGGTGTTGACCATGCCCGCCTTCAAAAACATCTGGAAGAGCGGCACGATCGTGACTTCCGACGGGATCAAAAGGCCGAGCAGCACGACCATGAAGATCGTGTTGGCGAAGGGAAACCTGATGCGTGCGAAAGCGTAGCCGGCCATCGACGAAACGATCATCGTGCCGATCGTCACCAGGGCGGCGATATAGGCCGAATTCCAGTATTGCTTGACGAAAGGCTGCAGCTCGAAGACCTTGCCATAGGTCGTCCAGTCATAGCTCTGCGGGAAAAGTTGCGGTGGAAAGGCGAAGATATCGCTGATCGGCTTCACCGAAGACGTCACCATCCACCAGGTCGGGAAGACGAAGGGGATGAGCAGCACGCACATCAGCCCGTAGAGAATAACCCTCATCCGCGGCGAGATCTCAGCTTTCATAGAATACGATCCTCTTGCGCAATTGCCACTGGGCGAATGTCAGAATGGCCACGATCAGGAAGAGCAGGATCGAAAGCGTCGAACCGTAGCCGAAGAAGTGAAACTGGAAGGCTTGCTGGTAGAGGTAATAGACGAGCACCGTCGTCGAGAGACCTGGACCGCCCTGCGTCAGCACCGCGATCTGCGCGAAGACCTGCAGAGATCCGACGATGGTAATAATCGAAGTCAGAAGGATAGTCGGGCTGATCAGCGGCAGGGTAATACGGCGGAACTGCTTGAAGCGCGGGGCGCCATCGATGCGGGCCGCCTCATAGAGCTCTTTCGGCACGCCCTGAAGGGCTGCAAGAAACAGGATCATATTGAGGCCGACATTCTTGAACACCTGCACGACGATGACCGAGATCATCGCGGTGGTTTCGCCCCGCAGCCAATTCGGACCCTCGATGCCAAACAGCAGCAGCATGCCGTTGATGCCGCCGTTCTTCTGCAACAGAAACCCCCAGACGATCGTCCAGGCCACCAGCGACACGACAACAGGCGAAAAGAACAACGTCCGGAAGATCGTGATGCCCGCGAGCTTCTGGTTCAACAGCACCGCCAGCAGCAAGGCCAGCGACAGGTTGAGAACCACAAGCCCGGCGGAGAAGATGGCAGTCGAACCGAGCACCTGCAGCAGGTTCGGATCCTCAATCAGCATCTGGTAGTTCTGCGTACCCGTATAGGTGAAGGTATTGGCAAGCACGTTCCATTCGTGCAGCGAATACCAGAAGACCAGACCGAGCGGGATCAGCACGAAGACGATGATGCCGATCAACTGCGGGGCAATGAACAGAAAGCCGGCAAGGCTGTCGCGCCGCGCAACCGTCCAGAACGGCGACGAGGAGCGGCCTTCCGGTATTGCGTTATCCTGCGTGACAGCCATCTCTTATCTCCTCAGCGCTTGAGCAGCGGGCCGATCTGGCCGCAGATCGTCTGGAGCGTGCCGGCGACATCCGCATCCGGACGCCAGACGGCATCTAGGCCGGAGCGAACTGTCTGCTGGATCTGGGCAAAGCCGGTATGGCCGGGAATGACCTTGCCGGTCGCGATGCCCGCGATGACGACCTTGTCGATCTGTTCCTGGCTGAGCAGCGGATTGGTCTTCTTCAGCACCTCGGCGTTGAGTAGCGACTTGCGGGCCGAGGGGAAGAACTGGCTGAGCTTGGCCGAGTTTTCCGCGTTCGTCATATAGGCGATGAATTCAGCGGCTGTCTTGGCGTTCTTGCCCGACTGCATGACGCCGATGCCGGCCTGGCCGATCAGCGCGTAATCTCCTGCCGGTCCCTTCGGCAGCGGCACGAGATCCCAGGAGAAGGGCTTATCCTTCGGCAGCAGCGAGGCGCGGCTGATCTGAGTGATGGTCATCGCCGCATTGCCGGCGAAGAAATCGACATTTTCACCGGGACCGGGGATCGCCTTCTTCTTGAAGATCGCGTCATGGACGAAGGTGAGCGCATCGACCATCGGCTTCTCGGTCATTGTGCAGGTCTTGCCATCGGCGCTCCAGGGGGCCGCACCAAAGCCGTTCCAGATCGAAGCAAGGTTCTGCCAGATCTGGTAGTTGAAATCGCGCACGATCAGGCCACCCTTGCCCTTCTCGCCAACGGCCGAAGCGGTAGCAATGGCATTGTCCCAGGTCCATTCGCCAGCCGCGATCAACTCGGCAGGTGTCTTTGCCCCTGCCGCCTTGATCAGGTCGTTGTTGACGAACACCGCAAAGGGTGAAGTGGAGAAAGGATAGGCATAGAGCGTGCCGTCCTTTTGCCAGCGCTCCGTGGCAGTCGCGCTCACCTCGTCGAGATTGTAGCCTGGCGTCGCCTTCAGCGTATCGGTGAGCGGATAGAGCGCGCCGGAATTGACGAAGTCATAGGCAGCTGTCTCGAAGATCCAGGCCATATCAGGCGCATTGCCGCCGGCAATCTGGGTGGTCAGCGCCGTCGTATAGGTGTCGAACGGCAGCGACTCGAAGGTCGCGGTGACGTTGGGGTGGTCCTTCTTGAAGCCGGCAGCGATCTCATTGAACAGCTTCAGATGCGCTTCTGCCGCACTCCAGATGGTCATGCGCAGCTTGATCGCGTCCTCAGCCTTGGCGATGCCGCTCCAGGCGAGCGGCACGGCAACGGCAAGCGCCGCAATTGCCGTTTTCAGTGTCCTGTTCTTGTTCATTCCCGTTCCTCCTCCAAAGATGGGTTGCTGAGATGGCTGCTTAGTAGGCCCCGATGACCGGCCAGCGGATTTCGATGCCCTCCCGGACGAGTTCCTGCTGGAAGTCGTGGAGATGCGCGTCGTTTTCCTGGACCTGGTGAGGCTTCAGCCCCTTGTCGAGGCAGTGGGCCGCAAGCATGCCGGCCGCTTCGCCGATATTCCATTCGACCGGGTGCAGGCGGTAGCAGCCATTGGTGATATGGGTGGTGCCGATATTCTTGCCGGCGGCAATGAGGTTCGTCATGCGCTGCGGCAGCAGCGCGCCGAGCGGAATCTCGAAGGGGCAGGACGGCACGTCGATATAATTGTCGCCACCGGTCGAGGGATGAAGGTCGATGCGGTACATGCCGATGCCGATGCTGTCGCGATAGCTCATCGCGCCCTTGTCGCCGCGCACCGCATAGGAGAGATCCTGCTCGGTAATGCGGGTGACTGGCTTGATGCGGCGGCCTTCACGGATATAGGGCGCCATGGCGAGGCCGTGCTCGGTGCCGGTGATGTCGCCGCGAAGCCTCAAGCCCCGGTAACCCTGGCCGCCATCGATGCGTGGCGCCTCGGTTTGCAGCCAGTAAAAGACCGAATAGGAAAGATCGGCGGCCGCCTTCAGATGTCGGGCCTTGTCCTCCTCGGACACGTCGATAATCGTTCCGTCCATGTAGTCGATCATCGGCCAGTTTACGAAGCAAATGTCCGACTGGTAGAAGCCGGGCTCAAAATTGCGCCGTGCCGCAATGCGGCGGAAGAGCCAGAGATTCTCGTCACCGCCACCCTTGCGCTGATCGGCATCGACGAGCAGCGGGTTGTCGTCGACATTGGGCGTGAAACTGCGCGTGGTGGATTCCAGCGTGCGCGGGTGGGGCGCGGTGAAGCCGAGCAGTGGGCCGCCCCAGAATTGCGGCTGGTATTTGCGCCAGTAGTCGTAATTGTCAGGCTTGTCGATCGTCTGATCGCCATCGACGCAATCGACTGCAAAGCAGATCGAGACTGCCTGAACATTGTCGGGCTGCGCTTCGGACGGCGCGCTCGGTTCGCCGGTATCGGACTGTGCCTCGAAGCCTTTCACATAATCCGTGCCGGTCATCGGCAGCAGATCGCCGAGCTCGGTGGCGTCAAGGATGTAATCGGCCGAGATGACGACCTCACGGTCCGTATAGCGATGGCGGACGGTGACGGAGCGCACGGTGTCGCCTTCGACATCAGCGGCGGCGGGACGATAGGGCTGCAACACCCTAAGACGGCCGGCGCCTCGATACGGCATCAGCATCGCTTCCATGACCGCCAGGCTGACGCGCGGCTCGGCGCAGATGCGGCTCACCCAGCCGCCGCCGGGATTGAGATCGCCCCAGGTGCGGGCGCCCTCGGTCAGCGGATAGTTGTCGCGATAATATTGCCGCACGCCGTTGCGCAGCCTGCGATAGGAGCGCGTGATGCCGAACTGCTCGACCCAGCTATGTTCGTCGGATGGCACACCTTGGCTGGTCGACTGGCCACCGATCCATTCGAATTCCTCGGTCATGATGACGCTCTTGCCTGCCCGGCAGGCACCGAGCGCCGCCGCCACGCCGCCGAGGCCACCGCCCACCACCAGAATATCCGCTCGCATCTCTTTTGCTGCCATGTCTGTCACGTTCTCAGGTCCGTTTCTTTGCTGGTCCGAGGGTTTGGCCCTCGACGGGTTCGCAGGTCAGAAGAATTTGTTCGACGGGCGCGGCATCCTCGATGCGGCGCACGAGCATTGCGGTCGCCTGCCGCCCCATCTCCTCGCGAGGAATGTTGAAGGAGGTGAACTGCACATGGCTGCGCTCGGCCCGTACGTGGCTTCCAAGCACCACGGCCGAAAAGTCGTTCGGAATGGACAGGCCGCGCTCGCGCGCCGCCGCTTCAACACGCACCGCGTCGGCCAGTTCGACGAAGAAGACCGCGCTCGCGCCGCTTCTGACAATCGCATCGAGCGTATCGACGGCGCTCCGGCCGACCTCGTCCACATGCAAAACCAGGTCGGCACTTCCGGTGATCGCGCCTGAAAATCCGCGCCAGCGGTCAACGATGGATTCAGCCGATCCGCTTGGGCCGATGAAGGCCAGCCGATCATGACCGAGTGCGCGCGCCTTTTCGACCAGCGCCCGCGTGCCATTCGCGTAATCACCGCCGACGTAGGGAACGGGTCCGCCGGCGTCCTCACGTCGGCCGATCGCCACGAAGGGATAATCGCCGGTAACCAGCCGCTTGAGTTCGGCCCGATCGAATTCGCGGCCAAGGACGAGGCAGCCATCGGCGATCCGCAGCCGGTTGCCGTCGGCGAAAATCTTCCGCTCCCGGCCGACGCCGGCGCCGGTCAGAAGCAAGAGGTCATAATTCTGCGCCTGCGCTTCCTCCTCGATGCCGAGCAGGAACGGCGCAAAGAAATCCGCCTGCTCGCTCGGAAAAGCCGGCTCGTAGGTGAAGACGCCGAGAATGCGGTTGAGACCCTTGGCCATCCGCCGGGCGATCGGATCGGCCACATACCCCGTCGTGCGGATGACCTGCTGGACGCGCTCGCGGGTTTCCTGGGGAATACGCGCCAAGGCCGTCGGTGCACCGTTCAGCACAAGCGAGACGGTCGCCTGACTGACGCCGGCCAGTTTGGCAATATCGTGCTGAGTCAAGCGCTTAGTGCCTGCCACGTCGCATCCTCCGGATCTCCTCTTGACTGCTAATGCGTATTAGCAGCTAATACGTATAAACGGGATTTTCCGAGTTGCTGTCAAGCGCGAAAATGTGTGACGATCGATGACATTTGCAGAGCATTTGAAATCGCTGGGGATTTCCGGAATCCGCGTCTTCGGCGACAGCATCACCGCCGGGTTCAACGCCAGCCAGCCGCATCTGGCCTGGCCGGCTCTCTTCCCAGCTGAGCTCGACGCCTTACCGCTTTACAATCACGCAATCCCGGGGACGGTGCTGCAGGCCTCACTGCTTGCCGATGGCAAAGCGCGAGCAGACAACGGCGTCAGCCGATTTGCCGGGGCGCTGCTCGATGCCCCGCATCGCGACGCGATCCTCATCCTCTACGGCTATAACGACGCCCGCTATACGGCCGCGCCGGACAGCATGAACGCGAAGAGCTTCCGTCGTGATTATGCGAATATGCTGGAGAAACTGATCGAGGCAGGCCATGCGGAAAGGCTTGCGATCGGCAGCCCGCCCCATATTCCCGATCGAGGTTTTTCGGTAGGAAGCACTGGCTTCACCGGACAGACACGTCAGGGCTTTGAAGTCTATGTCCAAACCGTGCGAGAACTGGCGCAAAATTTTCGCATCTTCTACGCGCCTGTCTATGAACGAATGAAAGCATATGGCGATGGCGCACTGGCCTCGCCTGATTTCACACACCCCAACGATGCCGGTCATCGCGTCATCTGCGAGGCATTTAGAGATGCCGTTGTTCATGAGAAACCGGTCTAGGCCTCTCAATAGATCGGGGCGACTTTGGGTCGGGCGCGACACCGCGGAGACCGGCGAGAAGATTTCGTCCGCAGGGGAGATTCTAACGGCGAAAAGGACTTGATAGACCCGGCCCTACCACGACCGCAGCCATCGCCTGAAGCTGAGGTTGATAGTGATGACGACGCTGATGCGCTCGCAGCGGCCGGCGGATAGCCGGCCGCTTGCGTGACGCTCTCAACGCGCGCTGTATTTTGCGTCGAGCTCATCGATCGCGGAGACATTGCCGGCCGAACGGCCGTTCTGGTCGAATGTCTGAGCGAGAAATGCGTCGGCGATCGACTTTGCGAGCTCAGGTCCAATGACGCGCGCGCCCATCGTGATGATCTGCGCGTTGTTCGAAAGAGCAGCACGCTCGGCCGAATAGGTGTCGTGCGTCAGAGCAGCACGGATGCCAGGCACTTTATTGGCCGAGATGCAGACGCCGATGCCGGTGCCACAAACCAGGATTGCCTTGTCATAGGTGCCATCGATCACGCCCGAGGCAACGCGATCCGAAAGGTTAGCATAGAACGGGTCGAGCCCGTCCTTGATGCGCGACACCTCATGGACGTCGAACCGATCCTTGAGGTGTTCGGCGAGCACCTTGGCGAGACCTTCGCCGGCGCTGTCTCCAGCAATTGCAAGCTTCATTGTCTTTCTCCTTGGAGTTTGGCGGCGCATTTCGAAAGGATGTCGAGATAACCTTCGACGTTCCAAGCGGAACGGCCGATGAAGAGCCCGTCGATATGCGGGCTCGAAATCAGTTCCTCGCAGTTCTGTGGATTGACCGACCCGCCGTAGAGGCAGGGGATTTTCCGCCCGAGCGCTCCTTCGGCGACCGTGATGATCTCGGCCTGGCGTGCATCGGCATAATCCGCCGTTGCCGGAATGCCTTTTTCGCCGATCGCCCATACGGGCTCATAGGCAAGGAGGATTTCCGCCGATTTCTGCTCGTCGGAAAGCTTCGAAAGCGCCCCATGCACCTGGACCGCAAGGATTTCCGCGGCTTTTCCGCTCTCCCGGTCGGCAAGGGTTTCGCCGATGCAGATAAGCGGGATCAGGCCATAACGAACCGCCGCCTCCGTCTTCAGCCCGACCGTCTCATCCGTCTCCCCGAAGAACTCGCGCCGCTCGGAATGCCCAAGCTCGACGATATCGAGATCGCAATCCTTCAGCATCAAGGGGGAGATTTCACCCGTCCAGGCGCCCTGATCCGCCCAATGCATGTTCTGCGCACCGACCTTGACGGAGGTCTTTGCAAGCATGCGCTTGACCTCCCGCACGGCTGTAAACGGCGGGATCACGAAGCGCTGGATGACAGGTTCGCGCGCAGCGTCAGCCACCGCGAGGCCGCGGGCGAAATGCTCGGCCTCCGCGAGCGTCTTGTTCATCTTCCAGCTGGTGCCGATCCAGAAGCGCGGTTTCTCCGTCATGCCTGATCCTGTGCTGGAGCGATGGTGAGCTTGATGCCCGCCCGATCGAATTCGTTGAGAACAGCGGCCGTCGGCGCGCTATCGGTGATAATAGTGTCGAAATCAGCAAGGTCCGCCATGACATGCAACGCCGTGTGGCCGATGCGCTGGTGGTTGACCAGGAGGCAGCTTCTGGCCGAAGACGAGATCATCGCTCGCTTGGCGCGAACGACATTGTCGTCCATGTGATAGGCGAGCCTGCCGCTGACCGCCGGCGTCGAAATGAAAGCGATATCCGCCCTCAGGCGTGACAGCGCTTCTTCTGTCACGACGCCGAGATAGGCGTTGAATTTCGCGGAATAGATGCCTCCGAGCGCAATCAGGGTTATGCCGTTTTCACCCTTCAACCGCTCCATGATCGCTGCGTTGTTGGTAATCACCGTCAGCGGCCGCTTACGCAGCAGCATCTCGCCGAGTACCGCGGCCATCGAGCCGTCATTGACCATGACCGTCATGCCAGGTTCGACCAGGGCCAGCGCTTCCTGCGCCATCGCAACCTTGGCTTCGCCGCCCTGACGTTCACGAATGCGAAAATCGCTCTCGAATTGCGTTCCGGCATCGATCGTCGCGCCACCGCGCACCTTACGCAGCACACCTGCCTGTTCGAGGTCGTCGAGATCGCGGTGAATGGTCATCTTGGAGACGGAAAACCGTTCGGCAAGGTCGTCCACTTCGACGGTCTTGCCCTCAACGAGCAGATTGACGATCAGCTGCTGGCGCTCTTCCCGTTTCATACGTCTCAATCCCAGTTCAATAACAATGTAACATCTAAAATGTTAATTTCAACACTACACAGTGTGATTATGCGCTGAGACATGTGGCAGAAATCATCAATCCAAGAGCGCACGCGCGGTCCGTTCATCAGTAATGAGCCCGTGAAGACGGCGGCTGCGCAGGATGGCCCGTATCGCGGCCACCTTGGCCTGCCCGCCCGCCAGGGCCACGAGGCGCTCCTTTGTCGTTGTCGGAAAGGAGGCCGAAAGCGTGCGACCGGTCAGAGCCGTATCGAGGATCTGGCCATCCGCATTGAAAAAGTGGCCGAGGATTTCGCCGACGCCACCGGCGGCGGCGATGTCCTCGATCTCACCCGGCTCGACCAGGCCGGAGAGCACCAGCTGGGCCTCGGCGTCCACTGTCCCCAAGCCGACGAGCTTCAGGTCGGCGTCATTGGCGAGATCGAACACTTCCTTGACGCCGCGTTGCGCCCTGAGCACCTCCCGATCCTCGGCAGTGTTGGCGAAGAAGGGAACCGGCATGACATAGGCATGTGTGCCCGTCTTTTCCGCGATACGGTGCATGACGTCATAGGGATTGGCGCCGTAGTTTCGCGTGAGGCCGCCAAGCAGGGAAACGAAGCGCATATGCTTGGCATTCGTCCGCGGCATATATTGAACGGCAGCCGAGAGCGTACGGCCGTGGCCAAGGCCAATGACCGAGTGGTTACCGTGTTCGATCTCGCGCTTCAGATAGCCCGCTCCCGCATGACCGAGCGCGCGCAGCGGCAGGCCCTCTTCGCCAAGATCGGGCGCGACCTCGCAATATTGCAATCCGAAGCGCTCCGCGAGCCGCGTCTCCAGTTCGACGCATTCAACGATATCGCCGTCGATCGTGACCTTGACGACGCCATCGGCAACAGCCCGCGCAATCAGTCGATGCGCCTTGACCGAGGGAATGCCAAGGCGCCGGGCAACGTCAGACTGCGTCAGTCCGCCGGCGTAATGAAGCCAGGCGGCCCGCACGGCAAGCGTATCATCGGCATCCGTCATCGCCGCATCCTTCCCATTCTTCGACGGCTATGCCGCCTGATAACGACCAGCCTTTGTAAATCGCCGGATCATATCTTCAAGTCTGCGGCGCCGGTGTCGATATGCGGCGCCCAGAAGGCGACGCTTTCGGCAATCTGCGCGATAACGTCGCGATCGTTCGGCTCACGTTCCTTGAAGGAAAGTTCGAGGCAGATCTCATTCTCATCGGCGCCGCCTGCCGCGAAAGCTTCCAACAGCGGAGCGGGTTGAATTCGGCCCTTGGCATTGAATTCCGCTGTGAACGGCCGGTGGCCGCCCTTGTCCATCAGGCTCTGCTTGATATGGATGATCGGCGACTGCTTCGGTACGGCCCGCGCCCAGGCATAGGGGTCGTAGTCGTCGGGATTGGCGGACGTGACGTCGCCATGGTCGATATCCGCCATCATCCACATCGGCACCGCCATATCGGCGGCAGTCAGTCGTGCCTGCAACGCAAGGCAGGATTCGATCGTGTCCCCGAATTCGCGGCCGATGCTCATTGGCTCCCAGAAGACATAGGAAAGACCAGCGGCCCTGGCATGCTCCGCGACTTCGCACCAGCAGTCGATAGCGATCTTGATCAATTCCTCGCGCCGGCTTGCATCGTCGAAGTCCTTGTAGGTGAAGATCGCAAATTGCGTGCCGACGGAATGCCCGCCGAGATCAGCGGTAATGTCGGCGAAGGTCTTGAACCAATCCACGTAATAGCGGCGGACCTCGGCATCCGGGTGCCCGAAATGGTTCAGCCGTCCATAAGGTCCAGTCATGCCCGAGGTAACGCGAACGCCGGTGCGCTCCAACGCTGCTTTCATCTGGCGGGTCAGACGGCGGATGACCGGGGCCTGCCAGCTCGGATTGATGAATTCATGCGTCAGCTGGAGGTCGCGGATGCGCAGGTCCCGAGCCACCGTCTCGATCAGGTCGTCCGGGTCGGCAAAACGGTTCACCAGCGGATTGGTGTTCAGCGAAAGCGAAAGCGGCATCAAGGCCTCCTCAGGCGGCGGCAAGATGGGATGAAGCAAACCAGTCGGCAAAGGCTGCCCGCTCTGCCTCGCTCAGATGCAGGTAGTGCTTGGTGCGGCGATAGAGGATGTCCTCGGCCGTCTCCGCCCATTCGGTGGCGGCGAGATAACAGGCTTCCGCCTCGTAAAGCTGCCCGCCGAAATAGCGCCCGAGGCCTTGCAGGTCCGTTGCCGCGGCCACCAGGTTCTTCGTGCGCGTGCCATAGAGACGGCCATAGTGATGGACGAGTTTTCGCGGCATCCACGGATAGGTGTCACGCAGGCTGTTGGCGAAGGTCTCGTAGTCGGCATTGGGCATCTCTCCACCCGGCAGCGGCGCCTTTTCCGTCCAATCGCCGCCCATGTTCGGGAAAACGTGTTTGAGGCGCTGCATGCCACGTTCGGCAAGCTCTCTGAATGTCGTAATCTTGCCGCCGAAGACATTGAGAAGCGGCGCTCCCCCGGTCTCGTCAAGATCGAACACGTAGTCGCGAGTCACCGCCGAAGGATTCCCTTTGCCGTCGTCAAACAGCGGGCGCACGCCGGAGAAGCTGTGCAGCACATCCTGACGGCGCAGCTTCTCCTTGAAATATCGGTTCACCGCCTTCAGCAGATAGTCGATTTCCGCCTCGTCGGCCGCCACATCCTCAGCCCGGCCTTCATAGGCGATGTCCGTCGTGCCGATCAGCGCCTTGTCGCCCTCATAAGGGTTGATGAAGATGACGCGTTTGTCGTGGTTTTGAACCAGGTAAGCATTGGAGCCAGCCCAGAATTTCGGCACGATGATGTGGCTGCCCTTGACGAGACGCACATTGCGGCTGGAATTGGAGCCGGCGACGCGGTTGATGATGTCGGTGACCCACGGGCCGGCGCAATTGACGAGACATTTGGCACGGAAGGTCCGCGTCTCGCCGCTCGTGCTGCTTTTTGTCGTGATCGTCCATTGGCCGTTTTCCCGGCGCGCCGACACCGCCGGCGAGCGGGTAAGCACCAGGGCACCCTTCTCAGCCGCGCTCACCGCATTCAAGGTGACGAGGCGGGCATCATCCACCCAGCAATCCGAATATTCGAAACCGCGGGTATATTGATCGAGTATGGGCGTACCTTCGGGATCACGCAGCAGATTGAGCGTGCGGGTGCCAGGCAACTTCTTGCGACCTCCGAGATGATCGTAAAGGAAGAGGCCGAGCCGGACGAGCCAGGCGGGGCGATCCTCGGGACTGTGCGGCAGCACGAAACGCATCGGCCAGATGATATGCGGGGCCGCGTTGAGCAGCACCTCGCGTTCGATCAGCGCCTCCCGCACTAGGCGGAATTCGTAATATTCCAGATAGCGAAGGCCGCCATGCACGAGCTTGCCCGAGCGGGAGGAGGTGCCCTGAGCCAGGTCGTCCTTTTCGCATAAGGCGACTTTCAAGCCGCGCCCGGCGGCGTCGCGCGCAATTCCCGCGCCGTTGATACCGCCGCCGATGACGAAAAGATCCAGGATTTGGGGTTCGGTCATGTCATGCTCCCTCGGATGCCTTTTGCATCAGCGATTCATTTTGCGGGCGACATCGCCGCGGTTCGGGCCAGTGTTTCCCAGGCGGCGGGCATGGCCCTTCGGATATCGGCATAAGCGGAATAAAGCAGATCGAAGCGGGCGGCTTCCTCGCCGATCGGCTCCTCGGCTTCGCCGAGCAGCGGCGTGACCCAGTCGGCGATGCAGTCGTCCATTGTCTTGTAGGCGCCGATCGCCACAGCAGCCATCATGGCGGCGCCAGCCGCTCCGGTCTCTTCACGGCGGGACAGGCGGATCGGCGCCTTGAGTGACGCGGTCAGGGAGCGTCGCAGCGCGCTAGAACGCACGGCGCCGCCGGTGACGCGCAACTCTTCCGGCATATCGCCCATGGCGGCGTAACAATCGCGCGTCGCCAGCGCCAGACCTTCGACAACCGCGCGAACGAGGTCTGGAAACCCGTGGCGAACCGAAAGACCAGAAAAGCCTGCCCGGGCCCGCGCATTGACGAAGGGGCCACGTTCTCCGGCCTCGGAAATATAGGGATGATAGACGACCGATCCGGGCTGGCTTTCGAAAAACCAGCGGTCGATCCTGGCGACGAGCTCGGCGTGGGTGACAGGCTTTCCGGCCTCCGCCATCAGATAAGCGGCCATCTCCAGCAGCCAGTCGATATTGATCGTCGCACCCATATTGGTCTGCACCTGGGTAACGGTGCCCGGGATCGGCAGGGCGATGACGTATCCAGTGCCCTCGCGGTTGAGATGAACGTCGGCCACCGGCTTTGCGCGCAGATGCACGCCAGTCGAACCGATCGTCGAACAGGCTGCGTTGCGCCCACCGCTGCGAACACCGGCGCCGAGCGCCGTCATCACCATGTCCACATAACCGAGGCTGACCGGCGTACCGGCCAGCAGGCCGCAGGCCCGCRCCGCTTCCGCCGTCAGCGGATGGCTGATTTCTGTTCCATCGACAATATCGGGCAGAAGCGCGCGGCGATGCGTCAACCCGAGCGCGTCGATGGCAACAGGCGAATATCGCCGCGTCCTGAAATCACCGAAGGTGAAGCTTGCCTCCGAAGGGTCGGTCGCCCGCACACCGGTAAAATTGAGGTAGAGCCAGTCCTTGCAGTGCAGCGCCGTTTCCGCCCGGTCCAGAAGCTCCGGCGCCACCCGATCCATATGAGCGAGCTGCGCGCCCTGCTGGCAGGTATTCAGTCCCGTGCCCGTCTGCTCGAAACGCGCCCTGTCTGTTTCCTGGCCGGCAAGTGACACCACGGTCGGCGCGGCACGCGCGTCGAGCCAGAGCCAGGCATCGGCGACAGGCAGATTGCCGGAACCCACCAACCATGTTCCGTCCCCCTGCCCCGTCACCGCGATCGCCGCGGTGCGCGATGCAAGATCCTCGACCTTCCCGCCAAGGCCGCGAAGCGCACCGACACAATCCTCCCAGGTCTGCGCGAGCGATTGCGTGGCCGAACCATCGCTGCCGCTTGAATATTTGTTGCGAACGGATGCGGCCGCGATCTGACGGCCGAAAAGGTCGAAGGCGACCGCCTTGATGACCGATGTTCCCGCATCGATACCGATGATGACCTGTTGGCTGACGTCCATCGCGGATTATCCGGCAATCACGTCGAGCGTCACGAGGGGCAAAACGCGCGTCGATTTCATGTCTCATATCCTCCCGGTCGGCACCGCCAGCAAAGGGCGCAAGCGACCACATTTCGAATTCACGGGCAAGTCAGCTGGCGCGCAGATCGCGCTCCGAGAGCTTGAGACCCGATCCTTTTCAAAACCTCCCATAAGCCTCATAAAAATATAACACAAAGATATCATTCTTCCAGTAAGATTTTTCTCGCAATGAAATTTTTTTCAGATAAAATATAACCAACCAACGCGACGAGCATTGGTGACAGCCTCAGCGATTTGCGGCGGCAGCTGCATGCCATGAGAGCTTACTCCAAATTAATTTTGCCTTTTAAATCAATTATATATTTCCGTGAATTTCGGCGAATGAACACCTTCCCAGCCGGTGCGCACGCATAAGATCAGGTGCCTTCTCGTCGCGTCAAGCACATTTTGAATGTTATGTTGTCAGCGCCAATTCACAAAACGCCTGTTGACAGACGGACAATTTGATAACATCATTTTTGGCATAAACACCATTTACCTATCACGCAGGCATCGCTGCTGAGAGGAATTGCGGTCCAGGCGGTTGGAGGAGACAAGCGCCGGTCCGACATGGAGGAGGTTCAGATGTGCATTTTTCCCGCTCATCATCACGCCGCTAGGCTCGGCAGGTTTCCGCACCTCGATGCGGTTTTCGAAGCGCCCCGTCTTCGATGAAGCAGCCGCGAGGCTTTCGCCAGGTTCATCCTCCCGACGTAATCCGACCAGCCGCAAAGGTCGTCAGCAATGAATACTCAGCCCGCTCATGCAGCATCCGCGCCAGGCAAAGGCAACTTGAAGATCATCGTTAGTGCCATTGCGGCAATCGTGGTCATCGGCGCAATCGCGCTCGACACCAAGGTCGTCAAGATCGGCTCGGAGAGCGATGTGCGGCAGCAGGCCTTTTCTCCGGAAACCTTCGGCGCCGAGCAGTTTCCGAAGATCCAGGCGGACGTCGAAAAGAGGGCCGTGGCTGCGTCAGAGCTGGCGACGGCGATCGTGGCGGACAAGAAGGCTGCCGGCGAGAAATACGGCGTTGCCACGAGCACCGGTCCGGTCATCCCAGTGACCTTGAACGGCACCTTCGGCGCGCGCAAATCCAATACCAACGAAATGAAGATCGACGGCTTGCCTCCCGAGACGGTGGTCCGTGTCCAGACCGGCCCTGCGGTCAATGGCACGGACCTCCGCGATGCCACAGGCACGATCGAATTCGGTCAGTTCACCAATCAGATTCAGTATCAGGATGCCGGCTCGGCCATCAATAACGAGATGAAGAAAGCCGTATTCGCCGGCCTTGATCCGGACCAGCTCGATGGCAAGACGGCAACCGTCGTCGGCGTCTTCAAACTCATCAACCCGAAAAACTGGCTCGTAACCCCGGTCAAGGTCGACGTCAAATGAGCGAGCCGATTTCCACACCCGAAGTCCTTGGCGAGGTCGTCTTGGCTGCCCGCAATATTGCCAAATCCTATGGCAGCGTGCATGCCCTCAAGGGCGTCAATTTCGATATCCATCGCGGCCAGATCACCACGTTGTTCGGTGAGAATGGGGCGGGCAAATCGACGCTGATGAAGATCCTTTCCGGCGTCGTCCAGCCGACGTCGGGCGAAATCATTCTTGACGGTGCGCCGATCAGCTTCAGCTCTTCGACCCATGCCCGCGAATGCGGCATCTCGATCATTCACCAGGAGCTCAGCCTCGCGCCTAATCTCAGCGTGCGGGACAACATCTTCATGGGCCGCGAGATCATCAAGGGCGGCGTGGTCGATTTCGCGGAAGAAGAGCGCCAGACGCGCATTTTGATGGAAGAACTGGAAGAGGAGATCGATCCACTGACCAAGGTGGAAGATCTGCGTCTCGGCCAGCAACAGATCGTCGAAATAGCCAGAGCGCTTTCCGTCAATTCTCGTATCCTGATCATGGATGAGCCGACCTCGGCGCTCAGCGCAGCTGAAGTCGAAGTGCTTTTCAAGGTCATCCACGATCTGACGAATCGCGGCGTGTCGATCGTCTACATCTCACATCACCTTGAGGAAGCCCTGCAGATCACCAATCACGCCGTCGTCTTGCGTGATGGCACCATGACGGCCTACGCGCAACGCAAGGACATCGATCTCGAATGGATCGTCCGCAACATGGTGGGTGACAATTTCGATCTCGGCAATCCGCCCGAAGGCTATGAATTCGGCAAGGCTGCGCTGTCGATCGATAATCTGACGGTTCCAGGCCCCTCCGGATCGGCCTTCAATTCCGTCGACCGTCTCTCGCTGGACGTGCGTGCCGGGGAGGTCGTCTGCATCTACGGCCTGATGGGCGCCGGACGCACCGAGCTTCTGGAATGCGTGGCCGGACGGTTGCGTGCAAGCAGCGGCGCCATTCGGCTTGAGGGCCAGGATGTCGGGCATTTGAGCATCGCCGGACGCATCGCAAGCGGCCTCGTGCTGGTACCCGAGGATCGCCAGCGCGATGGCCTCGTCCAGACAATGACGGTCGGTTCCAACCTGTCGCTTGCCAGCATCGGCGCCTTTACCAAGGGACTGTTCACATCCGGCCGTCGCGAGCGCGAGCTTGTTGATGCCTCCATTCGCAAAGTCCGCGTCAAGACCGATGGAGGAGAGGCCGCCATCGGCTCGCTGTCGGGCGGCAACCAGCAGAAGGTGGTTATCGGCAAGATGCTGGCGACCGACCCGAAGGTCATTCTTCTCGACGAGCCGAGCCGCGGCATCGACATCGGCGCCAAGGCGGAAGTCTTCAAGCTGCTGGCCGAACGTGCCCGGCAGGGTCTCGCTGTCATCTACTCGACTTCCGAGGTCAACGAATGCCTGAGCATCGCGCACCGCATCATCGTCATGCATCGCGGCCGGATCTCGGCTGAATTCGGCGCTGACGTCACCAAGGAAAAGATCATGGCCGCCTCAGGCGAAGCTGTGGTCGCGCACTAGCCCGGAATTATGGAGCACTGATTATGTCAGTCACGAACATCACCGAAAAGAAGTCAGTGTCGCATGGGCAGAAGCGCAACACCAACCTCGTGCGCCTTATCCTGGAAGGCCGCGCCTTCTTCGCGTTGATCGTCATCATCGCCGTCTTCTCGTTCCTGTCACCCTATTACTTCAGCCTCAGTAACTTCCTGACCATGGCCTCGCATGTTGCCATCTTCGGCATCCTGGCGATCGGCATGCTGCTGGTGATCCTGAATGGTGGCATCGATCTTTCGGTCGGCTCGACGCTCGGGCTTGCCGGCTGCATTGCCGGCTTCCTCATGCAGGGCGTGACGCTGAGTTCGTTTGGCGTCATTCTTTATCCGCCGGTCTGGGCCGTGGTAGTCATTACCTGCGCCCTCGGCGCTGTCGTCGGCGCGGTCAATGGCGTGCTGGTCGCCTACTTGAAGGTTCCGGCCTTCGTCGCCTCGCTTGGCGTACTCTACGTCGCCCGTGGTATCGCGCTGCTGATGACCAATGGCCTCACCTACAACAATCTCGGCGGCCGTCCGGAGCTTGGCAATACCGGCTTCGACTGGCTCGGCTTCAACCGTCTCGCGGGCATTCCGATCGGCGTCATCGTGCTCGCCGTGCTCGCGATCATCTGCGGCATCGTCCTTAGCCGCACGGCCTTTGGTCGCTGGCTTTATGCCTCCGGCGGCAACGAGCGTGCGGCCGATCTCTCGGGCGTGCCGGTCAAGCGCGTCAAGATTATCGTCTATGTCCTCTCGGGCGTCTGCGCGGCAATTGCTGGCCTGGTCCTGTCGTCGCAGCTGACCTCCGCCGGCCCGACTGCCGGCACGACCTACGAATTGACGGCAATCGCGGCAGTCGTCATCGGCGGTGCGGCGCTGACGGGCGGGCGCGGCACGGTGCGCGGCACGATGCTCGGCGCCTTTGTGATCGGCTTCCTGTCGGATGGCCTCGTCATCATCGGCGTCTCGGCCTACTGGCAGACCGTCTTCACTGGCGCAGTCATCGTCCTCGCTGTCCTCATGAACAGCATCCAATACGGGCGCCGGGCAAAATCGTCCTGACGTCCGCAACAGAACTTATCCGCGAAGGCAAATGGAATTCCAAAAGGCCGATCGCGGAAAGCACCGCCGGTTTCCGGCAGCACCTGAACTCACAAATGGGAGAGAGACTATGTTTAAGAAAGGCATGCGCATTCTTCTGGCAGCCGCGGCTGTCGCCCCGATCCTCGTCAGCTCCGCCTGGGCGGCAGGCCAGATGACGATCATCGTCAATGATCCGTCCAACCCCTACTGGCTGACGGAGGGCAACGTTGCCAAGGCGACAGCCGAAAAGCTCGGTTACACCGCCTCGGTCAGTGCGCATAAGGGCGACACCAACACCGAAAGCAACATGATCGATACCGCCATCACCAACAAGTCGGTCGCGATCATTCTTGACCCGGCAAATGCCGATGGTTCCATCGGCGCGGTCAAGAAGGCAGTTGCCGCAGGTATCCCGGTCATCCTCGTCAATGCCGAGATCAACCAGGAAGGCCTCGCCAAGGCGCAGCTCGTTTCGAACAACGCCCAGGGTGCCGCAATCGGTGCGCAGCAGTGGGTCGAAGCGGTCGGTGACAAGGGCAAGTATGCCGAGCTCCTCGGTGCCCCGTCGGACAACAATGCCGCCACGCGCTCGAACGGCTATGAGACCGTTCTGACCCAGTACCCCGATCTCCAGAAGGTCGCCAAGGAAGTTGCCAACTGGGACCGCACCCAGGGTCACAACAAGATGCAGTCCATGCTGCAGGCCAATCCCGACATCATCGGCGTAATCTCCGGCAATGACGAAATGGCGCTCGGCGCCATCGCGGCACTGAAGGAAGCCGGCAAGCTCGCCAACATCAAGGTCGGCGGCTTCGACGGTTCGCCGGATGCGGTCGCCGCGATCAAGGCGGGCGAACTGCAATATACCGTCCTGCAGCCCGTCGCCGTCTTCTCCGAGGAAGCCGTCAAGCAGGCTGATAACGTCATCAAGACGGGCAGCACCGGCGCCAAGAGCGAAAAGCAGCTGTTCGATTGCCTCCTGATCACCAAGGACAATATCGACAAGTACACCGGCCCGTTCGTTCTGTCACAGTAATGAGAAAGAGGGCGCTCGACCGGGCGCCCTCCTTGACCTTTTCGACCGCATCAAGCCGCTTTCGCCTTCTTTGCCTTGGCATGGCAATCACTATACGAAGCTGGGATATGGAATTCAGCGACAAGGGTGACCCGTGACACAGAAGACCAATCAGGGCGATGAGCTGTTGGATCAGCTGACCAGCGACAGCCGTCAGACACGCCAGGTCGCGCGCCGGCGTATGATCGCGGAGGCCGTCATGAGCGAGGGTTCGATGCGGATCGAGGATCTGACCGATCGTTTTGGCATCAGCCTGATGACGGCGCATCGCGATGTGGATGAGCTCGTGAGCCGCGGGATCTTCCGGAAGACACGCGGCATCGTCACGGCGGCTGCCACCAACCTTATCGAATCCAGCGATGTCTATCGCTCGAGCCGGCAGTCGGCGGAAAAGAAAGTGATCGCCGAGGCTGCCATGCAGTTCGTCGAACCGGGACAGGCTATCTTTTTCGACGATTCCACGACTGTCCTGCAGATGGCATCGCATCTCTCCTCGAAGGTGCCGATCACCGCCATCACCAATTCGCTGACGCTGATGAACGCGTTGACCGGCATGCACGACGTCACCCTGCTCGCGCTCGGCGGCCAGTATTACAACTGGTGCAATGCCTTCATGGGACGCATGACGATCAACGAGATCAGGGGCTTGCGGGCGGATATCGCATTTATTTCCATGTCGGCCATTAACGACGGCATCGTGCTGCATCAATCGCCCGAGACCGTCGATACCAAGCGCGCCATGTTCGACTGTTCTGTCAAACGCATCCTGCTTGCCGACCACACCAAATTCGAACGGCGCGCGCTTCACAGCTTCGCGGCGCTCGATGAATTCGACGTCGTCATCGTCGACGACAAGACCCTCCCCGTTCACATCGACCGGATGCGCTCCAGGGATATCAATGTCGTGATTGCCAGGACGGGCAACGGGCGCATGTGACCGGACCGCCCGGTCGCGATAGAAAGGTGAATGTGCATGCCGAGCCTTCTCGGGATTGATAGCGGCCTGACCGTCACGAAAGCCGTCATTTTCGATATCGACGGCACGCCGATCGCCGTCGCCCGGCGGCGCGTTAGCCAGCTCATCCCGCGGCCGCGTTTCGTGGAACGGGACATGCGCGAGTTGTGGACCGCGACGGCTGAGGCGATCCGCGAGGCGGTCATCCTCAGCGGCCGTCCGGCAAGCGATATCCAGGCCGTGGCGGCAACGGCGCATGGCGATGGCATTTATGTACTGGATCAGGCGCAGGAGCCGCTTGGCAACGGCATCGTATCCTTGGACAGCCGGGCGGGTGATATCGTCGATCAATGGACTGCCAACAAGGTCGCCGACGAGGCGATCGCGCTCACAGGTCAGGTGCCGCATGTCTCCGCCCCGTCGGCGCTGCTGGCCTGGATTCGGGATCATGAGCCGGAACGGTTTAAGCGTATCGGCCACATCATGAGCTGCAAGGACTGGCTGCGATTTTGCCTGACCGGCACCGTCGGCACCGATCGCACCGAAGCAAGCACCTCCTTCACCGATGTCAGGACACAAGACTATAGTGAGGACGCACTGCGCCTGTTCGGCTTGCAGGCGCTTGCCAGAGCACTGCCGCCGGCCTCGCGCTCGGACGAGATCGTTGGACGAATAACGGCCGATGCAGCACGGTTGACGGGCCTCCTTGAGGGCACGCCCGTGGCTGCCGGATTGCATGACGTGACCGCTTCGGCGCTCGGCGCGGGTGGTTATGCCGACGGCATCGTCGCCGTCATTGCCGGAACCTATTCGATCAATGAGACGCTGTCTTTCGAACCGCGCGTCGATCGACGCTGGTTCTGCCGCAATGGTATTGCGCCAGGCGTCTGGAACAGCATGTCGATTTCGCCTGCATCGAGCGCGAACTACGAATGGTTCATCGAAAAACTATGTGGTCGAGAATGGACGGACTGCGAAACCAAGGGCATGTCCATTCACGCTTTGCTGGCATCGGAGATTGAGGCGGCTTTTGACCGGCCGTCATCGGTGCTTTTCCACCCCTATCTCTTCGGCTCTCCTTACGGCGCATCGGCAAGCGCAAGCTTCTTCGGGCTCGGCGGCTGGCATGACCGCGGCGACATGCTGAGGGCCGTCATGGAAGGCATCGCGTTCAACCATCGCATCCATGTCGATGCCCTGCGTGACGGCTTTGCCGTCAAGGAAGCGCGCCTTGCCGGCGGCGTGTCACGCAATCCCGCAGTCGCGCAGCTGTTTGCCGATGTGCTTGCAATGCCGGTGACGGTAACCGGCACCGACGAGGCAGCGGCTTGGGGGGCTGCCATTTGCGCTGGCGCAGGCGCCGGTCTTTACCCGGACCCACAAAGCGCTCCGACAAAGGACAAGCAGGGCAAGACCTGCAAGCCGGACGCTGCCCGCAGCGCCGACTACGAAAAGCGCTACCGACTCTTCCTCGAAATTGCAGAAACAATGACACCGCTTTGGCCGAAGATCGCCGGCCTTGCGCAGGACAGCGCGGCAGAGGCCGCAGTTTAGGACAACAGCACCATGACCCCTGACACGCTTGGGCGCAGCCCGGATATCCGCGAGCACGATGTCGACGTCGTGATCCTTGGAGCAGGCATCAATGGCGCTGGACTGTTTCGCGACCTCGCGGCTCAGAGCGTCAGCTGCATGATCGTCGACAAATCGGACTTTGGTTCCGGGACAAGTGCTGCACCGTCTCGCCTCATTCATGGTGGATTGAAATATCTGGAAACCGGAGAATTCGGCCTGGTTGCCCAGTCTACTCTGGAGCGTAATCTGCTCTTGAAAAACGCACCGCATTGCGTCGAAGCGCTGCCGACATTCATTCCGATCTTTTCCTGGACACGCGGCATCTGGGCGGCACTGCAGACATTGTTCGGCTCAAAGACTGCGCCCCGCAGTCGCGGCGCCGTTCTCATCAAGATCGGTCTTTCCCTTTACGACTTCTTCGGTTCACGCGACCGCGTGATGCCGCGCCACCGGCTGATCCTGAAAAAGAAGGCCAGGCGGGAAATGCCGCATGTGACTCCGGCGATTGTCGCCGGGGGCATCTACTACGACGCAAAAATCAGCCGGCCGGAACGCCTCGTCTATGAACTCGTCAAGGATGGGCTGGAGGCGAACCCGCATTGCACCGCGGCAAATTTCGTCACACTGACCGCCTGCGCGGAAGGCCGTCTGAACTTCCGACGGGAGGATGGCGGCGAATTCTCGGTGCGTCCGAGGCTCGTCGTGAACGCGGCAGGCCCGTGGATCGATCATGTCAACGAAGCGCTCGGCGCGCCCTCGCACCTGATCGGCGGCACGAAGGGTTCGCATATCCTGATCGATCATCCCGAACTGGTGCGCAGCCTCAACGGCCACATGATCTATTTCGAAGCCGATGACGGCCGCATCTGCCTGGTCTACGGCTATCTCGGGCTTGCGCTCGTCGGCTCGACGGATATCCCGAGCCGGGATCCCGACACAGTACGCTGCGAGGAACCCGAAATCGATTACTTCCTGCAGAGCCTCAGATCACTGCTGCCGACATTGCGCTTCGATCGCGACCAGATCGTCTACACCTATAGCGGCATCCGGCCGCTTCCCGCCTCCGATGGAACAGCGCCCGGCCTGATCAGCCGCGACCATTCAGCGCCGGTCATCGAAGCGGATGGCAAGCGGCCTTTTGCCATCATGTCGCTGGTCGGCGGCAAATGGACGACGTTTCGTGGTTTTGCCGAGGAGGTTGCCGATAGTGTTCTTTCCCGGCTGGAGCGTTCGCGCAAGCAGTCGACCCGCTACCTTGCGATCGGCGGCGGAAAGGCATTTCCGGCAGACGCGCAGGCAAGACGGGTCTTCGTTGACAGGATCGCGAAGACTGCAGGCCTTACGGCCGCGCGCGCAGAACAGCTTCTGAACCGCTACGGAACGACGGCCGAGGCGGTGGCAACTTTCCCCTCCGATCATTCCGACGAACGGCGCCTGTCGGGAGCCGCACATTACAGCTTTCGGGAAATAGACTGGATCGCGCGCAATGAGCTTGTGATCCATCTCGCCGATATCGTTTTGCGGCGTACGACGATCGCGATCGAGGGCCAACTGACCTACGAAGGTTTAGTCGATATTGCAGGCATCGCCGCGAAAGCGCTCGGCTGGGATGTTCCGCGTGTCGAACATGAGATCAACGATGTCGTCTCCCTGCTCAAGGCGTTTCACGGCCAGACGCTGGCAGCCGGCACACCAGACATCGAACCGGAAAAAAGCGCCCGCCCCGTCAGCCGATGAGATCTAAAGCATGTCGCGCAAAACTGTGCAGCGGTTTGCGATAGCGACATGCGCGGCACGCTTTAGGAAAAGACCGGATCGAGCGCACCGGACGCATAGCGCTTTGCCATCGCCGAAACAGGAAGGGGCGTAATCCGCTCCGCCATGCCGGCGGTGCCGAACTGCTCGAAGCGCTCCTTGCAAAGCTTGGTGAGCGCGGCCATTGCTGGCTTCAGATATTTGCGGGGATCGAATTCGCTCGGATCTTCCTGCAATATCCGGCGGATCTGCCCGGTCATGGCCATCCGGCCGTCGGTGTCGATATTGACCTTGCGAACGCCATTCTTGATGCCGCGCTGAATTTCCTCGATGGGCACGCCCCATGTGGGTTCCATCCGGCCGCCATATTTGTTGATGATCTCCTGCAGCTCGATTGGAACTGACGACGAGCCGTGCATGACGAGATGCGTGTTTGGGAGCTTACGGTGGATCTCTTCGATGACATTCATCGCCAGCACCGAACCATCTGGCTTGCGCGTGAATTTGTATGCGCCGTGCGAGGTGCCCATGGCGATCGCCAGTGCATCGACCCGTGTTTCGCGCACGAATTTCGCCGCCTCATCCGGGTTCGTCAGCAGCTGATCGTGAGACAGTTTGCCTTCGGCGCCGTGCCCGTCTTCGGCCTCTCCCATGCCCGTCTCCAGAGAGCCAAGCACACCGAGCTCGCCTTCAACGGAAATGCCGCCGAGATGCGCCATCTCGGTCACCCTTTTGGTCACGCCGACATTGTAGTCCCAGTCGGCGGGCGTCTTCGCATCCGCTTTCAGCGAGCCATCCATCATCACGGAGGTAAAGCCCGCCTGGATGGCCGTCATGCAGCTCGCCGGATCGTTGCCATGGTCGAGATGCACGCAAACCGGGATATGCGGGTAGATTTCGACGACCGCGTCCATCATGTGCTTGAGCATGATGTCATGGGCATAGGCGCGCGCGCCACGCGATGCCTGCATGATGACGGGCGCGCGGGCCGCATCCGCGGCTTCCAAGATGGCGAGCGCCTGTTCCATGTTATTGATATTGAAGGCGGGAACGCCGTACCCCTCCTCCGCCGCGTGATCCAGCAACTGCCTGAGCGTGATGCGCGCCATTGAACACTTTCCCCTCACACGTGAGACACGTCGAAATCGTTGGCTTCGGTGCCAGAAAGGATCGCATAATCACAAACTTGGAACAAGTATAAATCACAATATCACAAATTTGGTGATGCTTTTCTTGTCACTTGAACGTTCAGCCGTGATGGGCGGAAAATCGGTCTTACGAGTTGGCGTCCTTGGAGGCGTCAATCCATCCAGTCGCTGTAACCTGTATCAAGCGCGCCTCGGGCAAGCGACAGAACCGGTTCGTAGTCGGCATCCGTAAGCATCGCGATATCGACGAGACCGAGAATATCGCGCGCACCGGAAAGCGATGGTGCGGTGATCGCTGCGAGAAGTGCCTCGCGCATCAATGCCACATCCGCATCCGAAACCTTTCCTCCGGTAATGAAGGGCAGACCCGGCGTTGCAGGTGTCTCTGCAAGGATGCGGATGCCTTCCGCACGATCTGGCGCAAAGCGCAGGAGGTTGGCAAAGGTGATGCAGTCGATTGCTGCGCAATCCGCCTGCCTGCTCGACACCGCATCGATGCTGCCGCCATGGCTGCCCGTCTCGATTGTGCTACCGAAGAAGCGGCCATTGCGGGCAAGCGGGGCGACCGCCGCCCGAAGCAGATTTGCCCCGGAATTGCTGTCAGGACTATTGATGGCGGCTGTCGCGCCGCGCAAGTCTGGCAGCGAAGCGAAGGTGGAAGCGCGGCGCACGACAATGAAGCTGCGCATCACGGGACCGTTGCAGCCAGGATGGGCGTAGACAGGCGTGGCAACGACGCGTACCTTGCCACGCAATCGCTTTACATAGGGATAGCCGCAGGTCTGAGAAAAGAGCAGGTCCTCACGTAGCCAGGCCTCGTCATAAGGGATCGTGGTGTCGAGGCTCTCTGGCAGATCCGAAAGCCCGGCCTGCGCAAGATAGTGCCGAAGGAACGACCAGAGTTCGACGGTGGCCTCCGCAAGCGGTTGCGGCGTGACATACATTGCAAGACTGGCAAGATGCATGCTCTTCACTCGCCGTACTGTTCGTCGAACAGGCGCGAGGCAAGGACAGCCACGTCTTCGCCGAGCGAACGATCCTCCGTCATGACCGGCGCGAGGCCTCGAACAAAGGCATGAGTCCTTTTCGTCTCCGCGCCGCAGCGGTGTCCGGGACGCTGGTCGACAGCCTGGGCAGCCGCCAGCATTTCGCAGGCGGTGATCAGGCGCCACAACTCCAGCATCTCGTCGAGCTTGCGCACGGCAAGGGACGATTGCGTTGCATGATCCTCGACACCTTCCGACACGGCAAGGAAGTCGAGCATGACAGGATTGGCCTTGTGCCTGATATCGGCCATCAGCGCCGCTACTGTCTTCTGCATCGGCACGAAACCTGCCGATGGACCGCCGAGGGGGGAGAGATAGCGCGGCAGGCCGTTGCGACCCGAGCCCGTCAGCTGGATGAAACGTGCGGCGGATGCCGCAGCTGCCTGAGCGACCGCGAGCCCCAATGTCTCGAAGGCAAGAGAAAGCGCTGGCGTCTGGAAGTTACCTGATGACAGTACCTGTTGCTCTTCCAGGAGAACAACGGGATTGTCGGCCGCGGCATTCAGCTCGATCTCGACGGCTTCGATCGCCTTCGACAGCGCATCGGCAAGCGCCCCATGGATGGGCGCAAGACAGCGCAGGCTGAGCGGATCCTGGATAGCCGCGCTTGCGTCGAAAAGTGTCGAGCCCTCAAGCATCTGCAGCAGCCGGCTGGCTTCCTCTGCCTGGCCCACTGCTGGCCGGGCGCGTTGAATGGCCGGCGACAGGATGAGCGGATTGCCGGCAAGGCCTTCGAAGCTCAAGGCAGCCGCCCGGCGCTGGGCATCGAGCAGTCGTTTGGCGTCGTGTAATACGAGGGCGCTCCGACCGGCGGAGACGGCCGATGCATTGAGAAGCGAAATCCCGTCCTTTGGCTGCAGGCTCGCCGGTGCAAGGCCTGCAAGCTCAAGAGCTTCATTCGCCGGATAGACGATGCCGCGATATTCAGCTTTTCCTTCGCCGACCAGGGCGCGGGCCATGGCAGACAGCAGCACGAGGTCACCCGCACCGATTGAGCCGATTGACGGCATCACCGGATGAACGCCGGCATTCAGCATGGCAAGCAGCGCCTCGAAGACAGGCAGCGAAATGCCGGATCCGCCAACGGCCAGCATAGAGAGCCTGGCGGCGATGACCGCGCGCGTCGCGTCGCGGGGCAGCGCGTCACCGACCGCCATGCCACGGCCACGGATCAGTTGCAGTTGAAAGGCCTCGAAATCGCCAGTCACCGCTGTCTTCAGATTGGCGCCGAGCCCGGTGTTCATGCCATAGATCTGCTGGCCAGCCGCTGCGGCACCTTCCAGGATGCGTCGCGCAGAAATCAGCCGCTCACGGACCGCATTGGAAGCCTCGACGGTGGCATCGCCACGGGCGATCGCTACGATGTCGGCGATGGTGATGCCGAAGCCGGTCAGCAGGATTTCCGTCATGCGAAGCGCAGCCTCTGGCCGATACCAGCCGAGCGCGCCTTGGAAAGCAGCGCGTGGCCAAGCGCGATGTCGCTGAGTGACAGGCCGCGGTGCCAGAGCAGGATGGTCTCGTCCTCGCTCTCGCGGCCGGGCTTCAGGCCGGCGACGACCTGTCCGAGTTCGGCATGCAGCGTCTCCTCGGAAAGCCTGCCGGTCTCGACATGGGCGCGCAGCGAGCCGAATTTGCCGGTCTTGCACTGACCCCAATCGTCGACGACGAGTTTGGCCATGATGTCGGTCAACGACAGTTCGACGGCACTCATCGTGCCGTAGGGCACGACGAAGGCGCCCTTCTTGATCCACTCCGTCTTCAGAAGCGGCTCGGGTTGCGATAGGCGTGATGCCTCGACAACGATATCGGCCCCCTCCACGCAATCGCGCCAGTTGTCGACCACGGTGATCTTCTTGCCGAGGTCGGCCTCCAGCTTGGCGCCAAAGGCGTCGCGGCTTTCCGGTCGGCGCGAATGCACGCGGATCTCGTCGAAATCAAAGAGATGATCGAGCAGGCGGACGTTCCAATACGCGGTGCCGCGCGCGCCGATATGGCCGAGCACCTTCGAGCCCTTGCGGGCGAGATGCCGAGCGCCGAGCGCGGTGACGGCGCCGGTGCGCATGTCGGTGATAACGGTTGCATCAAGGATCGCCTTCGGCACGCCGGTGCGTGGATCGAAGAGGTTGAGCACGCCGAATTCGGAGGGATAGCCGAGCTTGTAGTTGTCGACATAGTCGCCGACGACCTTCACACCGGCCAGGCCAAGCGGCGCCACATAACCGCGCAACACGTTGAAATGGCCGTGAAAGCTCGCATCCGGCTCGAGATGGACGCGCGGCTCGATCACCGTCTGACCCCTGCCCTGGGCGGCTAGCGAGGTTTCGATCGCCGCAAGGATTTCATCGTTGGTCAGGTCGAGCGCCTCGATGTCGAAGGCATTCAGATAGTCGATATAGATCGGGTCCATTGTCATCTCGTTTTATCGTATGGCGGGTGTGCCAAGACCAAGGTTCTGGCGAAGCGTACGGCCCTCATAATCTTGCCGGAAGAGGCCGCGGCGACGCAGTTCCGGCACGACATGGGTGACGAAATCCTCGAGCCCCGATGGAAAGAGCGGCGCCATGACGTTAAAGCCGTCGGCAGCAGCTTCGCTGAAGCGTTCTTCCATCGCATCGGCGATCTGCGCCGGCGTGCCGGCAACCTGCCAGTGGCCGCGTGCGCCGGCGAAATGCCGGGCAAGTTCGCGGATCGACAGGTTCTCGCGCCTGCCGAGATCGATGATCAGCTGCTGACGGCTCTGGATGAGGTTGGTCTGCGGCATGTCCGGCAGCGGCCCGTCGACCGGATAGGCCGAAAGGTCCTGAATGCTGAGATAGCTTGCAAGCAGGGCCACCCCGACGGCGTCGGGGATGAGTTCCTGCAGCGCCCGGTATTTCGCCTTCGCCTCGGCTTCGGTGGCGCCGACGATCGGCGATATGCCGGGCATGATCTTGATGTCGTCGGGCTTGCGCCCGTATTTGGCAAGGCGCGACTTCACATCGGCATAGTAGGCCTGGGCTTCGGCAAGCGTCTGGGAGGCAGCAAAGACGACGTCTGCCGTGCGGGCGGCGAGCTCCTTGCCGACGTCGGAGGCACCGGCCTGCACCATGATCGGCCGGCCCTGGGCTGAGCGCGGGCTTTCGAGCAGACCCTCGACTGTAAAATGCTTGCCGCGATGATGCACCGGATGGAGCCTGGTGCGATCGGCAAATTGAGCCCCGCCTTCAGGCAGATGGGCCCCCTCCTCCACGCCGTCCCAGAGGGCGAGTGCTGCATCGGCAAATTCCTCGGCCCGTTCGTAGCGCTCGGAATGCGGGCGAAGGCCGCTGCTTGCGAAATTCTCGGCCTCAAGCTCGCTTGCCGACGTGACGAGGTTCCATCCTGCCCTTCCGCCACTCAACTGATCGAGCGAGGCGAAGGTGCGGGCAAGGCCGTAGGGTTCGTTATAGGTTGTCGAGGCGGTTGCCACGAGGCCGATATGCGTGGTGCTGACGGCAAGGGCAGCAAGCAGGCTCAACGGCTCGAAAGCCGTCGAACGCGCCGCCTGGCTCGCCATCTCAGGATTGCGCTCGCGGATGGCGGCGGCATCCTCGACGAAGAGCATGTCAAATTTGCCGCGCTCGGCGATACGGGCAAGCTCGATGAAATGGTCGATATCGACGCCGGCCGGGGCATGGGCGTCAGGATGACGCCAGGCCGCAATGTGATGGCCCCCCGCCATCAGGAACGCACCCAGTCTCATCTTGCGATCATCGCTCATGACGCATGCTCCAATGGTGCGGCTGGATGAGCCGGATGGGCAAGACCAAGACGATTGCGCAACGTCACGCCAGCCGCCGCCTTGATCAGCCCGAGGCGGCGCAATTCCAGAACCACCTCCGTGAAGAACAGATGTCCGATCGCAATCGTCGGCGGCAAGATCGTGAAACCGTCGATCTGACCAAGCCCGAGCCATTGCTGCAGGGATCCGGCGATATCGGCCGGCGTGCCGACCAGACGTGCGGCAGACAGCGGCTGGCTCGCCCGATCCGCCTCGCCAAATCGGAGCGCATTGCTTGCCGCCTGCGCCGCATCGGGAGCTTCCGCGACGATCGGCACGACATTAGCCAGTATCCGAACATCCTGTCGTCGACGGCCGGCCGCTTCGAGCCTGCGGACGAAGTCGGCGGCGGTTTCGTTGGCACTTTCCGGCGTCGGGTCCTGAAGAAGAACGATTTCAGCGTGGCGCGCAGCCAATGCTTTGCTTTCTCCGCTCAGAAGCTGGGCGATAACCGGCTTGCCCTGCGGCGAGCGATTGACGTTGAGCGGCCCACGCACCGTGAAATGTTCGCCCCTGTGGTTGAGCACGTGCATTTTGTCCGGTTCAAAGAAACGTCCCTCAGCCTTGTCGTAGATGAAAGCGTCGTCTTCCCAACTGTCCCAGAGCGCGTTGACGAGACCGAGATATTCCTGGTCGCGTTCGAATTCGCCGGATGCGGGAAGAGCGACCCAACCCGTTCGGCCGCCACTGATCTGATCCAGCGATGCAAAGCGCCGGGCGAGATTGTAGGGCTCGTGCTGACTGGTTGCGGCAGCCGCCAGGAAGCCGATCCGGCGCGCCTTCGTCGCAAGAGCTGCGACCAGTGTCGTCGGCTCGAAGGGCGCAGCAATGGGCGAGAGATCATCGAGCGGCCGAGCGCCGAGCCGGTCGGAAAGCAGGACGAAATCGAAACCCGCCTCTTCCGCCTTTGCAACCTGAGACAGCAGCGCATCGAAACCGAGATGTTCAGGTGCCGCGGCCTCACGCCAGGCGGCGGGGTGATGGCCGAAAGGTGTGAGGGAAAAACCGAGATACATCAGAAACTCCTGCACTCAGATCGAGAAAATCGCGTCGCGTGTCAGCTGCCCGGTAACAATGCCACCGCCATCGACGACGGCAAGCACATCGCTATTGGCGGCGACCATCAGCGACAGCGCGTCGCGCAGATTGACGCTTGCAGTGACACTGGCAGAAGGTGAGGAGGGAGCACCGGGCCGCATCGCATCGGCAACCGAAAACAGGCTGAGCCGCTTGATCGCACGATCGATGCCTACGAAATTCGCGACGAAATCGTCGGCGGGATGGGAGAGGATCGCATCCGGCGCATCATATTGCACGATCCGGCCGGCACGCATGATGGCAATGCGGTCTCCGAGGCGGATCGCCTCGTCGAGATCGTGAGTGACCAGCACCACGGTTTTGCGCACCCGTTTGAGGATCTGCCTGAACTCGTCCTGGAGGCGCGTTCTGGCGATCGGGTCGATCGCGCCGAAGGGTTCGTCCATCAGCAGCACCGAGGGATCGGCAGCAAGAGCGCGCGCCACGCCGATACGCTGGCGCTGGCCGCCGGAAAGCTGGCGCGGATAGCGCTTCAACATTTCCTTCGGATCGAGACCGACGAGATCAAGCAATTCCTCGGTGCGCTTTGCGATCCGCGGCTGGTCCCAGCCGAGCAGGTTCGGGACGGCAGCGATGTTCTCGGCGATCGTCATGTGCGGAAAGAGGCCGACATTCTGGATGACGTAACCGATATGGCRGCGAAGCTTGACCGGATCGGCTTTTGTCACGTCCTCGCCATTGACGAAGATGCGCCCCTCAGTCGGCTCTATCAGCCGGTTGATCATGCGCATCGTCGTCGTCTTGCCGCAGCCCGACGGGCCAATCAGCGCGACCGTCGAGCCCTCTGGCACATCAAGCGTCAGATTATCCACCGAAGGCGCGGCACTTTCGCCATAGCGCTTTGTGACGTTCTCCATGCGGATCATGCGGCGGTTCTTTCTGCAAACAGATGCTTCTCGGCGCGGCCGAGGATGAATTCGGTGGCAAGCGCCAGGATCGCGATTGGCACGGCGCCGACGATGAGCCGCGACATATCCATCATGCCGATGCCCGTGGCGATGAAATCGCCGAGCCCGCCGCCGCCGATGAAGGGCGCAAGCGTCGCTCCGGCCAGTACCTGGACGGCCGCCGTGCGGGCGCCGGCAAACATGGCGGGGGCTGCCAGCGGAATGCGGATCTTGCGTAGAACCTGGCTTCTGCTCATGCCCATGCCGATCGCCGCCTCCACCGCATCGGCATCGACATCGCGCAACCCGACATAGGCATTGAGCAAGATCGGCGGCAGGGCAAGCACCGTCAGTGCCACGATCGACGGCAGGATGCCGATGCCGAGAAGCGGCAGCATGATTGCCAGGATCGCAAGGCTCGGAATGGTCCTGAGGCCATTGACGATGTTGATGACACCGAAGGCGAAGCGGCCGTGATTGACGATCAGGATCGCCAATGGCAGCGCAATGACGAGTGCGATCGCCAGTGACACGCCGGACATCAGGAGATGGCGGCCGAGGGCCCGGAAGAATTCGTCCTGGTGATCGACGATCCAAAAGAAGGCAGTGCTCAGCATCGCCGCGCCCTCACTGCCAGCGCACCAGGGCCTGCTCGGCCCGGGTGAGAATGAAATCGAAGATGATGGCCAGCAGTGCCGTCAGAATGCCGCCGACCAGGATCTTCTCGGCATATTCCTGATCGATGCCGATCAGGATGATCGTGCCGAGCCCTCCGCCATCGATAAAGGCAGCGACCGTCGCAATACCGATGACGGTGACGAGCGCGATGCGGGCGCCGGAGACGATCAGCGGCAGGGCGAGCGGCAGTTCGATGCGGAAGAGCCGCTGCCACGGGCCGTAGCCCATGCCGTCGGCAGCGTCGAGCACATCGGCCGGAACGCCGCGGATACCGGTAACGACGTTGCGCAGCAGGATCAGCAAGCAATAGGAGGAAAGCCCGATCAACGCCGGCTTCATACCGAGGCCGACGAAGGGGATCAGCAGCGCAAAGAGCGCCAGACTCGGAATGACGAAGATGATGTTCGTCACCGTCAGCGCGAAGGCATAGAGCCTCGGCCGGCGGGCGCAGACGATGCCGAGCACGAGCGCGATCGCAAGGCCGATGAGCACGGACGAAATCGACAGCACCAGATGCTGCCAGACGGCAAGCGCGATTTCCGGAATATGCTTGGGTGCCCAGTTCAAACGCGAGAAATCCTGTCTGCACGATCACGACAAAGCGGCGAAGCTGCAAGCTTCGCCGCATTTTTTCTTCAGGGAAAGCGAAACTTGCGCGTCGCTCTCGATCAGATGCCCTTGGCCTTCAGGAATTCCGCGGCGACGTCTGCCGGCTCTTCCTTATCGCGATCGACCTTGGCGTTCAGCTCGCGCATGGTCTCGTTGTTGAGGAGCGGGCTGATCTTGTTCAGAACCTCAGTGATTTTCGGGTTCTTGGCGAGTGCATCCTGGCGCACGACCGGCACGAGGTAATAGGGCGGGAAGAGATGCTTGTCGTCGTCGAGCACGACCAGCTTGTTGTCGGAGATCTGCCAGTCGGTCGCAAAGCCGTAGGAAACGTCGAGATCCTTGCTCGTCAGCGCACTATAGCGGATGCCGAGTTTGGCGAAGATCTTGAATTCCTTAAACTCGATACCGTAGGTCTGCTTCAGCCCCGGCAAGCCATCCTTGCGCTCGCCAAAACCGCCCTCAGCGCCAAAGGTCAAGTTCTTGGAGACCGGACCGAGGTCGCTCAGCGTCTTCAGCTTGTACTTCTCGGCGGTTTCCGGAAGCGTGATGATCGCATAGCCGTTGTTGATCTGCGTCGGCTGCAGAAGCGTCAGCTTGAGGTTCTTCTCGTAATAATCCTTGACGTCGGAATAGATCTTGTCGGCAGAGCCCGACAGGTCACCCTTGACGACGGCGGCAAGCGCCGTGCCGGTATATTCCGGGTAGAGATCGATATCGCCGTTCGTCAGCGCCGTATGGGCAACAAGCGTGGCACCGAGGTTGAGGTGGCGCTCGACTTCGACGCCGGCCTTTTCAAGCGCCTGCGCGTAGATCTCGGCGACGACGAACTGTTCGGTGAAATTCTTGCTGCCGATCTTTACGGCATCGGCCTGTGCCGGTGCGCCCACGAAGGCGGCGAGGATCGCGCCGGCAAAGAGGCCGGCGAAGGATTTCGAAAGCATTGCGTTCCCTCATTTGACATTCGAGTTGTTCAGGAGAGGTGATAGCGGTTTCGCGTGATCCGAGCGCGGAATGGAATACCAATTTTCTACCAATTTAGATGAAAATTGATCTCCAAAAGAACGCCCGACCATCGCATTCCAGGATGCGCGTGGCAAAACCGGAATAGACAACAAGACAGCCCGATCATCGAAGGGTCGGAGAAAGCAGTGCCGGTCAAGATCAGCCTTCCTATGATATCAAAAACAAATCGTAGAAAAGCGGCGCGATGCCGTCTACAAGTCAATGGACTGAAATGCGAAAGAGACAGAAGGTAGGCCATGAACGTCAAGACACCGAACGCGATTGATACCTATGTCGGCATGCGTATGCGCAGGCGCAGACAGCTTCTCGGCATGAGCCAGGAGCGGCTTGCCGAACAGATCGGCGTTACCTTCCAGCAAGTGCAGAAATATGAAAAGGGCATCAACCGCATCGGCGCAAGCCGCCTGCAGAAGATCGCCGAAGTGCTACGCACCTCGCCAGCCTTCTTTTTCGAGCAGGACGATTCGGAAGCGCCGAGCCTTGCCGGCCTCAATTTGTCTGCCCCTGCCGATCCGGTCACAGAATTTCTGCGGTCGAAGGAAGGTCTCGTCCTTAACAGGGCCTTCGTGAAGATCGAGGACCGGCGCATTCGCGAGACGATCATCTCGCTCGTCAAGGCGATGGCGCAGGCCGACAGCAGCGACATTCCGCTGAATGCGCTGAGAATGGACGAGCCGGAATCTCGCACAGAGTAAACGCGGACGATACCGTCCTATGTCCCTCAGGCTCGAGTCATTCGGTACATTGCGGCTGCTGAACGCGGCGGGAGAGCCTGTATCCTTCCCCGAAAAGGGTTTGTTGACGCTTTGCTATCTGCTCGACAGACCTGACAGCGAATGTTCGCGCGGCACACTTGCCCGCTTCCTGTGGGACAGCGCTGGCAATCCCGATATCATAGCGAATCTGCGCAAGATGATCTCGCGTGTCCAGGCGCGGCAGGCAGAACTCGGCGTGGAGCTGCTGGTCTTTACTGCGACGGGTGTACGGATCAGGCGGGAGGCCTTCGTCGCTGACCGCTCTGAACTTGAGACCCTGTCCTCGGCCGATCCGCTCGATGTGCTGCGAAGGCTCGTATCCCTGTTGCAACCGGATTTCCTCGCCGAACTCGCAGATCAAAGCGTCAGCATACGAGAATGGGTATCCAGCGAGCGCAACCGGCATATGGCAATCCTCGTCGACGCGCTGAAGCGAGCGCTGCCGGAAGCGCACTCGCGGGCCGATATCGGCCTCATCAAGGAGGCTGCGCTCAGGATCTTCCGCGATGCCCCCGATGACGAAAACATCCGCCATATCCTGCTGCAAGCCTATGAGGCCGAAGGGCATCTGGAAAACGCCAGGCAGCTTTTCGAGAGCCGCAGCCGCGATCTCCAGCACTCGCTGGATATCGGCCTCGATCTGCAGGCCCTGAAGGAAGTGCGCAAGATTTTCGATGCCAGCAGGACGCCAGCCTTGGCCGCCGCGCCGGCGATGGAAAGCGGTATCATTCTGAAAGCTGCGCCTTTGCCCCGCCTCGCCCTGTTGCCGCCGGTCGAACCCGGTGAGGCCGGTCTCACGCCGATACTTTCAGAGGCGCTGATCGAGGACGTGACCATCGGCCTTTGCGCCCTGAATAGCGTCTCGGTCGTCGCACCCCATACCGCCGCACAGATCGCACGCCATGCCGACCGGTGGGCACGATCCTGCGCCATTCGATCTCCTACGTGCTCGACACGCGGTTGACAGCGGGTGGCGCATCGCCGTCGCTGTTCGTCCAGCTCGTCTATACCACCAATGACGAGGTCATTTGGGCCGAGCGCTTCAGCCTCGAAAGATATGACCTGATCACCGATCGGCGGGAAATCGCGCGGCGCATCGCCAAGGAGCTTTCGGGCCGGATCCGCCAGAACGAGACCGTGCGCGCAGCTTTCGAAAACAATCCGGCCGCCTATCACAGCTATCTCCGAGGCTTCCGGGACATGAAGCGGCTTTCCCTGCCGGACATCCGGCGCGCCCGGAAGGCGTTCCGCGACGCCGTCCAACACAGCGCGCATTTCTCACCGGCGCTCGCCGGCCTTGCGCACACCTTCCTGATGGAATGGCTGCTGACGGCTCGCGGCGATGGAGAGTTGATCCGCCTTTCGGAAGACTATGCAAACCGGGCGATCGTCGCCGATCCGTCGCTGGCCTCCGGCTTCCGCCAGCTCGGCGTCGCCAAACTCTATCTGAACGAACTCGATGAAAGCGTGGTGGCGCTGAAGATCGCGGAAGAACTGAGCCCGCATTACGCCGACGGCATCGCAAGCTTTGCCGATACACTGGTGCATGCCTCGCGCCCGGCCGATGGGCTCGCCAAGATCGAGCGGGCGATCGCGCTCAATCCGCTGAGCCCCGCCGATTATCTCTGGACCGAGGCCGGCGCGAACTTTGCCCTCTTCCGCTATAGGGAAGCGCTGGATGCGATCAGCAGAATGGATAATCGCACGCCGGCCGACCGGCTTGCAGCCGCCTGCTGGGCGATGCTCGGCGACGTGAAAAAGGCCCGCCTCTACATGCGCAGGGCACGCGAAACCAATCCCGATTTCGACCTCGATAGATGGCTGACGCTCGTGCCCTTCAAAGAGGCGTGGCAGAAGGAACAGTATCGCGAGGCTCTACGAAAGGCAGGCTTCTAGCTCTGTCGGCCTGGCTCAACTGAGTTGCGGCCTCCCGATACGCCATCCAAACTGGTGTCACGCCCGTGTCACGCGCTTTCCTCGACCGCATCCGCTAGAACTCCTTCCAACACGTCTGGGGAGCTCAGTGAGAATGGCAACGGAAGACATCATCGAACTCGGCACCGTCGAGAAGGATCAGCGACTGCGCGACATCGCCTCGCTCGCGCGGCTCGTTTCCTACGCCCGTCAGAACGCCCGGGAACTCAATGCCGAGTTCTCCGTCTATTGCCTCGATCTCGCGCTTGGCGCGCTGTTGCAGGATCTCACCGAGAGCGGCATAAACCTGCCCGTCGAGGGAGCGATCGAAGATGTACCGGCCGGCCTGGTGCACTGAAGGCCGATAGCTTCAGCCGGCCTGCGACAGCGGATTGGGCGCGGCAAAATGGCAGGCTGAGAACTGGTTCGGCGAGACTTCGCGCAGCACCGGCCGATCGACCTTGCAGATGTCTTTTGCGATCGGACAGCGCGTATGGAAGCTGCAGCCCGGCGGGACGCGGGAGGGGCTTGGAACGTCGCCCTGCAGTACGATACGGTTTGCCTTGCGATCGGGATCGGGCTCGGGTGCTGCCGACAGCAGCGCCTGCGTATAGGGATGCTGCGGCATGGAATAGACGGACTTTTTCGGTCCGATCTCGACGATCCTGCCGAGATACATCACCGCCACACGGTCTGCGATATGCCGGACGACAGCAAGATCGTGGGCAATGAAGAGATAGGAAAACTTCCGCTCCGCCTGCAGATCCTGCAGCAGATTGACGATCTGTGCCTGCACGGAGACATCGAGCGCGGAAACCGGCTCGTCAGCGACGATGAATTGCGGATTGACCGATATGGCTCGGGCAATGCCGATGCGCTGGCGCTGGCCGCCGGAGAACTGGCGCGGATAGCGGTCCATGAAGCTCGGCGACAGACCCACCTGCGTCAGCAGTTCCGCCACGCGGTCGCGCCGCTCGCGTGACGATTTCACCAGTCCGAAGACTTCGAGAGGCTCGGAAATGATCTGGGCGATCGAACGGCGCGGGCTGAGCGAGCCGTAGGGGTCCTGAAAGACCATCTGCATCTTGGCGCGCATCATGCGCATTTCGGCCGCGCTGAGAGCGGTGATATCGCGTCCTCCGAAGAGCACTTCACCATCAGTCGGCTGGATCAGCCGCAGCAGAAGGCGCCCGAGCGTGGACTTGCCACAGCCGGATTCACCGACGAGCGCCAATGTCTCGCCCGGCTTGACGGAAAAGGATGCGCCGTCCACGGCGCGAACGCCCCCCGAGGAACTCGTAAAGGACAGGCCGCCTGCATCGGAAAAGGTCTTGCCGAGGTTGCGGACTGTCAACAAGTCGTCGACGCTGCTCATCTCTGTCATGCTGTTGCTCCGGCGGCCACCCAGCAGGCCGCCTTATGACGTTCTGAAACGGTGAACATGGGCGGCATTTCGGCCGCGCACCTGTCGGTCCGGTCGCTGCAACGGGTGTAGAAGGGACAGCCCTGCTTGACCGTGCCGGCGGTCGGCACGGAACCCGGGATCTGGTAGAGCCGCTTCTGATCATCATCGAGCCTTGGGATCGATTGCAGCAGGCCGCGCGTATAGGGATGGCTCGGATTACTGAAGATCGAGCGGACATCCGCATCCTCGACCACGTGGCCGGCATACATGACGATGACACGGTCGCAGACCTCGGCGATGACACCGAGATCGTGCGAGATCAGCAGCACGGCCGTGTTCAGCGTCTTGCGCACCTTCGCCATCAGGTCGAGCACCTGGGCCTGGATGGTCACATCAAGTGCCGTCGTCGGCTCATCGGCGATCAAAAGTTTCGGATTGCAGGCAACTGCCATCGCGATCATCACCCGCTGGCGCATACCGCCCGAAAACTGGTGCGGATAGGCATCGAGACGCCCTTCCGGATTGGGGATGCCGACAAGCTTCAGGAG
>NZ_JBFTPD010000008.1:0-199989 GCF_056398305.1 Rhizobium sp. 01T444
GTGCGGTGCAGGCGACAGGCTTGTTTGATTTTACTCGAAGATCGCGGCGAACTGCGCAGCCGATGCATCGACCTTGGCGGACGGATTGGCCCAGAATTCGCCGATGAAGTCTGTCAGAGCGCCCACCTGCTCCGGCGTCGTGGTGATGGCGTGTTCGGGAACGATCTTGCCCTCGGCCATGAAGGCCATGCCCTTCTGGGTGCAGGCGTCGAACTTGGACTTGTCGACATCGATGCGTGCGGGGATCGAGCCCTTGTTCAGCGAGAATTCGACTTGAACTGCGGGGTCCATGACGACCTCGGCAAGCAGCTTCTGCGCTGCGTCCTGGTTGGCGTCGTTGGTCTTCAGATAAGCGAAAGCGTCGGAGATATAGATCAGGCCTGGGGAAGCGGGAGAGATGGCGCAGCCGAAATCCTTGTCGGCGACTTTGCCGGCAGCCGTGAACTCGCCCTTGGCCCAATCACCCATGAACTGCACGCCGGCCTTGCCGGTGATGACCATGGCGGTCGCGTCGTTCCAGTTGCGGCCGGCAGAGCCTTCATCGACATAGGTCCGCATCTTGCCGAAGATTTCGAGAGCCTTCTTGACGCCGTCGGAGGTCAGGGCCGCCTGATCCTTTTCAGCATAGATCTTCATGAAGCCGTCCATGCCCACCTGGGACAGGAGCACCATGTTGAAGACCTTCACCTCCTGCCAGCCTTGGCCGCCCCAGGCGATCGGTGTCAGGCCTGCGGCCTTCAGCTTGTCCATGTCGGCGAAGAAGGTCTTCCAGTCCTTGGGCTCTTCGGTAATCCCGGCCTTGCTGAAGGCGTCCTTGGAATAGAACATCCAGCTTTCACCGTGGATACCGGTCGGCGTCAGATAAACTTTGCCGTCATAGGTGATGTAATCGTAGAGTGCCTTCGGAAGCGCATCCTTCCACTTGCCGGCAGCCGCCACTTCATCCATCGGGTTCATCAAGCCCTGATCGATGAATTCGGCCGGGTCCTTGCCGACGACGACCTGTTTTGCCGTCGGGGGATCACCGGCGACGAGGCGGTTCTGGAAGGCGGCATTGGCATTTTCGAAGCCGGCAATCGTGGAGCTCTCCCACACACCGCCGCGCTTTTCGAATTCCGTCTTGATGGCCTCGACGGCGCGGCCCTCGCCACCTGATGTCCAGGAGGTAAAGACCTCGGCCTTCAGCCTGTCGTCTGCATTCGCAAGGCCGGCAGCACCAAGCAGCATGGTACCGGCGAGCAGGAGCGTCATTTCCTTCATTGTTCCACCTCTTGAATAGGCCCTCTTTGCGGGGCCGTTTGGTTGCAAGCTACGGTTAGCGATAGATCGGCAGCAGCGCCTGCCGCACGAGGGTCAGACCGCTGGCAATGTCGCCAACGGGATCAGCTGCGGCGTCGAGTTCGAGAATTGCCCAGCCATTGAACTGGCGATCCCGCAAGAGGCGGATCCAGGCCGGCCAGTCGACGCGGCCAAGGCCGAAGCCGCAGAAAAAGGCACGGTGGCGCTCGTGGATGTCGGTGCCGATCGGCGTGTCTGCCGGCATTTTGCCGACCGCATCCTTCCAGTGGGCGATGATCATGCGCTCGTGATGGCGATCGACGAGCTGGATCGGGTCGGAACCCTCGAGAATGATATGCGCCGTGTCCGGGCACATGTGCACATAAGCCGGATCCGTCAGCAGCATCAGAAGATCGACGTCGCGGGCAGCGGCAAAGATCGAATGCGCTTCCGTATGCACGGCGAGCTTGACACCCTTCTTGCAAAGGATGGCTCCGAGCCGATTCAGGAAATCGGCGATGATCTTGGCCTGTTCGAAATCGCGGAAACGCACGGGCTCGTCGCCTGGCGTCTGACGCATCGGTGCGCCAATGACCATGATATCGCCGCCGCATGCCTTGATGAAATCGGCATATTGTTCGGCCCTGGCGATGATGGCTGCCTGCGCGGCGGCCTCGGTAAAGTCGCCCGATGCCTCCAGCTCCGCGAAGAAGCCGGATGCGAGCTGGAGCCCGCGGGCAGAAAGCTCGGCGCTGAAAGTCTCCACAGACCCGTAGGTCTTGATCGCATCCTGCCAGTTGAACGGAGAGAAGGTCAGCTCGACACCGGTCACGCCCGAGGCCTGGATGCTATCGAGGATCTTGTCCCAGAACTGCCGCGGCTGCGACTTCGCGTGTTCGATGATTGCGTCATAGCTGTCGACGCCCCAGAAGCCCGGGTGAAAGAAGGTGACCAGGTCCACACCAAAACGCAGATTGTCACTCGTGGCCATTATTCAGTCCCCTTCATCCAAGCATAGCTCATCCGTCGCGAAGAGTGTCTCACGCGTCGAATTTTATCCAGTGAATTCAATGTTTTGGCAATTGGCAATCGATTGCCATGCCTGGATATTAGTCAAGCCGATAAAATATGCAACGCTTTTCTTCGAGTTTTTGGCAATCGTTTGCTATAACGGGGTTCGTGAGCCGGACAGGGTTTGTCGCACTCGGCTAAGTGGATGGAATGATGAAGAAAATCGAAGATAGCCTATCCACAGAGGGATCATCCGCCCTGATGGCCGATGTCGCACGTCTGGCGGGCGTCGCAACTTCCACAGTCAGCCGCGCTTTGGCCAATCCGGGGCGGGTCAACGAAAAGACCAGAGCAAGGATTGCAGCCGCAGCCGAACAACTCGGCTATACGCCCAATGCCGCTGCCCGCAACCTGCGCGTCGGCAAGTCGAACGTCATCATGATCATCCTGCCGGGCTCGCTGCATTATGGCGCATCCCAGATCATTCCCCAGGTTCTGGAGGCCGTGAATCGCACGGTTATCCGCAACGGCTATAATCTGATGATCGCCAACCTCGATCGCGACGAAAGTTCCGAGCGGCATATCCTTGATCTCGCCTTCGGAGGGACGGTGAGGGGCGCGCTGATCCTGTCATCGCAGCTGCCGGTGGTCGCCAACAGATCGCTTGCCGAGGCGGGACTGCCGATCGTTTCGCTTCTGCTCGACATGAGCGACACTTCTGTTCCGAGCATCATCACCAATGACAGACAGGCTGTGAAAGAGGCTGGTCGGGAGCTCCTGGCGCTCGGGCACCGCCGTTTCTTCTACATCGCCGGTCCGACGGGCAACTATCACGACATCGAACGCTATGCCGGTCTCGTCGAAGCATTGCAGGAGGCGGGGCTTTCCGAACAGCATGTCACGCGCGCCGGTGGCCAATTCACCTTCCAGTTTGGCTTCGAAACGGGTCTGCAGGCTGCCGAGGACTTTGCAAAGCTCGACGAAAAGCCGACCGCTGTCGTGGCGACGAGCGACGACATGGCAATCTCCTTCATGAGCAGGGTTCAGAAGATGGGATGGCGCGTACCTGAGGACCTGTCGATCGTCTCGTTCGACGGATCTCCGGTGTGCGAATATTGTGCGCCCCCGCTCTCAACGATCGAGCAACCCATGGAGGCTCTCGGGGAGACCGCGACAGAATTCCTGATTGCCAGGATGGAAAAGTCGGATGAAAGGCGAGAACTGCGCGTCGTCATTCCGAGCCGGTTCATTCGCCGTGAAAGTATCGCGGTGAACTCGAAATTGACAACCTGACTTTATTTTTGACGCGAAGGCGCGTCCTGAGCACCGACCGCGATCGGGCTCTCTCGGAATTGTCTGGATGCAGCCTGAGGCTGACCGCATCGACAGGTGCGAAATCACCTGCCGGGCCCCAGTCCGTTTCTGCGAACATTGCTTCGGCGCCAACGAATCTTGGACGGGAGAGCGTTCAACGACCTTTAGTCAAAGCGGCTGTACCGGTGTCGGCGTGTTGTGGAATCGAACAACGGTTGAGACATTCGCCGCATGGCTGATCAATGCAGCTCGATATTCATGTCCGCGAGCAACGGCTCCAGACCGGGAAGATCGGCATCCGTCGCCCTGCGCAGCTCCCGCGTAACCGCCGTCAATGCCAGATCGAGAGACTGAGCGCCCAGTTCGATGTTCAAATCTTCCGCTAGCGCCTTTGCATAACTGATCATCCGAGCCAAAGCCATGAGCTCGTCAAGATCACCCATGTCTGCCGCCGCTGCGTGCTGAAGCTTTCCCAACCCTATGACCGACATATCAATTCTCCAGATTGCATAGATGACCATAGGGACAGTTCGGTACTAAAGTGCGTGAAAAACGCGTGAAACACTTTATAGGTGCAATTGGATCCGGGCTTTTGAGCGGGCTAGTTGTTCGGACCAGAGCGTGGTTTTCCTGAATTCCCAATGGCGATTTATCGGCACTCGCTGATCATCCGCATCGCGAACAACTTCGAGGAGAGCCAGGGCATCGAGCCGCTTCTGATCGATTGCGTGGGTCTTCACCATGTTCAGCCAATGCGGCTTTTGCGATGCCGGTATTGCCGCGCATGTGCGAACGATGAGAGCCCAGCTTCTCTTCTTGAAGAAGAGATTTGCCGCGGTTTGTTCGAGAGCCAGGCGAAAGGCTTTATCAAAGAGCTGCAGCCTTTCCATCTCGTCCAAAGTGCTTCTCACATTGACCATCGGCACGGTCAGCGGTCTGCCGCCCAGCTCCATTGGTTCGTGCAAAAGCGCGACATCGGCGTCATCGACGATGGTTCCGCTGACATACTCGTTGAAAATCCGGCCAACGCCGATCATTCCAAATGCTTGGCATTCGGCGGCGCGCAAGGCACCCATGCTGGCCGCGCCCAGAACCGTGACATTAAGGGAGAGAGCGAAGAGAATTTCCTTATGCCAAACCGGTGCGGTATTTTCAAAGCCGCCGTCCACCAAACCGATGACGTTTGCGCCATCTTCCACCGCCCTTAACACATCTCCCTGAACAGCGGGCGGCCTCAGAACGATATCCGTCGCGGCGTGGCTTGCTGCGTTAGGCAAGCTCGGGCCGATGAAGACGACCTTCACCAGCGCATCGCCCTTGCAAGGGCACGTTGGCCGAAACGATGGAGCCTGTTGCCCTCGGGGTTCTCGAGATCGGGTATGAATATCTTCACCACCGAAAATGGCAGGTTTGCAGGTGTCAGAGGAAGGGCAATCACCGAGCCGATTCCGCCGGCGCGAAGTCTCCTCAGCAGGTCATGCAGCAGGACGGATATGTTTCCAGCCGGTCTTGTGATGGTGGCCGCAGATACAGAAGCAGGGACGGCAAGAAAGGTGGTGCGGGTTTGTGCCGGAAGCGGCGTTGTGAACCATTCGGGCCAGACATCGTCGCGGGCGCCGCTGATATAAGTCAGTCTAGACTGAAGCGCTTCCGTTGCGGCGCGGATTGCCGCCCGCACGGCCCAGGGATGAGCGCCGCTGCCGCCGGTGACGTCGACGAACCGGAGCGGCACTTTGCCGTTGACCGCTGATGGGGCGACGAGTGCGGTATAGCAGGGGATACCGATATCGCTCGTGATATCGAAGAGTTTCAAGATGAGCCCGGCGGCCTCGATCCTGTCGATCAGGCCCGAGAGCGCGGCGTCGGCAAAACTCCTGGGATCGACGCAGCGTGCGCAGCGCTTGTCATCGCTCAAAATCTGCCAAAGCACATGGGCGTCGCGTTCGATGCGCTCCAGAATGCCATGGAATATTGCTTCTTCCATGGTGTTGCCCGAGGCAAGGCCATCCGACGACATCCAGAACCGGTTATGCCGCGTTCGGTCGAGGAGGGCGGCATCCTGCGGGACATGGATCGGCTGGTTATGAAGCAACTCGCTTGCCAGGCTCCAGACCAATTCCTCGTCTTCGCCCACGACCTGCTCGCCGCTTGCGATCAGGCAATCGAGCGGTTCGGCGCAATCGCCCCGGCGTCGCAGGTCTCGTGCCGACGAAACCGTAGTTATGGTGACGGGTTCGCCCGCCACCGCGCGTTCCAGGGCCTCCATCGCCGCCGAGACTTTGGCGTCGATATCCTCAAGTCCCTTGCCTTGGGCGATGACAATGGAGCGGGAGTTCGGTGTATAGGCGCACCAGACCGGAAGACCGACACAATCGAGATCAGTCTGTCGTGACAGGCGCGTGATGCCCATTGCCTCTAAATAAGGAGCGACCCGGGACAATGTGTCCCGCGGCGCAATTGTTCGGTCGGAATAGAGATCGGAATGACCGGTCAGCGTCGCTTGCCTTCAGCCATCCACATGGCCGGAGAAGACTGTCTGCGCCGACGAGACGGCGACGGCGAAATCGACATTCTTGATCAATGTACCGCCGGCCTCGCGCTGCTTGACGGCCGCTGCCAGATCGGTGCCTGCAGGCACCTGCAGCGGTGTCACGGTCCCTGCGCCAATATCCACAAGCCAAAGTCCCTTGTCGCCCGATACACCCAATACAACAACTTTTGCCATAATATTCTCCTTCAGGTTTTTGAAAATCCGGCCTTGAAAAGACCGTCTCGGTAAAGCTCTTTTTGCCACTGCTCCTTGAAGGGCACCAAGGCGAGCCATTTCTCAACCTCGAAAGCCGGATTGAGGAGTTCGGCGCGCTGCCGATAAAACTGTGCCCGTTTTTTATCGCCGATCATCGCGCAACTGGCGGCCGCGATGCGATAGGCCGGTGCCTTGTCTTTCATCCGATCGACATAGGCGAGCGCCTCTTCGTAGTGTTCAAGGAAGTAGCTCGCCCCGGCCGCGCACCAGAGGTAGGCGTCAGGCGCGATCGGATTGAGCGAGATCGCTCTCTTGATTTTCTCCAGCGCATCTTGCGGCCGCGATGCATGGACCAGCGTGTCCGCATGGCTATAGATCACATCGGCATAATGCGGGCTGAGGCTTTCGGCGAGGTCGAGTGCTGCAACGCTGTCATCGACAGCACCCTGGTAAAGTTTCGTTACGCCAAGTTCCCGATGCCCGGCTGCCGATTCTGAATCCCTCTCTATCGCCCGAAGTGCCTGATCTTCCGCAAGCTGCAGCAAGGCAGGATCGCCTTGCGTGGTCAATAGCCACTCGCTGGTAAATGTCCGCGACAGGCCTGTGAAAGCAGGGGCATAGTCTCGAGAAAAATGCAGTGCGCGCTTGAAGGATTTCCGCGCACGCCGGATATCGGGCAGGCTAAGCTTTGTGAGCAGACCGGCGCCAAGGAGATAGGAATGATAGGCCTGCGGATCCGCTTCGTTACGAAGGCGAATGCTTTCGTTCCGCTTCAATTGTCCTGAGACGGCGTCGGCAAGTTTCTGGGCGATCAGGCGCCTCTGTGTCGGCAGCGTTTCGACCGCCATGTCGAATCGGGCCGCCCACAAAATCTCGTCGGTCGGAAAATAGATGAGCTGTGCATAAAGCCCCTCTCCGGAAAGCCGTGTGTCCAGGAGGTAGGAAATCGAATGCCGTTGAACGATGGTAGCCTTGTCGGAGTCGCGGCGGATCTGCTCGGCTGTATGGGGTGCGACGACCGATATGTTGCGCAGTGCGCAGAGCTCGATCGTGACATCCTCGATAAGGGCGTCGGCAATAGCCGCCTCGCGCGTCAGGGTCGCCGCACCCGGGGGCAGGAGTACGAGCCGCGGCGCAGATGTCGCGGTTATGATTTGCGGCATGCCGGCGTCTTGCTGCTCGGCGATGCGACTGTGTGCTATTGCCACGGCTCTCGCCGCCTGCGGGCGGCGTTGCGAATGATCCTCTGCCGTGCCACGAAGGATCGATCGGATCTGCTCGTCACCGGGAAAGACTTCAAGAAGTTGAAGTCCCGAGCGGCGCAGAAGGCGACGTTCCTCGTCATCACGAATATGATCTGCAGCCCTGACGAAAATATCCCTTAAGGTGAGCAGGTGCAGCTGCCGTTCACGCTCGATCCATCCATCGATCGCCTTGGTCGATGCGCTGAGACCGGCAATGAAGCCACGTTGCACAAGATCGCTGACGGCCGCCAATTGCGCCACCGGCTGCTCTTCCTTGCGCAATATGTCGAGATCAACCGACAGGACGTTCTTGTTCAGGCTGACGAAAGGTGGCCCGAAATTCAGTATCTGTTCGTCGGGTCCTGTCGTCGTGTCGCGAATGCGTGAAATCAACTTCCGCAAATTGAGATCGGCAAGATGATCTCCGGTCTCGTTCCACAAGAACCGCGCGAGCTCTTGTCGGCTGCGCTGGTAATCCGGCGAGCAATACAGATAGGCGAGCATCACCAGAGCCTTGACCGGATAGCGGATGGGCGCACCCAGGCCGTCTGTCAGTCGCAATTCGCCAAAGGTCTGGAGATGGATCACGAAAGCCCTCAGGCGCCGGTTTCTGGATGAATGACGTCGACATCAGGGTGGGTGTTCCTGGCCAGGCTCTTGGCAAGGGCGACGAGCTTCTGGCGGATAGCCGGGCTCTCGATCGCCATGAAGGCGCGATTGAGGGCTTGGGCGTCCTTCGACGCCAAAAACGCATTCAGATCGTCCCTGCCGTTGCTGACAAGGTTATAGGTGGTCGGCTCGGTGTCATTTTCGAAAAAGAACTGAACGGGTACGCCCAATGTCTCGGCGATCGTTTGCAGCCGGCTCGCACCAATGCGGTTTATGCCTTTTTCATACTTCTGGATCTGCTGGAAGGTGACGCCGATCCGTTCGGCAAGTCCGGCTTGCGATAGCCTGAGCAGCTTGCGGCGCGCCCGCACTCTGCTGCCGACATAGGCATCGATCGATGTGGGCGACTTGGCCTTCATGGCTGGAACCTCCGGTCACGGATGATCATTGCGAGGTTTGCGTCAAAATGCAACCGAAAGTAATATAATAATTTTCGTAATCAGGGCTGCGACGCTAGTAACATTTTGCCGAAATTTAGATTTTCTGTATCGCAATCATTCGATCGGTGATGCCGAATAAAGCATGAAAGTAAAGGCTCGGCCTGGAAAACCGCAAGGCCTGGGAAAAGCTCTCCCTGATCCGCTTTCCAACGAGGAGAGCCAAGGCGTTTTCCCATTGGATAAATGCGAAAGATAGGTGCCTGAAGTTCATTTGCAGATAAACTTCGCTTGCTATTGGGCTCTGGGGGCCGATTGATCAGAGACCTTGCCGGATCTGGATTGGGCACTGTAGGGAAGGTTCTGCACGGAGAAGGTAATGGGCAGAACAATCAAACGAGACGCAGATCTCCTCATCACCGATGAGAAAGAGCCGGTGAAACACAGGCTGCGCGAACGAGGCGCCGCCGAACGCCCGGTGAAGCTCGACAATTTCCTGAATTTGCTGGCCCGCGCGATGCTGCATCCATCTGCTTCGACGATGGCGAGCTTTGTCGCGGGTAAAGTCTTTCAAAAGCTTGAACGTACGGGAACGCTGCGCGACAAGCGGCCCCACGATACCGGAATCCCCTCCGGCCTTGAGGCGGCGCTTCAAAACGCAATCGCCGCTCGAGACATTTACGCCGAGGTCGCGCAGAGCGTTTGGCGCCTCGCTGATGCGCTCGTATGGATCAGAGGCAGAAGTGGACCATTTGCCAGCCTGAATTTTGAGAGGGCCCATGCACACAGCGTGATTGTTGGCCCAGGCGGCTTGGAAGACCGGGCGGATATCCGGGTCGGCCTCACTTACATGGAGCCCTATAGCCGTTTTCCGGATCACGTGCAGCGGTTTTCACGGGCTTTCCTGCTGCTTTCTCCCTGCGAACTTTCAATAGCCGGAGAGAGCTGGTTTTCGACCGGAATAGGTGGCGTCTTTGCTGCTGAAGCGGGACAGTCATTCGCCATGCGTTGCACCACCACTCCGCTTCTTGCGGTCTGGTGTCACGTTGAAGAGATAGGAAGGTGAATAGCAAAACGCTGACGCATCCGAACCTCCCCGCCTCGCGCGCCAGGCCGTTCAATTCAGCAAATTTACCTAGCCATCTGCCAATGGGTGTTTCTCTGTCGCAGCAGCGCTCCAGATAATAACAAGGCGAAGGCACATTGATGCCGGGAAGCCGCTAATTGAGGGAGACGTTCCATGACTGCACCGCATCCTCCAAGAACCCATATCGGCAATCATCCCCTGCATCCGGAAACCCAGATGCTGAACTATGGCTATGATCCGGAACTCTCCGAAGGCGCGGTCAAGCCGCCCGTCTTCCTGACGTCCACGTTCGTTTTCAACTCCGCCGAAGACGGTCGCGATTTCTTCGATTACGTCTCTGGTCGGAAAGAGCCGCCGGAAGGCAAGGGGGCCGGCCTCGTCTATTCGCGCTTCAATCATCCAAACAGCGAGATCATCGAAGATCGTCTGGCGGTCTACGAGCGGGCCGAGAGCGGGGCGGTGTTTTCATCGGGCATGTCCGCCATCGCCACGGTCCTGCTTGCCTTCGTCCGTCCGGGAGATGCCATCCTCCACTCACAGCCGCTTTATGGCGGGACGGAAACATTGCTTGCGAAAACCTTCCTCAATTTTGGCGTTTCTGCCGTGGGCTTTGCCGATGGCGTCAGCGAAGTCTCGGTAAAGGCAGCCGCCGAGGAGGCAATGGCCAAGGGCCGCGTCTCGGTCGTCCTCGTCGAGACGCCCGCAAACCCGACCAATAGCCTTGTCGACGTCGCGATGATCCGGCGGATTGCCGATGTGATCGGTCAGAAGCAGGGCCATACACCTGTCGTCGCCTGCGATAACACGCTGCTCGGCCCGGTCTTCCAGCGCCCGATCGAGCATGGCGCAGACATTTCCCTCTATTCGCTGACCAAATATGTCGGCGGACATTCGGATCTGATCGCCGGGGCAGCGCTCGGCAGCAGGGCGCTCATCAAGCAGGTGAAGGCGCTTCGCGGCGCAATCGGCACGCAGCTCGATCCGCATTCATGCTGGATGCTCGGGCGTTCGCTCGAAACGCTGCAGATCCGCATGGAGCGGGCCAACAGCAATGCGAAGGCGGTGGCGGATTTCCTGAAGCAGCATCCCAAGGTCGAGACGATCCACTACCTTCCATACAGCGATCCCGATTCTGCCGTTGGCAGGACATTCGCGGCCCAGTGCAGCGGCGCCGGTTCGACATTCTCCTTCGATATCCAAGGCGGTCAGCCAGCCTCGTTCCGGTTTCTGAACGCGTTGAAAATCTTCAAGCTCGCCGTCAGCCTTGGTGGAACGGAATCGCTGGCATCGCATCCGGCAACCATGACGCATTCCGGCGTGCCGGCGGAGGTGCGCCAGCGTATCGGTGTCCTTGATGCAACGATCAGGCTGTCGATCGGTATCGAACATCCAGATGACCTCATTGCCGATCTCACCCTGGCGCTCGATGCAGCGTAGGCCTTGTCGCCAACTCGCAATCATATGAGGGCCGCATCAGCACCGTGCTCGAAAGACGTGCTGACAACAGTTCCGCTCGATGGTGTCGGGAAATGCGCGCGCAGCCATTGCCGTCCGGGCGCGGCGCGCCATCTGATTGTTCCTGGCAACAGTTTCACAGGAGAGACAGATGGCATCGAACGAGGGCCGCATCAGACAACGCGCTTACGAGATCTGGGAACAGGAAGGCCGACCACACGGCGAGGACCTGAAGCATTGGCTGCAGGCGTTTCAGGAAATCGCCGCGAGCACCGAGACGGGCGGTCAGTCCAAGAAGCCTCGCTCCAGAAAGGCCGCGACGACTGACGCTCCTGCGAAACCGAAAGGCGCAACGAAGGCTAAGGGCGGGGCCCAGAGTGTTCCGACGACAACCCCGCCGCCAAAGCCGACCAAGACCTCGGGGAACGTCACGAGACACTGAGCCGATCTGGCTGATGTCATGCGCCGATCTGGAGCGCGTACAACGCGTTTGTACGGATCACTTCCGACAACGGGACTTGTCGGAAGTCACGAACTCAGGCCCCGAAATGCGGTTGCCGATCACCGTGGATAAGTGAATTCGCCCGGAAACCTGGGCTCTTCCACAGGTGGCTGTCCGCCATCCGACAATGGCAGGGGCGCGGAGGGTCCGGCCAAGGTAATCGGTATTGACAGAAAACCTACTAGAAGGTAGGCAATGTGCGCTTCACTAATCCTGGCGCGTCATGCGGAAGACGTAATTTATAATCTACCGACTAGTAGGTAAGGGTGCTGGAGTTTGCAAGGCGCCTTTCAACTTATCCCAAACAACCGAGATCGACTATGACGATAAATTCTCTCACAGGCCTCGGCGCCTCCATGGCGGGTAGCGCGGCTACCGCGCAGCAGAAGGCGATGGTGAACTACGACGACTTCCTGCAACTTCTCATCGCGCAACTGAAGAACCAGGATCCGACCGACCCCGTGGATGCCAGTCAACAACTGGCGCAGCTCGCCAGCTTCTCGCAGGTCGAACAGACGATCCAGACGAATCAGAAGCTGGATTCTCTGCTGGCGGGCTCCAACCTTGCCCAGGCCGGCGGCTACATCGGCAGCTACATCGAAAGCGCAGACGGTACGGTCAAAGGGACGATTGCTTCCGTCAAAATCTACAGCGACGGAATCATAGCCACGACGACGGAGGGCGGGAAGATTCTCGTCCAGCCGGGTGTCAGCCTCTCTCAGCCGAGCGGTGGTAGCGCTGCGGCCACCGAATGACCCTGACCGTCATCGAGGTTCGTTGCATCCCGGTAAAGATATGTCGGGCAAGCCCTTGAGGGAGTACCCGATAGATCTGCGCGGTTAATGGTTGAACAGTAGCCTCCTGTGAGAACATGGGGCCTCTTCTCATCGGGCGCCTCCTCCTCGTGCAGATAGCCAAGGTTACGGGAGATCACCGGCCAGCCATGCTTGTTGCCGTGATCGATGCGCCGCTGTTTCTATTCGTTTTCACGGCGACCATCACACCCGGTCCCAACAATTAGGATGGAATGCACGGTTGACGGTCTGCCTACTAGAAGGTAGACAAAGGCGTATGAGCAATTTTCCGAATACTTATGACGAGATCCTGAACAGTGCGGAAAAACTGATCGTATCAGGCGGCTATAACGGCTTCAGCTATGCCGACATCGCTGCCGTTGTTGGCATCCGCAAGGCCAGCATCCATCATCATTTTCCAAGCAAGGTCGATCTGGTGCGTGCTCTTGTTGCTCGCTACCGCGCAAACGCCGAGACTGGCTTGGCCGAGGTCGAAAACAAGTTTAGCGATCCGCTCGAGCTGCTGAAGACCTATGCCGGTTTTTGGGCTCAATGCATCGAGGATGCAAGCCGTCCCTTTTGTGTCTGCGCGCTTCTTGCAAGCGAGCTGCCGGCCCTTCCTTTGGAGGTCGCGGTCGAAGTGCGTGCCTATTTCCAACATCTCTCAGGATGGCTGACATCGGTCATCGAGCGTGGTGATCAGCAAGGAGCCTTGGCGATCTCTTGCCCGGCGCGGGTAGAGGCAGAGGCTTTCATGGCCACCGTTCATGGCGCAATGCTGTCGGCCCGAGCCTATGGAACGCCTGCTGTCTTTGAGCTGATTCTTGAGCCAAGTCTTCAGCGGCTGCGGCCGCGGTGATCTAATTCCCAGCGACGGGGCGGCGCGTCGATGGAAAAAATGCGTGGTAAAACAGCGCCGTCAAAACTCCCAACTAGTAGGTAAGGAACCTCAAATGTTGCGCAGACTTCTTCCAGTCATCATGGTAGCCGGCTTGGCTGGCCTTCCAGTAACGCTTGTTTCGCCGGCGTCCGCTCATGCCGAAGAAAAAAAGGCCGTACTCAACATCCGGGGCAGTGTTGTCAACCTCGCCGGTTCTACCTTGAAGGTGAAGACGCGCGAGGGGGAAACCGTTGACGTCGCTCTTGCCGACGACTGGCAGGTCGCCAGTGTCGCCAACGCGAAGGTCTCCGATATTAAGCCCGGAGACTATGTGGGCATCGCCTCCCTGCCGAAGGAGCAGGGTGGGGACGGCGCTCTTGAAGTTCTGATCTTTCCGCCTGCGCTCAAGGGAGCCGGCGAGGGAAGCTTCGGCTGGGACCTCAAGCCGAACAGCAGCATGACCAATGCCACCGTCGCCGATGCGGTCAAGGACGTCGACGGGCGCACCGTTACCGTGTCCTACCACGGCAAGGAAAAGAAAATCTCCATTCCGGACGGTACGCCGGTCGTGACCATCGCCCCGGCAACCAAGGAGGACCTGGTCGCTGGAGTGGTCGTGTTCATCCCGACCGAGAAGGCTTCGAGCGGGACAGTCGCGCATCGCGTTATCGTTGGCAAGAATGGCGTGGTGCCTCCTATGTGAGCCACGTCGCCGCCGGTCAGCTTCCGCCCATTGGCCGACCGGCGGCATCCCGCTGTTCATTGCAACAAGCAACAATCCAGCTGACCGGAGGGCCGCATCCATGAGCGACAGTTCCGATAACGACAAGATGCAATATTCCCGGACCCTGATGATCCATCGTCATTCCCTGGTCACGCGGCTGGCGCATTGGCTGAACGTGATCTGCCTGAGTGTCCTGCTCTTGAGCGGATTGCAGATTTTCAACGCTCATCCCGAACTTTACTGGGGCCACTATGGTGCAGACGGAGATCCATCTGTCCTGACGATCGGCTCGAGCGGACAGGGCGAGGATATGCGCGGTTTCGTCCGGATCGCTGGTGTCGAAGTGCCGACGACCGGTGTTCTTGGCGTCTCGACCTTTGAGGGAGATCCAACGCCGCGGGCGTCTCCGGCCTGGGCGACGATCCCGTCGTTTCAGGATCTCGCAACCGGCCGCCGCTGGCACTTCTTCTTTGCCTGGCTATTTCTCGTCAACGGCATTTTCTACCTCGGCTTCAGCGTCCTGACCGGCCATTTTCGACGTGACCTGGCCCCGACGCGCAGGGACCTTTCCCCGCGTCATCTGTGGCACGAAATCCTCGACCACGCGCGTCTGCGTTTCCCGGAAGGGGAACAAGCAAGGCACTATAACGTGCTCCAAAAGCTCACCTACCTCGCTGTGATCGTCATCCTACTGCCGACGATGTTGCTGACCGGCCTGACAATGTCCCCCGGCTTCGATGCCATCGTGCCGAGCCTGGTGGATGTATTCGGTGGGCGCCAGTCGGCGCGCACGATCCACTTCATGACCGCAACGCTTCTCGTACTCTTCGTGCTCGTGCATGTGGCGATGGTCGTGCTGTCGGGAACCTGGAACAACATGCGCTCGATGATCACGGGTCGCTATGCCATCAGAGAGAAAGGTCCACATTCATGACGCGTAGCTTCCTGACCCGCAGGCGTTTTCTGATCGGCAGCACGCTCGGCGCCTCTGCCCTCACGCTCGCCGGCTGCGACATACTGGAACAGAATACGGCTGTGGGCAGCGTTATCCGCTCGGCCGAAAATCTGACGATGAAGGCACAAAGACTGCTGCAGGGACGCGATGCTCTCGCCCGCGAGTTTGCCGAGACGGACATTTCTCCGTCTTTCAGGGTAAACGGCACGAGCGCACCGGATGGCGAGGACTACGCCGAACTCGCCGAAGGCAAATTCGCGAACTGGCGGTTGAAGATCGACGGCCTCGTCGATCGGCCCCAGGAATTCTCCCTTATCGACCTTAAGAGGCTTCCGGCTCGCACTCAGATCACCCGTCACGACTGCGTCGAGGGGTGGAGCGCGATCGGGAAATGGACGGGCGTACCGCTTGGAGCTGTCTTGAGCTCGGTGGGGCTCAGGCCGAACGCGCGATTTGCGGTCTTTCACTGCGCCGACGAGTTGGAGAAGACGCTCGATGGAAGTGGCCGCTACTATGAGAGCATCGACCTCATCGACGCGTTCCATCCGCAGACCATCCTTGCCTATCAGATGAACGGGAAGGATCTGACCGTCGGACACGGCGCGCCGCTGCGTCTGCGGGTCGAACGGCAACTCGGCTACAAGCAGGCCAAATACATCATGCGCATTGAGATCGTCGAAAGCTTCGCCAGCCTATGGGGCGGTCATGGCGGCTTCTGGGAAGACCGCGGCTACGAGTGGTACGCGGGGATCTGAGCGATCCGAATTCAGCCTGGACACAAGGAGAGCCGACAAAGAGCATATGAGCCCTTGTCCTTGTACGATGATCGTCTTGTGTTGAAGCCGTCCGGAAGGGCGACGTTGGACCTTTGCCTTCAGCCACTCAAAGCCAGTTGATCCGCTTGAGGACCATCAGCGTTGCGACGGAAGTGATCGCGACGAAGGCAACGATGATGATGAAAGCCCAGGTATCGTTGACGCCAGGGATACCGCCAACATTCATGCCGAAAAGACCGGCCACCACGCTCGGCGGCAGCAGCAGAGCGGCAAGTGCGGCAAGGCGATTGGAATTGCGGGCAATCCTCTCGCTGATGACCGTCGACAGGTCGTCATGAAGAATGCCGGTACGGTCGCGGATGGCGTCGAGATATTCGATGAAGCGCATCAGCTTGTCGATGACCTCGCGGAAGCGAAGTTTGTCACGCTCCTTCAGCCACGGGGCGTCGTCATGCTCGATACGGTTCAAGGCGTCGCGCTGAGGTGCGAGGTAGCGGCGAAGCTGCACGGAGCGGCGGCGAAGCTGCTTTAGCCGCTCGCGCACTTCGCTGGCTTCGCCGTGAAAGATCAACTCGTCCAGATCGTCGACCTCTTCGTCCATGGCATCAAGAACAGGCTCAAGGTCGCGGACCAGCTTTTCGCTGACGAGAGCAAGCAGTTCCCCCGTCTGTTTTGGGCCTTTGCCTTTGTCGAGGGCAAGGCGAATATCACGCAAAGCGGTTATATAATGGCCGCTGTCGCGCAGGGTCACCAGCCTGCGCTGGTCGGCCCATACATGAAGGGGAACGAGATCGATTTCGGCAGGCCTGGCTTTTGCTTCTTCCGGCGGCGTGGCGCAGACGCCGCGAAGAATAATCAGCAGCCCGTCATCGATGCTTTCAACGCGCGGGCGCGTCTCCTCCTCCAGCAAGGCTTCGGCGACGAGCGGATCGAAGCCGCCTCTCGTTGTCACCCATTCAGCAGCGGCCGGATGATCACGCTCGAAATGCAACCATACGACGCCGTCATCCGGCGTCCACCGACGCACCGCTTCCATATCAAGGGTGCGACAGCCGCCGTTGCCGTCAAGAAGCACGGCGAAACGCAAACCGGGTTCGGCGCCGTAACTTGCAACGCTCACGACCTGCTCGTGCATGAGTAACCTCCAGCTGCCAAAGCCCACCTCCCGTAAGCGCAGAGCAACAGCTTAGCGAGTTGCTGCGGGGCGGCAAGACGCTCAGTGTCCTGAGAACAAAGCTGCGGCGTTATAAAATCTTGGGATGGTCAGATCGGTGCAATCTCGTACTTGGCCGGTCATGGTGACCACCGGGTCTGTCGCCGGATACATTCTATCTTCAACCGATCTCTTACCGGCCGCGGCTGATGCTCGCATACATGCCGGTCGTGCGAAATTCGGTCGGCGTGATGCCGTAGACGCGCCGGAAGACCTTGGCGAAATAGTTTGCATCCTCGAAGCCGCACATGATCGAGACTTCCTTGACCGGCAGGAAGTCCGCCTTGGTCAACAATTTCGCGGCGCGCTGCAGGCGCTGCTGCAGGACATATTCGGCGGGCGGCACACCTTCACTTTCGGCAAAGCTGCGCGAGAAGTGGGCGCGGCTGAGGCCAACGATCGCCGCAAGCTCACTGACGGGCAGCGGTTTTTCCAGATTGGCGTTGATATGGTCGGTCACCGGTTGCATGGCGCTTTGTTCGGCCATGGAGGCCGAGGCGCCGAAGATGTCATCATAGAGCGCCATGGCGGCTTCATAGGCGACCGCCGAGGCTGAACCTGGCGTGTTTGCACCTTTGACGAGGCGCAGGCTACAGTCCGCCAGATGATCGATCGTCGATTGCTGCAGCTTCAGGACGGGACCTGCCAGGGCCAGCACCATCTTGTGGATGCGCAGCGTTTCTTCGCCGTTCATCGAGATCCAGAAATATTCCCAGCGCTCGCCCTTTTCCAGCCAGTAGCGGTGATTGTGCGGCACGAGCACCATCATCGTGTCGCCGCTCTGGAGCTTGTAATTGCGATTCTGATAGCGCAGGCGGCCGGTGCCGCTGATCGTATGCTGCAGCACCGTGAAGGGCGTCTGGCCGCGCTTTCTGCCATCCCAATCATAGGTCTCGTTTTCACGCACCTCATAACCGGCGCTTGTCGGCATGGCATGCAGACGTTGGCGTCCGCGCGGCAGCGAAACGGTTCTCATCGACTGGCCGTTGGCGATCAAATCCTGCAGCACAAAATTACCCTCGAAAGCATAATCCTTCTCTGGCCGCTCCTGCGAATATGCGCATAATCCCTTTCCACAAGAGGAAGAGATCGCGGTCGAAAGAACGGCCGGGAGGAATACAGGCACCATTTTCCAGTATTTTCAGACGGTGTGCACAAGTATGCCGCCTGGCCCTCCTTAGCTGTCTTTCTACCTAGCATTTGATCGGATCGAGGTGAAGGATATGAGTTTCAAAATCGCTATTATCGGAGCAGGCAGCGTCGGCTTCACCAAGAAGCTGTTCACCGATATTCTCTGCGTGCCGGAATTCAAGGACATTGAATTCGCGCTGACCGACCTCAGCGAACATAACCTGCAGATGATCAAGGCAATTCTCGACAAGATCGTCGAGGCAAACAAGCTGCCGACGAAGGTGACGGCGACGACAGATCGTCGCAAGGCGCTGGAAGGCGCGCGTTATGTCATCAGCTGCGTACGTGTCGGCGGGCTCGAAGCCTATGCCGATGATATCAGAATTCCCCTGAAATATGGCATCGACCAGTGTGTCGGCGATACGATCTGCGCCGGCGGCATTCTCTATGGCCAGCGCAACATCCCCGTCATTCTCGACTTCTGCAAGGATATCCGTGAGGTCGCTGCACCGGGTGCGAAGTTCCTGAACTATGCCAACCCGATGGCGATGAATACCTGGGCGGCTATCGAATATGGCAAGGTCGATACGGTCGGTCTCTGCCACGGGGTCCAGCATGGCGCCGAACAGATTGCCGAAGTGCTCGGCGCCAAGTCACAGAGCGAACTCGACTATATCTGCTCGGGCATCAACCATCAGACCTGGTTCGTCGATCTGCGTCTCAACGGCCGCAGGATCGGCAAGGACGAGCTGATCGCCGCCTTCGAGGCGCATCCCGTCTATTCGCAACAGGAGAAGCTGCGCATCGACGTGCTGAAGCGTTTCGGCGTCTATTCGACCGAGAGCAACGGCCATCTCTCCGAATACCTGCCCTGGTACCGCAAGCGGCCGGAGGAAATTACCCGCTGGATCGACATGTCCGACTGGATCCACGGCGAGACTGGCGGCTACCTGCGCCACTCGACCGAGACCCGCAACTGGTTTGAGACGGAATTCCCGCAATTCCTCGCTTCGGCCGAAAAGCCGATCGATCCGGACAAGCGCTCCAACGAGCACGCAAGCCACATTCTCGAGGCGCTGGAAACCGGTCGCGTCTATCGCGGTCACTTCAACGTCAAGAATACAGGCGTTATCACCAACCTGCCATCCGATGCCATCATCGAGTCGCCCGGCTTCGTCGATCGCTTTGGCATCAACATGGTCTCCGGCATCACCATTCCGGAAGCCTGTGCTGCGACCTGCATCTCGTCGATCAATGTCCAACGCATGTCGGTGCATGCAGCGATTTCCGGCGATATCGATCTCCTGAAGCTCGCCGTGCTGCACGATCCGCTGGTCGGTGCCGTCTCGACGCCGGAAGAGGTCTGGCAGATGGTCGACGAGATGGTCGTTGCCCAGGCCCGCTGGCTGCCGCAATATGCGCATGCCGTGCCAGCCGCCAAGGAGCGGCTGGTCAATTCCAAGGTCAAGACGAGAGAGTGGGAAGGGGCCGCGCGCCGCAATGTCCGCTCAATCGAGGAGCTTCGCGTTGAAAAGGCGGCGCTGAAGCAAGCCGTCTAAAATCAGGATGAGGGAGGCTGCGGCGGCTCTTCGGGAGGAAGGTCGCCCGCACACAAGCTTCCTTCATCGTCGTTTGAGGAGAAGCGGAGACGCGTACAAGCGCTCCGGAACAAGAGGGAGAGACGATGACGAATTTCCGTAAGATCGGCATCCTGGCAGGACTGGCGCTTGGCGTTTCAGTCGCGGCCCTGAATGCCTATGCGTCCGAGCCGACAGTGCCGCCGGCACCGCCGGCTTTCCCGGCGGAAGGCAAGATCAAATATGTGTCCCGCGACTCCATCCTGGAGTTCAAGGCGCTGCCGGAATATCACGAGCCGGACTGGGTCACGAAGAATTTCGTCGACAGCGGCAAGCTGCCAGCGGTCAAGGATCGCCTGCCCAAGGAGCCGCTGGTCTTCAAGACCGAAAACATGCCTGACGGTATCGGCGGCTATGGCGACGTGATGCGCCATGTCATCGGCGGCCGGCCGGAAGGCTGGAACTATGGCGCCGGCCAGACGCAGGGCTGGGGCGGCATCGATATCGGCCTTTCCGAATGCCTGACACGCACGGCGCCGCTCTTCCAGGTGGAAGCCAAGGATACCGAGCCGTTGCCGAACCTCGCCAAGGGCTGGGAATGGTCGCAGGACGGTCACAAGCTGACCATGCATCTGATCGAAGGCGCCAAGTGGTCCGACGGCGCGCCCTTCAATGCCGATGACCTCATGTTCTATTGGGAAGACGAAGTCATCGACCCGAACGTTTCGCCACTCGGCGGCGGTGCATCGCCGGAAGCCTTCGGTGAGGGAACGACGCTCACGAAGATCGACGACTACACAGTCGAATGGACCTTCAAGGAAGCCTTCCCGAAGCAGTACCTCTATACGATGGCCTATCCGAACTTCTGCCCGGGTCCGTCGCATATTCTGAAGCCCCAGCACCCGAAATATTCGAAGAACACCTACGATCAGTTCAAGAACGCCTTCCCGCCGGAATATATGAACATGCCGGTCATGGGCGCCTGGGTGCCGGTCGAATATCGGCCGGATGACATTATCGTCATGCGCCGCAACCCCTACTACTGGAAGGTCGACGAGAAGGGCAATCAGCTGCCTTATCTCAACGAGTTGCACTACAAGCTCTCGACCTGGGCCGACCGTGACGTGCAGGCCGTTGCCGGTTCTGCCGACTTCTCGAACCTCGAGCAGCCGGAAAACTTCGTGGCCTCGTTGAAGCGTGCCGCCGAAAAGACCGCTCCGGCGCGTCTCGCCTTCGGCCCGCGCCTTATCGGCTATAATCTTCGCATGAACCTTTCGGCCAATGGCTGGGGTGATCCTGATGCCCGCAGTCAGGCGATCCGCGAACTCGACCGCAACGAGGACTTCCGCAAGGCCGTGACCATGGCGATTGACCGCAAGGCGATCGGCGACTCCCTCGTCAAGGGACCGTTCACGGCGATCTATGCAGGCGGCCTTTCCTCCGGCACGAGCTTCTATGATCGCAACTCGACCGTCTACTATCCCTTCGATCTAAAGGGCGCCAAGTCGCTGCTCGCCAAGGTCGGCCTGAAGGATACGGATGGCGATGGCTTCGTGAACTTCCCGGCCGGAACAGCTGATGGCAAGAACGTCGAGATCGTGCTTCTCGTCAACAATGACTATACCACCGACAAGAGCCTTGCCGAAGGCGTCGTCGGCCAGATGGAGAAGCTCGGGATTAAGATCATCATCAATGCTCTTGCTGGTCCCAAGCGCGATAGCGCGCATTATGCCGGCCAGTTCGACTGGCTGATCCAGCGCAACACGACCGAGCTCGCCTCCGTCGTGCAGAACACCGAACAGCTTGCCGCTGTCGGCCCACGCACCAGCTGGCACCACCGTGCCGGCAAGGATAATCAGCTCGACCTACTGCCTTATGAAAAGGAGCTCGCCGACATCGTCAACAAGTTCCGCACGAGCCAGGACAATGACGAACGCGTGGCACTCATGAAGCAGTACCAGAAGACGGCCACCGAACACGTGGATACCGTCGGACTGACGGAATATCCGGGTGCGCTGATCATCAACAAGCGTTTCTCGAATATTCCCGAGGGTACGCCGATCATGATGTTCAACTGGGCCGAGGATTCCGTCATCCGCGAGCGTCTGTGGGTGGCCGCCGACAAGCAGGGCAAGTACGAACTCTTCCCTCAACAGCTTCCCGGCAAGCCTGGAGACAAGGGTCCAATAAACTAAGAGCAATTCCCAGCAAAAGTGCGCAGCGGTTTTGCCCCTGGGATTGCGTAAAAACAAAGAGATCGAGCATCTCCATGGCTCGAAGAAAAATGGAGATGTTCGAGGAGCTCCCTCCCGAACGACAAGGGCTTCCGGTCGCGCGTGCTGCGCGCGGCCGGTCAGAATCAACAAGCCGGCCGCGCTGAGACGAGCGACTGGCGGCAAGGAGAAGCGAACCGTCTGATGCTACGATTCCTGCTCATGCGTATCGCCTCGGCGATCCCCGTCCTCTTCATCCTCAGCGTGGTGACCTTTGCCATTATCCAGGCGCCGCCCGGAGACTACGCTGACTACATCCGTTCGCAGTTGATCAATCAGGGCGGAGCTTCCTTCGCCCAGGCGGATGCCCAGGCTCAGGCCTACCGCATCGAACATGGCCTCGATAAGCCGATGGTCGTCCAGTACGTCAACTGGATCACGGGAATCGTGACCAAAGGCGATTTCGGCTACAGCATGTTCTACAACAAGCCGGTTGCTGACGTGGTCGGCGAGCGCCTGCCCCGCACGCTGGCCCTGGCGCTGGTCTGCCACATTTTTGCGTCCATCCTCGGCATCACCTTCGGCATCTGGGCGGCGACCCGCCAATATAGCTGGATCGACAGCCTGCTGTCGGGCGTTGCCTTTCTCGGCATGACGGTGCCGCGCTTCCTGATGGCGCTGATCATCGTCTATCTGCTGGTCTTCCAGTTCAACGTCACGGAAATCGGCAGCTTCTTCTCGCCGCAATATGGCGGGGCGCCTTGGTCCTGGGGCAAATTCATGGATCTCGTCAGCCATGTCTGGCCGGTCGTCGCGATCGCCACTTTCGGCGGGCTCGCCTACAACATGCGCGTCATGCGCGGCAATCTGCTCGATACGCTGAATGCTCAATATGTTGAGACAGCGCGCGCCAAGGGGCTTTCGGGCGGCGCCGTCGTCATGCGTCACGCCGTTCCAAACGCGTTGCATCCGCTCGTCATGTATCAGGGCGTCGTGCTTCCCTACATGCTGACCGGCGAGATCGAAACCGCGATCATCTTCGCCTTGCCGACTGTCGGGCCGGCAATCGTCGGCTCGATGGCGATCGGCGACGTCTATGTCACAGCGACTTTCATGCTGGTGCTGTCGGCCACGCTGATCGTCGGCAACATCATCGCCGACATGCTGCTTGCCATGCTCGATCCGCGGGTCCGTCAATATGGAGGAGCCTGATATGTTTGCCTTCGACTCTTCCCCGCCGCCACCGCATGAAGAAGCGGTCAAGAATACCCACCATGGCAATGAGAGCTATATGGCGCTGGTCTGGCGCCGGCTGCGGCGCTCCTGGACCGGCATGATCGGTCTGATCCTCGTTGGCCTCTTAATCATCATGGCTGTCTTTGCCGATTTCTTTGCGCCGATGGACCCGAAGGCGACCGATGTCGGCTTTGCGCCGCCGCAGCTCATCAGCATCCATGACAAGGAAGGCAGTCTCGTCTGGCCGCGCGTCTATGCGCTGGCGGATTCCGAAGAGCTCGATCCGGTTACCTTCCAGCCGGTCGTCGGCGTGGATTACGACAATCCGCGTCTGCTCGGCTTCTTCGTCAAGGGTTCGGACTACAATCTGCTCGGTCTCATCCCGGCCAATCGCCATTTCTTCGGCACGGTGGATGGCCAGCCGGTGCATTTCCTCGGCACCGACAAGTTCGGTCGTGACGTGCTGTCGCGCGCCATCATCGGCTCGCGCATCTCGCTGATGATCGCCCTGACAGTAGTCTTCATCGTCACTGTCGTCGGCACGACGGTCGGCATGGTCTCGGGCTATTACGGCGGCGCCTTCGATGTCTGGGTGCAGCGTTTCGTCGAGCTGGTACTCGCTTTCCCGCAACTGCCGCTTTACCTGGCGCTGACATCGCTGATCCCGATCACCGCGCCGACCAACGTCTTCCTCGCCTTCGTGATCTTCGTCATGTCGGCGCTCGGCTGGGCGCAGATGTCGCGCGAGGTGCGCGGCAAGACGCTGGCGCTGGCGCGTATCGAATATGTGCGGGCGGCAATGGCGGTCGGCGCGACCGACCGGCGCATCATCTTCCAGCATATTTTCCCGAATGTGATGAGCCACGTGATCGTCGCCGTCACCATCCATATTCCAAGCGTCGTGCTGCTCGAATCCTTCCTCGGCTTCCTCGGCTTCGCCGTAAAGCCGCCGCTGATTTCCTGGGGTTTGATGCTGCAGGATACGGCCAATTATTCGGTCATCGGAACCTATCCCTGGATTCTCGCTCCTGTCGCTTTCGTGCTGATCACCGTCTTTGCCTTCAATGCGCTGGGCGACGGTCTGCGTGATGCGGTCGATCCCTATTGAGGTGATGAAGATGGCCCTTGCTCTCGTTAGTTCCTTCGCCCCGCCCGTCCGTCACGATCATGATGGCCGCAAGGAGAGCCCGATCATCGACGCGCGCAATATCGGCGTGAATTTCAAGGTCGAGCATGGCACCGTCGAAGCCGTGAAGGACATTTCCTTCCAGCTATACCGCGGCGAAACGATTGCCATCGTCGGGGAGTCTGGCTCTGGCAAGTCGGTGACGGCACGTACCGTCATGGGGCTGCTGTCCAAGCGTGCGGTCATCTCGCCGCGCTCGAGCGTCGAGTATGATGGCGCCAATATCCTGAAAGTTTCGGAGAAGGCCCGCCGCAGGCTGCGCGGCGACCGGATCTCGATGATCTTCCAGGAGCCAATGAGTTCGCTGAACCCGATCTATACGATCGGCAGCCAGATCGTCGAAGCGATCCGCGTCCACCGCAAGATGAGCCGCAGACAGGCCGACGCTAAGGCGCTGGAGCTTTTGAAGCAGGTGCAGATCCCCGATCCCGAAGCGCGCCTGCGGCAATATCCGCATCAGCTCTCTGGCGGTCAGCGCCAGCGCGTGATGATCGCCATGGCGCTTGCCAATGATCCCGATGTGCTGATCGCCGACGAGCCGACGACGGCGCTCGACGTGACCGTCCAGGCGCAGATCCTCAATCTCATCCGCAATCTGCAGACGGAATTGCGGATGGCAGTGATCCTGATTACCCACGACCTGACGGTCGTGCGCAAGTTCTCCGACTATGTCTACGTGATGCAGCATGGCGAGATGCGCGAGCACAATATAACCGAGCAGCTCTTCGCCAATCCGCAACATCCCTATACGAAGCATCTTTTGGGATCAGAGCCGCGTGGCCAGGCCAACCCGCTGCCGGAGGGATCGGATATCATTCTCGACGCCCGCGGCGTGCGCGTCTCCTTCATGCTGCGCCATGGCGGCTTCTTCAGACCGGAGCTGCGCGAACTGGTCGCCGTCGACAGTCTCAATCTGACGCTGCGGCGACACGAGACGCTGGGCCTCGTCGGTGAATCCGGTTCGGGCAAGACGACCTTCGGTCAGGCTATTCTCAGGCTCAGTGACACGGACAATGGCGAGATCTATTTCGACCGCCAGCCGATCCACGGCAAGTCACGGGCGGAAATGCGGCCCTTGCGCTCGCGCATGCAGGTCGTCTTCCAGGACCCGTTCTCGTCGCTCAATCCGCGCATGACGATCGGTCAGATCATCGAGGAAGGGCTGGTCGTCAACAAGCTCGGCGCCACCAAGGGCGAACGTCTGGACAGGGTTCGCGAAGCTCTGGTCTCCGCCGGCATGCCGGGCAACATCCTCTCGCGTTTCCCGCATGAATTTTCCGGTGGGCAGCGTCAGCGCATCGCTATTGCGCGGGCGATCGCACTGGAGCCGGAATTCATCCTGCTCGACGAGCCGACCTCGGCGCTCGACCTCTCCGTCCAGGCGCAGATCATAGAGCTCCTGCGCAAGCTGCAGGATGAGCGCGGTCTGAGCTACCTTTTCATTTCGCATGACCTGAAGGTCGTGCGTGCCCTCTGCCACCGTGTCATCGTCATGCAGCACGGCAAGATCATGGAAGAGGGACCCGTCAACGAAGTCCTTTCCAATCCCAAGACACCCTACACCGAACGGCTTGTCAAAGCCGCTTTCGAGGTAGCCTGATTTCAGAATGCCGGAGGTTCATATGGCAAATCCCAGAATAGCGTTCATCGGAGCTGGCTCCACCGTTTTCATGAAGAACATCGTCGGCGACATCCTGCAGCGTCCGGCGCTGTCGGGGGCTACGATCGCGCTCATGGACATCAACCCGCAGCGGTTGGAAGAAAGCGCCATCGTCGTCAACAAGCTGATTTCGACACTTGGTGTGAAGGCGAAGGCCGAGACCTACGGCGATCAGCGCAAGGCTCTGTCGGGCGCCGATTTCGTGGTCGTCGCCTTCCAGATTGGCGGTTACGAACCCTGCACGGTGACGGACTTCGAGGTGCCGAAGAAATACGGCTTGCGCCAGACGATTGCCGACACGCTCGGCGTCGGCGGCATCATGCGTGGCCTGCGGACCGTGCCGCATCTCTGGAAGATCTGCGAAGATATTCGTGCGGTCTGCCCCAACGCCATCATGCTGCAATATGTAAACCCGATGGCGATCAACACCTGGGCGATCGCCGAGAAATATCCTGACATCAAGCAGGTTGGCCTTTGCCATTCCGTGCAGGGCACGGCAATGGAGCTCGCCCATGATCTCGACATCCCCTATGACGAAATCCGCTACCGCTCGGCCGGCATCAACCACATGGCCTTCTACCTGAAGTTCGAGCATCGTCAGCCGGATGGTTCCTACAAGAACCTCTATCCGGATCTCGTACGCGCCTATCGCGAGGGACGTGCGCCGAAGCCCGGCTGGAACCCGCGCTGCCCCAACAAGGTGCGTTACGAGATGCTGACGCGTCTCGGCTATTTCGTCACCGAAAGCTCGGAGCATTTCGCCGAATACACACCTTACTTCATCAAGGAAGGTCGCGAGGACCTCATCGAGAAATTCGGCATTCCGCTCGATGAATATCCGAAGCGCTGCATCGAGCAGATCGCCCGCTGGAAGGGCCAGGCTGAAACCTATCGCTCGGCCGACAAGATCGAGGTCAATGAATCGAAGGAATATGCCTCCTCGATCATCAATTCGGTCTGGACCGGCGAACCCTCGGTTATCTACGGCAACGTCCGCAATAATGGCTGCATCACCTCGCTGCCGGCCAATTGCGCTGCCGAAGTCCCCTGCCTGGTCGATGCCTCCGGCATCCAGCCAACCTATATCGGCGACCTGCCGCCGCAGCTGACCGCGCTGATCCGCACCAATATCAATGTCCAGGAACTGACGGTTCAGGCACTGATGACGGAAAATCCGGAACATATCTATCATGCTGCGATGATGGATCCGCATACGGCTGCCGAGCTCGACCTCGATCAGATCTGGTCGCTGGTGGATGAGTTGCTCGCCACCCATGGCGACTGGCTGCCGGAATGGGCGCGGCCGAGCAAGGTGCGCGCGGCCTGAGGCACACGAATAGGATCAGCGCTGGCCGATACGCCGGCGCTGATCCTGATGGTTCAGGATAACCTGCCTTCGTCGTCGATTAGGGCTAGACGGAAGGGGAGCGTGTCGCTCCATCGCCAAAGCACGAGATTGAGATCGTCGCGTCTGGCCGCGGGCGCAAAACTTCTGACCAAGAGGCCATGATAGCCATCGGACACGAGCCGACGTGCGAAGGTCTGTGTCCTTGCTTCCCCTTTTTCCTTCATTTCGTCGCGCCAGCTTGCTGCGGCAATCGTTTCGGCATCCATGCCGAGCACCTGAAGAGCGGCCTCGTCCCTTGTGTCAAAGACGCGCTCGATATCGGCCTCGTAGGAGACGAGGGTGGTCGGCTGCAGGCTGCCGACCTGATTGGCTTCTCTGAGCGCCGTCAGCACGGATAGCGACGTATAAAGTGCCGGCATTCCCTTTGAATTGAATCGTCCGCCATAGAGTTCGGCGCCCCGACCGGAAAGCGGCTGGCGTGCATAGATCGGGTTCAGCGCCCGATAGAGCTTTCCTTCGTAGCGCATTATCGGGGATCAGGCGTGGACGCCGGCATCGATCGCATCGATATAATCGAGAACGTCCTCCGCCCGTCCGTTGCGAACCAGCTGCATGGCAGTCTGGCCTGAAAAGCCCGATAAGGGCTCGGAACGATACCAGGCATAGGCCATCAGCGCCGAGCCGAAGCGGGGTTCGACCTTGTTGACGACTTCGATCATTTCGCGCAGGCGCTTCTGCGTCTTGTCGGAGCGGAGGCGGTCCTTGCGCTGGATCGCATCCTTGCCGAGACCGGCGGTGCGGGCAATCTCCTCGCTCGTCGTGCGGAAGGCATCGGCGATCTTGCGCGGTGCAAACAGCCCGTCATCTGCATATTGTGCGAGGCCCATGATCCATCTCCATGCCGTTTATACTGACGTTATATAGCGTCAAAATAAGCGGCGTTCAATGGCTGACGTTCTGCCGGTAATCGTTACCGATCATCTCAGCCGCCTTGGAGCCGATTGCCATGGCTGGCGCGTTGGTGTTGCCCGATGGAATGAAGGGAATGATCGAGCAATCGATCACCCGCAACCCGTCGAGCCCGCGAACCTTCAGCGAGCCATCGACGACTGCCATCGGATCGTTATCCGGCCCCATGCGCAGGCTCCCGGAAGGATGGTAGTTCGTCTTCACCGTCTGGCCGGCGAATTTCGTCAGCGCTTCCTCGTCTTGCAGCGTTTTGCCCGGCAGGATTTCCATCGCGATCTTGGAACGGAAGGGTTCCGTTTCCAGAAGCCGTCGCGCCGTCTTCAGGGATGCGAGCGTCAGGCGCAGATCATCGGGATCGCCGAAGAAATTGCAGTCGACGAGCGGTTGGTCGGCGGGGTCGGCCGAGCGTAGCTTCACGCTGCCGCGCGCCTTCGGCCGCAGCAGGCAGGAGGTAAAGGTCACGCCCCAGGTCGGTTTGGCCGAGGAGACGTCGCGGTCGAGATAGACGATCGGCGCGCAATAGAGCTGGATCGTTGGCCGCTCGCCGCCGTCCGGATCGTAGAAGAGGCAGGACTCGATCCCTGTGGTCGTCACCGGCCCGGAATCGAAGAGCAGATATTGCAACCCGTTGCGGATCATCGGCCAGCCTTTGTCTTCGCCGAAGTAGCCCGACTTGCCCTTCGTGGTGGCGATGACGGGAACTTCGTGATGATCCTGCAGATTGGCGCCGACGCCGGGCAGATCGGCGATGACAGCGATGCCGTGTTCGCGCAGATGATCGGCAGGGCCGATGCCTGACAGCATTAGCAGCTTGGCGCTATTATAGGTTCCCGTGGCAACCAGCACCTCGCGTTCAGCCATGGCTTCGCGCGTCTCGCCACCCCGCGTATAGGCGACGCCGACCGCGCGGCCATTCCTGACGATGAGGCGGTCGACGCGCGCTTCGGTGATGATGTCGAGACGGCTGTCTCCCAAGAGCGGGTCGAGGAAAGCCTTCTTGGCATCCGACCGTTCCGTGCGGCGACCCCATTTGGCAAAGGTGTGCTGCATGATGCCGACGCCGTTCTGTCTGGCACCGTTGAAATCAGGATTATAGGGGTGGCCGAGCCCCTGTGCGGCGAGGATGAAATCCTCGGTCGTATCTGAGATATGGCGCGGTTCGGAAACACGCAGATTGCCGGAAATGCCGTGGAATTCATTGTTGAAGCGGCTATTGGCTTCAATGCCTTTGAAATGCGGCAGCATGTCCGCGTAGGACCATTCGGTTCCGTTGCCGAGATAGGCGGCCCAGCTGTCGTAATCTTCCTTTTGGCCGCGCATATAGACCATGGCATTGACCGCACTGCCACCGCCGAGCGCTCGTGCAACCGGTACGATAGGGCCGCGGCCGCCGAGCTGCGCTTGCGGCACGGTATGATGCATTTCGAGGAAATCGTTGCGCGCGAGATATTTCATGTAGCCGGCTGGAAAGGACATCAGCCTTGCGGTCTCGCGCGGTCCGCGCTCGATGATGAGGACCGAAAATCCAAAATCCCGCACCAGCCGCATGGCGGCGACCGAGGCCGCGGATCCGCCGCCGGCGATGATGAAGTCGTAGGTCTTGTTCACATTTCCTCCGAACCGGGATGATGGTATTGGCCGACTCGCAATCGACTGGCAAAGCGAGCGACAACAATGACATAGATGCCACTGGCGATCGTCAAGGCGCGTTGCGCTCAACGCCCAAAGAATAGCGTTTCGGCATTCTCGATGAAGATTTTGCGGGCAAGTTCGGGGTTGCCGATTGCGTCCTGCATCCCGTCGATCAGGTCGGCGTCATCGGGCATGTCGCTCCAGAGCTCGGTATGGGGCCAGTCGCTGCCCCAAAGCAGCTTTTCCGGATGGCTGGTGGCAAATGCGCCCACCACCTCGGCAAAACCTGCATAGCCCCGCTCGCGCGTCAGCCTGTAGGGAGCCGTGAGCTTGACGTAGCCGCCGGGATTATCGGCGAGCCTCTGGAGAGCAGGAAGATGTTGGCGCCATGCGCCGTCGGCGAGCGGTATGAAGCCCAGATGATCGATGACGAAGCGGACGCCCAGATGCGGCAGCCGCCCGGCAAGGTTATCGATCTGGTCCGGGCTGATCTGAAGCTGCAGCGACCAGCCGAAATCGCGGATGCTAACCGCGAGCGTTTCGGCCGCAGTAAGCGGTAGGCCGCCCTTGTTGCGCGTGTTGATACGCACGCCGCGTACCCCAAGCCGGTCGAGCCGGGCAATCTCCGTAGGGCCTGTCTCGGGATCGATGACGACGATGCCCCGCAACCGGTCCGGAAAGGCGGCCAATGCCTCGACCAGAACCTGGTTGTCGAGGCCATAGACGCTCGGCTGCACGGTGATGCCCCTGCCGATGCCCAGCCGGTCGGCAAAGGCGATCCAGTCGGCAGTCGTTGCGATATCTGGCGTGTAGCTACGCGGCGTATTCAGCGGCGCGTCCGACCGGAAGACGTGGAAATGTGTATCGATCGTGCCCTGCGGCAGCGGCGTTGCTGGAGCACGGGTCAGCGGCAGGCGCGGCAGGCAAAGTGGCGCTTGACTGTCCACCAGGCTCATTTCTGTTCCAGATCCTCATGCTGGAGGAAATCGAAATCGGCGCCTTCATCGGCCTGCAGCACGCGCGTGTGATAAAGCTTGGCATAGCCGCGCGCCGGTTCGGCAGCCGATATTTCTCCAAGCTCTGCCATGCGTCGGTCGAATTCCGCTTGGTCAATGGCGAGGTCTATGCGTCTCTCCTTGACGTCGAGGCGGATGCGGTCGCCGGTTCTCACGATCGCCAGCGGCCCGCCGGCCGCAGCCTCCGGGGCAATATGCAGCACGATCGTGCCGAAGGCGGTGCCGCTCATGCGGGCATCGGAGATGCGCACCATGTCCTTGACGCCTTGGCGCGCGAGCTTGCGCGGGATCGGCAGATAGCCGGCTTCCGGCATGCCCGGCGCGCCTTTCGGGCCGGCATTGCGCAGCACGAGAATATCGTCGGCGCTGACATCGAGGTCGTCGCTATCGATCCGCAGGGTCATGTCCTCGACGGAATCGAAGACCACTGCTCGGCCCTCATGCTGCAGCAGATCCTTCGATGCCGCCGATTGCTTGATGACCGCGCCGCGAGGCGCCAGATTGCCGTGGAGCACGGCAATCGTGCCGATAGGCTTCAACGGTTTATCGACCGTGCGGATGATCGTCTGGCCGGGCTCGTCGGGAGCCGCATCGATTACCTCGCCGATCGTCCTGCCATAGATCGTCTGCTGGCTGTCGTCGATCTCGTGGCGCACCGCCTTCAAGAGCGTCTGCACACCGCCGGCCTCGTGGAACTGCTCCATATAATGCTGGCCGGACGGCTGTAGGTCGACGAGAAGTGGGATGATCTTGCCGAGCCTGTCGAGCTCGGCCATGTCGAGACGAATGCCAAGGCGCCCCGTGATGGCGGCAAGGTGAACGACGGCATTGGTCGAGCCGCCCATAGCTTGCAAGGCGACAAGGCCGTTGCGGATGGCCGAAGGCGTCAGAATATCGCGCACCGTCGGCGCATCCGGGTTGGCTGCCAGTCCGGCGGCAACGCGGCCGGTCTCTTCGGCAAGCCGCACGCGCTCGGATTCGGCGGCGGGCGCCGATCCTGCTCGCGGCAGGCAGAGGCCCATCACTTCGGTCAGGTTGGCCATGGTGCTTGCCGTTCCCATCACCGTGCAGGTGCCGATCGAGCTAGCGAGCTTGTTGTTGACGTCGGTAATTTCCGCCTCGTCGATTTCCCCGGCACGGAAACGCCCCCAGAAACGGCGGCAATCGGTACAGGCGCCGAGCCTCTCACCCTTATGGTGGCCAACGGCCATCGGCCCGGTCGGCAGGAAGATTGCCGGGATATCGCTGCTGGCAGCGGCCATGATCTGCGCCGGCAGGGTCTTGTCGCAGCCGCCAATCAGGATCACGGCATCCATCGGCTGGGCGCGGATCATCTCCTCGGTTTCCATCGCCATCAGGTTGCGAAGATACATCGAGGTCGGCGAGGCGAAGCTCTCGTGGATGGAAATGGTCGGGAAGACCATCGGCATTGCGCCGGCCAGCATGACACCGCGTTTGGCAGCTTCGATGAGTTGCGGCACGTTTCCATGGCAGGGGTTGAAATCGCTGTAGGTATTGGCAATCCCCACGATCGGGCGATCGAGAGCATCGTCCGAATAGCCCATGGCCTTGATGAAGGCCTTTCTGAGGAAAAGGGAGAAACCCTGATCGCCGTAACTCGTCAGCTTGCGACGAAGACCACTCGACATTGTTCCTCCCTCGTCCCTTAAATTGAGTTCAAGCCTAGTGGGATATGCATGATTGTCAATAAAGAAGATGCGTCGATACGCATACTCATCGCCGCGGTCATCAAATTTGACCGAGAAACATCAAGATAATTCGCGATAATTTCAATTTTAATCTCGCGTTGCGCATTGGCATTCGGCGGGATAGCCTCTAAATTATCGATAAAATGAGATGGAGCAAGGCATGGCCGAGATCAGGCGAAAGCGGGTAGGGCTCATTGGCGCCGGCTGGGTCAGCGAGTACCACCTGCCGGCATGGATGAAGCAGTCGGCCCGTGCGGAGGTCGTTGGGATTGCCGACCCCTCGGTGGTGGCCCGCACGGCCAGGAGCAAGAGTTTCGGCATCCCCCGTACTTATGAGAGCGCGCAGGTCATGCTGACCGAAGAAGTGCTCGACGCCGTCGATATCTGCGCCCCGCGCGAGATGCATGTGGAACTCGTGCAGTTGGCGGCGGCCAAGGGCGTCGATATTCTCTGCCAGAAGCCGCTCGCGCCCGATTACGACCAGGCAGTCGCTCTCGTTGCCGGTCTGCCGCCGTCGATCCGCTTGATGGTGCACGAGAACTGGCGGTTTCGCGCCTATTACCGGCGGCTAAAGGCTTGGCTGGAGGAGGGGATTGCCGGCAATATCAGGCAGGTCCAGTTCGAATTCTTCTCAAGCGGCATGATCGCCGATGCTGACGGCAACAGGCCAGCGCTCATCCGCCAGCCGTTTTTCCGCAGGCAGCAGCGTCTGCTGGTCATGGAGGTGATGATCCATCATCTGGATACGCTGCGCTACCTGTTCGGCGAGATGGAGGTGGTTGCCGCACGGCTTGAGCGCAGCAATGACGACATTGTCGCCGAAGATGTTGCCTTCGTCATTCTGCGCCGTCTGGACGACGGGGTGATCGTCACTGTAAACGCCAATCTGGCGGTGCATGGCGCGCCGCCGACGCCGCGCGATCATCTACGGATTTTTGGCACGCAGGCGACGCTGGAATTGTATGGAAGCCGTCTTTCGGCAACGGGCCATGCCGAGCGCGAGGAGGAATTCGATGCGGATGCCGTCTACCAGGGCGCCTATGATGCGACGATCGCGCATTTCCTTGACGGTCTGGAGGGCCGAGCAGTGATGGAGACCGTGCCTGACGATAATCTGAAGACGCTGGCGCTGGTCGAAGACATCTATCGGCTGAGCCGGTTCGACGCTGAAGACAAACCGCGATAAGATGGCCTGCCCCCGGAGGACCTATTGATGCAGACGCTCAACGAAAGCCGTGAAGACGAGACCGAACACGACGATCTGAGCATTGCGCGCGCGCTCGAAGAAGACATCATCTTCGGACGGCTGGCGCCTGGTACTCGTCTGACCGAGGATACGCTTCTTGCGCGCTTCCATGTGACGCGACACTTCGCGCGCCAGGCGATCGTCCAGCTGGAGACGATGGGTATCGTCGTGCGCGAACGCAATAAGGGCGCAACTGTCCGCTCGCTGACATCAAGACAGGTGCAGGAGATCTATGACGTGCGCGAGCTTCTGCAGAGGCAGGCGGCACTCTGGATTCCGTTGCCGGCGCCCGACGAGCTGATCGCCGAACTGACGGCCCTGCACGAAGAGCATGGCCGGCACGTCGAATCCGGCTACCTTCGCGGCGTGCACGAGACAAACGACAAGTTCCATCTGACGCTTTTCAGCGCCTGCGGCAATTCCCATCTCGTCCAGTCGATCGAGCTCTACATGCGTCTCAGCCTGCCGGTGCGCGCCAATTCCATGTCGAGCAAGGAATCGCTGCAGACCTCGCACGAACATCACCGGCTGATGATCGAGATGCTGAAGGGCAGGGACAATTGGGTCCTGGCGCAGCTCTGCGTCGACCATCTGCAGCCGAGCAAGAGGCGCTACCTCGCCTATGTGAGCGAACACTAGAGCTATTCTTCAGAGGGTCAGGGAGCGCAACTTGGAGGGTTGCGCCCCCTCTTTTCCTGCCGTCTCACCAGTCCAGGCGAAGGAGAGAAACGCCCTGACGCGGCAGGGAGAAGCGGAGATCGATCTTGCCGTCCGTGACGGAAACCGATGCCTTGTCGTCGATCTCAGCCAGCTTGCCGGAGGCTTCGAGCGTGGCGTAATCGGCGCCCTCGATATGCTGCGGCTTGCCCATTTCCTTCCAGATGCGGAAGGAGTTGGAATGCTGCTCGTCCATGCGGAAGTGCTTGAGTGCGGCCGGCCGGCTGCCCCAGCCATCGATGGAAAGGCTGACCTCTGCAGCGGGGCCTGCCTCGTCATCGTCATGATAGTGCCAGACGAGAACGGAGACGCCCCTGTCGTCGCGGGTCGCCACGACATTGACGTCGGGCTTGTCGCGAACGCCGTGGCTCATGATGTCTTCGATATCGCGGCGATAGTCGCTCTCCGATTCGAGCCACTGGCCGCCGAGCTTGCCGAGCATGCGGAAGCCGTTCAGCACGGCCTTGTCGACGCCGTTGGTGGCGAGATCCCGGAAGCCGTCGAAATAGGGCTGGTCGTCGAAGAGGAAGGCCCAGGTGACGGCCCCTTCGATCTCGATATTGGCGCGGCGCGACAGTTCATAGGTGCGGATCATGCTTTCGACGACATAGACGCCGTAGAGCGGGCCGTTGCGATAGCCGTTCTGCGGATGGACGCGCGCCGAGCAGGCAGCGCAGCCTTCCGGGTCGGATTCGCCGATGACGACGGGCAGGTGCCGAAGCTCGGGGAATTCGTTGATGATGGCAAGATTGGTCTCGATGTCGCGTAGCTGCTTGTGCAGGCCCATGCGTACATGCCCGTCGAAGATGACCGGATTTCCCTTGGCATGGAAGGCGATGAAGTCGAGCGGTGGTTTGTTCTCGACGACATGGCGCAGGAAGGCGCGCAGAAAGGTCTGCGCTTTTTCATTGGCGAATGCGCCGCAGGTGTGCGGGCCTCCGACACGGGCCTTAGGCAAGGCCCGCTTCACGGCACGCGCGCTCGCATCATACATGGCGCAGAATTCCGGGATCGTGCCGGTCCAGTAGTGGCCGTCGGGCTCGTTCCACACTTCCCAGGGCCAGGACGAGACCACGTCTTCGCCGTAGCGATCGGCGAGGTGCCGCGCCCAGGCTTCGATCAGGTCTCCCCATTTCTTCAGGTCCTTCGGCGGCGCTGTCCAGCCGGTGGTGATAGTCGCATACCGGTCTGCCGGCTCCCAATGATGCTTGTAGGGGCCATCGAAATCGGAAAGCGCTTCCGGTGTGAAGCCGATCTGGATCAGCGGGATGTTGCCAGCCTCGACATAGGCATCGAAGATCTGGTCGATGATCGTCCAGTCGTAGACGGGATTGCCGTTTGCATCCTCACTATAGGCATTGGTCGAGCCCCATTTCAGGGCCGGCTTGCCGTCGCCGCTCGTCAAGAGATTATGTGCGCGAATGCGCGGAGCGACGGGGCTGAGTTCGGTCAGCTCTTTCAGGAGCTTCTTGCCGTGCGGGGAGTAAGTGTAGTTCGGCTCGTCATAACCGAACCAGTTCCACAGTGGTCTGTATGGCCCGGTCGGCCGGCCGGCGTGAACGTTGATGGTCACGTCATAGGAACTCGTCATCGTCTTTTCCTCTTGAACGGTCATGCCTCAGCCTCCTCCCGAAGGCCAACCGACCAATATGGTGATGAAGTGCGGCCGTCTTGGGAGGGCGCCGCGCTCGCTGCCAAAAGCTATGCGAAATGACCATTTTGTCAATAATATAAAAAATCACACTTGCATGGCGATTGGAAAATGCCCGAATTTCCGATAGTTTTTGGCATTCTAAAAATTACCTGTTGCCGTTTGGCGAAAAATTGTCGATAAATGCAGAGGCGAAGCTCAGCGTCTGGAGGAGTCATGCGGGCCATCAGGTCCCTATGCAGACGCTTTTGCCGGAACGCGATCGATAACGGATTACGGGAAGCGCCCGCGCCTGCGGGTCAAGGAGGAGGAGCGTCCGATGAAGTTCCCTAGATTTGCAGTCATTGCCTTATTGTCTCTCGCCGCTCTGCCTGCTTACGCGCAGGATTTCATTGCCGGCATCCCGCGCAATGAAACGTTGATCATCCAGGGCACGCCGCAGCAGAATGCGGATTGGTTCAACGTCTGGGCGCCCGGCGGTGGCGGCGCAGCCAATGTCAACGGCCTGCAGCAGCTGACGACCGACACGTTCTGGTTCATCAATCCGGAGGGCGGTCCGGATGCCTGGCAGAACGCGCTGGCAACCGAGCCGCCTGCCTACAATGCCGATTTCACCCAAATGACGGTAAAGCTGCGCAAGGGCATCTATTGGAGTGACGGCGTCGAATTCACCAGTGATGACGTGGCCTATACGGTCCGGACGCAGATCGACCATCCCGGCATGTCCTGGAGCGCGCCCTTCACTGTCAATGTCGCCAGCGTGGAGAATCCCGATCCGCAGACGGTCGTCTTCCATCTGAAGAAACCCAATTCGCGTTTCCACACGCTGTTTACCGTGCGCTGGAACGCTGCCTGGATCATGCCGAAGCATGTCTTCGAAAAGGCCGGCGATCCCCTGGCATTCAAAAACAATCCGCCGGTATCGCTCGGTGCCTATGTATTGCAGAGCTATGACAAGGGCGGCAACTGGACCATCTGGAAACTGCGTGACGACTGGCAGCGCACTTCGATTGGCATGGCCGCCAAGGAGCCGCCGCAGGTCAAATATGTCGTCTACCGTGCTGCCGGTAACCCGGAGGCCCGTGTCATCGAACAGCGCAATCACAATCTCGATGTCATCAACGACATGGCGCCCGAGGGCATGTTTGCCATGATGCGTGACAGCAAGAGTGTCGCCTCATGGCTGAAAGGCTTCCCCTTCGCCCATCCCGATCCGACCCTGCCGTCGGTACTGCTCAACACCAAGAAGCCGCCTTTCGACAACAAGGATGTCCGCTGGGCGCTGGCATTGATGATCGATATCCGCGCCGTGGCACTCGGTTCCTATCGCGGTGCTGCCAATCTTGCAGCCCTTGCCACGCCGCCGACCGGCTCAGCACCGGACGATTATTACGCGCCGATGCAGGACTGGCTCACCAATTTCGAGCTCGATACCGGCAGCCGCAAGATCAAGCCCTATGACCCCAATATCTCGGCCCAGATCGCCACGATGGTCCGCGGTCAGTGGGGCGACCAGATCCCGACCGATCCGAAACAGCTGCAGCGCACCTTCGGCTTCGGCTGGTGGAAGCAGGACGTCCAGGCCGCAACCGAGCTCCTACAGAAGGCCGGTTTCAAGAAGAGCGGCAATCAATGGCTGAAACCTGACGGCACGCCGTTTGTGATCCGCCTGCAAGTGGAAGGCGATGCCATTCCGACGCTGGCACGTGCCGGCACGGTCATCGCCCAGCAATGGAGCCAGAACGGCATTGCCACCAAGGTCGACGTTGCCGGACCGACCAACGGTCAGCGTCTCAGCACCGGCGATTTCGAAGCGGCGATCTACTGGAGCATCGAAACCTGGGGCGGTCATCCGGACCTGTCCTTCTTCCTGGACAGCTACCATTCGGAGTTCATCAAGCCACTCGGCCAGATTCAGCCGCCGCGCAACCTGCAGCGCTGGCAGGATCCGCGCCTCGATCAGCTGATCGCGAAAAACCGGTCCATCGCTTTCGATTCGCCTGATGTCACCAAGATCGGCCAGGACTTCCTGAAGCTCGCCGTCGAAGAGATGCCGATGATCCCGCTGATGGCTTACAACAAGTTTGCGCCGTTCGACACGACCTACTGGACCAACTATCCGAGTGCTGAAAACCCCTATTCCGCCTCGGGTCCGAACTGGTCGAACATCCGCTACATGGTGGTCGGCCTGAAGGCCAATCCGGCCGCTCCCAAGAACTGACCGCGTCGATATGGGGAGTGGCCGGGCAGCCGGCCGCCCCTTCTGCTATTGGAGGGTGGATGCCATGAATGGCTTTCTGATCTATACGGGCAAACGTTTCCTGCAGTTCCTTTTTGTCGTCGTCACCGGCATCACGCTTGCGTTCCTGATCGCGCATTTCTCGCCGGTCGATCCGGTGGAGCAAACGGTGTCGCTGCTGACGAGCTTCGGCTCGACCGACCCGCAGGCAGTCGAAATTCTGCGACAGTCGCTGCGGGAGCTCTATGGAACCGGCGGCCCGCTTCTCGATCAGTATTTCACCTTCTGGGGGCGCGTGCTGACCGGCGATTTCGGTCCCTCGCTGTCGTCCTTCCCGACACCCGTCATGACGGTCATCGGCCGCGCTTTGCCCTGGACCGTCGGCCTGCTGACGCTTGCAACCATCATTGCCTGGATCATCGGCAATCTGCTCGGCGCGCTTGCCGGCTATTTCCGCAACAGCCGGCTTCTCAAGCTCGCCGGCATCGTCATCATGGCGCTGCAGCCGATCCCGACCTACATTATCGGCCTCAGCCTCGTCATCCTCTTCGGTTTCATCTGGCCGATCCTGCCGATCAGTGACGGCGCGCAGGTCAACCTCGCGCCTGCTTTCAATTGGGCCTTCATCAGCTCGGTCATCGAACACGGCATCCTGCCGGCGCTGACGCTGGTGCTCGTCGGCATCGGCGGCTGGTTCATCTCCATGCGCTCGCTCGTCTCCAACATCGTCACCGACGACCATGTGGTCTATGCCGAACTCGGGGGCGTACGTTCACGCAGCATCTTTTCGCACTATGTGGCCCGCAATGCCATGCTGCCGCAGGTCACGGGGCTCGCGCTCAGCCTCGGCAATGTCTTCGGCGGCGCCGTCATCGTCGAATTCGTCTTCAACTACCCCGGCATCGGCAAGTTGTTGATTTCAGGGATCTATTCCGGTGACTACAGCCTGGTGCTCGGCGTGACGACGATTGCCATCATTGCCGTCGCCTCCGCCGTCTTCGTGATCGACATCATCTATCCGCTGATCGATCCGCGCGTGAAACTGGGATAATTGCGATGTTCAAGATCCTCAGAGACCTGCTCCGTTATAACAAGGAATTCCTGTTCGGGACGATCCTGATCCTGATCATTCTCGGCCTGATCGTGGCCTCCTTCTTCTCACCCTATGACGAGAATGCCATCTATGTCGTCGCCCCCGATATGCCGCCGTCTGCAGAATTCTGGTTCGGCACGACATCGCGCGGCCAGGAGGTGTTCTGGCAGATTGCAGCATCGCTTCGCAACACGCTCCTCTTCGGCATCATCGTTGCCGTCATCAGCCGCCTCATTGCGCTGGTCGTCGGCCTGGTCTCCGGCTATATCGGCGGACGCACCGACCAGATCATCATGGGCATCAACGATACACTCGGCGCATTGCCCAACATTCCGATCCTGCTTCTCCTGGTCTTCGTGCTGCGCGACCAGATGACATGGTCGATGCTGGCGATCGTCGCGGCCCTGCTCGGCTGGACACATGACAGCCGGCTGATCCGCTCAGTGGCGCTCTCGCTCCGCCACCGCGAGTTCACCCGACATGCGGTCTTCGCGGGCATGCGCACGTCGCAGATCCTTATCCGCGAGCATCTTCCTTATGTGATGCCGATCGTCTTCTTCACGACGATGAACAATCTCATCTGGGCGATCGGCCTGGAAGTGACGCTGTCCGTGCTTGGCTTCTCCGACATCAACCGACCGACGATCGGCGGCATGATCTATTGGGCCAATGCCCATTCCGCCATGGTCGCCGGCATCTGGTGGTGGGTAGCCTTCCCGATGCTCTTCGTGGTGATCCTCTTCCTCGGCCTCTTCATGCTCGCCATGTCGGTCAACGAATATATCGATCCCCGCTCGCGGCTGGCCCGGATGGGAGCCTGAGACGATGCAGAACCTATTGAGGAAAGCGCCCTTGACCCTCGTCGAAAACTCCCGGGACGCGCTGACGATCGACGGGCTGAAATGCTACTACGTCAACGACTATTTCGGCGTCCGGCGCGAGATTCGCGCCGTCGATGACATCAGCCTGACGGTACGCAAGAACGAGATCTACGGCATCGCCGGAGAATCCTCGAGCGGCAAGACCTCGTTGATCAAGACGCTTGCCGGGGCCATCCGTCCGCCGATGCGGGTCGTCGGCGGCACCGTCAATTTCAACTTCGATGGAAAGCTGATCGACGTCTACGGCGAACCGCAGAAAATGCGGTCTGCGCGCTGGCGCCACCTGTCCTATATCATGCAAGGCTCGATGAACGTGCTGAACCCGGTCCGGCGCGTGAAGCACGCTTTCAACGATTTCGCCTTCCGGCACATGAACCTTGATCCGGCTACCTTTCGTGAGCGGATCGAGGCGCATCTCGCCCGCCTGCATCTCGATCCGCATGTGCTCGAAGCCTTTCCGCATCAACTCTCAGGCGGCATGCGCCAGCGACTGACCATTGCGCTCGCGACCGTCTGCGAACCGGAATTCATCATCGCCGATGAGCCGACGACAGCGCTCGACGTTCTGGTGCAGCAGGATGTTCTGGCATTGATCAAGGAGGTGCAGACGCGCATGCAAGCCTCGGTCATCTTCGTAACCCACGATATGTCCGTCCATGCCGCAATCACCGATCGCCTCGCGATCATGTATGCCGGGCGGCTGGCCGAAGAGGGGCCGACGCAGGCGATTTTCGACAATCCGCAACATCCCTATACGGTTCACCTGATCGGCAGTCTGCCGCGGATCGGCGATACGAAAACCAGAAAAAGCCTACCAGGCAAACCGCCGGCGCTCTCGAACCCGCCTTCGGGATGCCGCTTCCACCCGCGCTGTCCGATTGCAATCGACAGATGCTCGAAGGAGGTGCCCGTCATGCAGCCAAGCGCGACCGGCGGGCGTGTCGCATGTTTCAGGGCTGGGGAGTACAAAATCCAATGAGCGGCGAACACCTTCTTCAACTTGAAGACGTCACCAAGCTCTTTCCGATCGGCGGCTTCTTCTCGCGTGCGAAGATGACGGCAGTCAACGAGGTCAGCTTCGCGCTCGAGGCTGACAGGCCCGAGATCTTCACGATTGTCGGCGAATCCGGCTCCGGCAAATCCACGCTTGCCAAGATGATCCTTGGCAATGAGAAGGCTGATCGCGGCACCATCCGCTTCGACGGTGCGGATATCGGCGATATTCGCAGCCGAAACGCCCGTGAAGCCTTCATGACCAGGGTCCAGCCGGTTTTCCAGAATCCGTTCGAAGCCTTCAATCCGCTGACACGCATCGACGAATATCTGTATGCCACCGCTCATCGCTTCAAGGGTGCGAAGAGCCGCGCCGACAGGGAGGCGCTGGCCGATACGGCGCTGCAGCGAGTCGGCCTCTCCATTGCGGAGGTTCGTGGACGGTATTCGCATGAATTGTCGGGCGGCCAGCTCCAGCGTATTGCGGTGGCACGCGCGCTCATTCCCGAACCGAAACTCATCGTCGCCGACGAGCCGGTCTCGATGGTGGATGCATCGCTGCGAATGTCGATCGTCAACCTCTTCCGCGAATTGCGTGATACGCTGAAGGTGTCGATCATCTATATCACCCATGATCTGGCGACCGCCTACTATATCGCCGACCGTGTCATCATCATGCGCAAGGGCGTGGTGGTCGAAAGCGGCGATGCACGCACCGTGCTCGACAATCCGCAGCACGAATATTCGATCGCCTTGAAGAATGCCGTGCTGCCGCCTGATCCTCGTGAGGCGTCGACGATCATTCGCCAGCGTCAGCAGGATGCCGGCGCATTTGCGCGCCGGGAGATCGTCAGCGCCTGATAAGGTCACGCCCCGAGATGGCGCGCGGCCATGTTCTCGGTGTCAGGATGCGCGGAAACGCAGATTGCCGGCCGAGAGCTCGCTGACCGAGGCGCAACCCATCAGCTTCATGCCGCGCTCGATTTCGGTTCGCATCTGCAGGAGCGCCCGTTCGACGCCTGCCTGGCCAGCTGCCGCAAGCGGGAACAGATAGTAGCGCCCGACGCCGACGGCCTTGGCGCCAAGCGACAGTGCCTTCAGCACATGGGTGCCGCGCTGGATGCCGCCATCGACCATCACATCGATCCGGTCTCCGACGGCCTCGACGATTTCCGCGAGCTGGTCGAAGCCGCTGCGCGAACCGTCGAGCTGACGCCCACCGTGATTGGAAAGTACGATGCCAGTGCAGCCGATATCGATCGCGCGTTTGGCATCCTCGACCGTCATGATGCCCTTCAGGCAGAAATGTCCGCCCCAGATTTTCACCATGTCGGCGACGTCGTCCCAGTTCATGGCGGGATCGAGCATTTCGGTGAAATAGCGGCTGATCGACATGGTGCCGCTGCCCATGTCGACATGGCTGTCGAGCTGGGGCAGGCGGAATTTCTCATGCGTGAAATAATTGATGGCCCATGCCGGTTTGACGGCAAACTGCGCCATGCCTGACAGATTGAGCTTGAAGGGGATGGCAAAGCCGGTGCGCTTGTCGCGCTCACGGTTGCCACCGGTGATGCTGTCGACGGTCAGCATCATCACCTGCACGCCGGCCTGCTTGGCTCTCGCCATCATTTCTCTGTTGAGGCCGCGATCCCTGTGGAAATAGAACTGATAGACCTGCGGTCCGCTGCTGATCTTACGCGCCTCTTCCAAGCTGATCGTGCCGAGCGACGACACGCCGAACATCGTGCCGAATTTGCCGGCGGCATGGGCGACCGCCCGTTCACCCTCGTGATGAAAGAGCCGCTGCAGGGCCGTCGGCGAGCAATAGACCGGCATGGCAAGTTTCTGGCCCATGACGGTAACCGACATGTCGACCTCGCTGACGCCGCGCAGCACGCTCGGCAGAAGATCGCAGCTCTCGAAAGCAGATGTATTGCGCCTGTAGGTCACCTCATCGTCCGCCGCGCCATCGATATAGTTGAAGATCGGCCCCGGAAGGCGTTGCTTGGCGAGACGGCGGAAGTCATGGAAATTATGGCAGTCTGAAAGGCGCATACTCGTATCCAATCGAGGGCTGGCACGTCATGCCTCCAGCCGATGAGCGGCCGCGAGACCTCCTCGTCTTCGCGATCCATGACCTATGGGATACGATTATTATCGCACCAATCTCAAGCTCTCTTGAGTGCGCTTCCGTCGCCTTGTGAGAGAAAGGCGCAATTTATTGCCCGACGGCCACGCGAGATGACATGCGTTGCGGAGACGCCGGATCAGCGGGTGGGCTTCATCGCCAGCCAGATGACATGACGTGCACCGCCGCGCTTGCCGTTGGCGCGCGTATTGATCGTATCGACCGCAAAGCCGCTATCCTTCAGCCGGCGCGTGAAGGATGGATCAGGCCCTGAGGACCAGACGGCGAGCACGCCGCCGGGGCGGAGCGCCTCGCGGGAGGATTTCAATCCGGCAAAATCATACAGCCGGTCGTTAGATTTGCGGGTCAGCCCGTCAGGGCCGTTGTCGACGTCGAGCAGGATAGCGTCATAGCCGGCCTTTCCGGCACTGATTGCCTCGCCGACATCGCCCTGATGGATCGAGACACGCGGATCGTCGAGGCAGCCCTTGAAGACCTCCGCCATTGGACCTCGCGCCCAGGCGACGACCGCCGGCACCAATTCAGCGACGACGACACCGGCATCCTCGGGCACAACTGCCAGTGCTGCCCGCAGCGTAAAGCCCATGCCGAGGCCACCGATCAGGATTTTCGGCTTAGGATGCGATTTGATCCGCTCGAATGACAGCGTGGCGAGCGCTTCTTCCGAGCCGCTGAGGCGGCTGTTCATCAGCTCGTTTGTGCCGAGCATGATGGAAAATTCCGATCCGCGCTGCTTCAGCCGCAATTGCCCGCCTTCGCCGGGAATGGTCGCGGAATCGAGCTGGATCCAGGGAAGCATGGCGGTTTCGTCTCGCTGAAAGGGACCGTCCCCTAGCATAGGGCGACGGTTGAAGCCAGCAAGCCCTGCTCAGACCATGCGCACGAAATGGTCCGGCTCGTGTTCCACCACCTGGTCCTGCGGCGCGGCGGAACGGCGGCGGATATCCTCGACCTCCTGCGGCTGCAGGTGCGTGCGGGGATCGTCGAAGCGCACGTCCGGATCCGGCACGGCCGAGAGTAACAGCCGGGTGTAAGGATGCAGCGGATTGTCGATCACCTTGGCCGTATTGCCCCATTCGACGATCTGGCCGGAATACATGACGGCAATATCCTCCGCCACATAACGGGCGGTGGCGATATCGTGGGTGATGTAGAGCAGGCCGAGATTCATCTCCTTCTTCATCTCGTTCAGGAGATTGAGAACGCCGAGGCGCACTGAGACATCGAGCATCGAAGTCGGCTCGTCGGCGACGATCACGTCCGGCTGGGCTGCGAGCGCACGGGCGATATTGACGCGCTGGCGTTGGCCGCCCGAAAGTTCGTGCGGATATTTCGGCGCGACAATATCGGGATCGAGCTTCACGCGCTGAAGCAGTTCGCGCACGGTGGCGTCGATCTGCTTTCCGCGAATATCCGGACGGTGCAGCTTTAGCGGCCGCTGCAGATGATGGGCGATCGTGTGCGCCGGATTCAGCGACGCGAAGGGATCCTGGAAGATCATTTGCACCGAACGGCGGTAGCGGGCGATCTCGTCCGCCTTGGCGCCTTCGACGGGGCGGCCCTCGTAGAGGATCTGTCCCGTGGTCGGTGAATATTCGCGCATCGCCATGCGGGCGCAGGTGGTCTTGCCGCTGCCGGATTCGCCGACCAGCGCCAGTGCGCGGCCGGCATGCAGCGAAAAGGAGATGGCGCGGGCGGCATGAACCGTGGAAGCGCCGTGACCGAAGGTCTTGGTGACCTTGTCGAGCGCGAGGATGGCATCGCTCATAGCAGCACGCCTCCGTGAAGCGAGGGGAAGGAGGCCCAGAGTTTTTTGGTGTATTCGTGCTGCGGGGTCTTGTAGATCGCCTCTGCATCGTTCTGCTCGACGAGCTTGCCCTGCAGCATGATGCCGATCCGGTCGCAGAACTGCACCATCAGGCCGAGATCGTGGGTGATGAAGAGCACGGAGAAGCCGAATTGTTTCCTGAGTTCGTTGATGCGCTGCAGGATTTCCCGCTGCACCACGACGTCGAGCGCCGTCGTCGGTTCGTCCATGACGACAAGCTGTGGATCGAGCGCCATGCAGATGGCGATGACGATGCGCTGGCGCATGCCGCCGGAAAACTGATGCGGATAGTTGCGCATGCGATCCGGCGCGATATCCACCAGACGCAGCATCTCGGCGGTGCGCTCGCGCGCCTCGGCCTTGGTCATGCCCTTATGGGTGCGCAGCACGTCATAGAACTGGTCCTCGATGCGCAGCACCGGGTTCAGCGAGTTCATGGCGCTCTGGAAGACCATGGCGACTTCGCGCCAACGGAAGGCGGCAAGCGCCTTCGGGTCAAGGTCCAGCACATCGCGGCCGGCAAGCAGGATCTGGCTCTCCTTGCGGATCAGCGCCGGCGGCTTGTGCAGGCGGCTGATGGCAAAGGCGATCGTGCTCTTGCCGCAGCCGGATTCGCCGGCCAGGCCGAAGACCTCGCCCGGTGCCACGTCGAAGCTGACATTGTCGACGGCGCGAAAGTCCTTCTCCTCGCCGATATAGTCGATGGTGAGGTTCTTCACGGAAAGCAACGGTTGCGTCACAGGCGACCCTCCCCGGAGCGGATGAGCAGGGACCAGCGCTTCAGATGATTGCCAGTGCGCAGGCGCGGATTGGCAATTTCGTCGACGGCGAAATTCAGCAGCGACATGCCGATGCCGAGGAAGGCGAGCGCGAAGCAGGGTGTCAGGATATCCCACCAGGCGCCGACCGAAAGCGCGGAGGCCTTCTGCGCATTATAAAGCATGGTGCCCCAGGAGACGACGCGCGGATCGCCAAGGCCGAGGAATTCCAGCGTCGCTTCGGTGATGATAGCGAAGATGACGCTGCCGATGAAATTGATGCCGACGATGGAAATCACATTGGGGAAGATCTCGAATGTCATGATGCGCCATTGCGGCTCGCCCATCATCTCCGCCGATTTGACATAGTCCTTCTGCTTGACGGAGAGCGTTTCGGCGCGGGTCACGCGCGCACCCCAGGCCCAGGACGTTCCGCCAAGGATAAGCGCAATGACGATCGGGCTCGCCTGGCCGATGAAAGCTGCGAGAACGAGCAGCAGCGGCAGGTTCGGCACGACGAGCACCATGTTGGTAAAGAAGCTGATGACCTCGTCCGTCTTGCCGCCGCGATAGCCGGAGATGATGCCAAGGGCAGTACCGACGGCGGTGATCAACAGGCCGGCGCCGAAGCCGACGGCAAGCGAGGTGCGCGCGCCATAGATCAAGCGGGCAAAAACGTCCTGGCCGATGCGCGTCGTGCCGAGAATATGTTCGGCTGATGGAGGCTGATGCGGACGGCCCGTACGGGCGGCGGGATCATAATGCGTCAGCAAGGGGGCTGCGATCGCGACGATGATGATGAAGGCAATGATGGCGAGGCCGATCAGCGCCTTGCGATTGCGGAGCAGGCTCTTCATCTCACGCTCCCTTCAGTCGCGGATCGAGCAGCACATAGCTGACATCGACGATGAAATTGGCGATCAGCATGGTCGCGGTCATGATGAGAAGCTGGCCCTGGATGACGGGATAATCGCGGGCAAGGATCGCCTGATAGAGGATGTTGCCGAGGCCGGGATAGTTATAGACGACCTCCGTCACCAGCGAGCCGCCGAGAATGGTGCCGATGGCAATCGCTAGGCTCGAAACGGTCGGCAGCAACGCATTGCGAGCTGCATACCAAAGCATGACATGCCGGTCGGAAAGACCCTTGGCGCGGGCCATGACAATATAGTCCTCGCCGAGCAGGTTGATCATGTTGTTGCGCATGGTGACGGTAAAGCCGCCGACCAGCACGGTGCAGAGCGTGATCATCGGCAGGATGCCGTGATAGGCGACGCTGCCGATATATTGGAAGCTGAAGGCCGGATCGAGCGAGGGATCGGCCGCATAGCCGTTCGGGAACCAGCCGAGGGTGAAACCGAAGAAAAACAGCACGATCAGCGAAGTGACGACGGCCGGTACCGACGTCGCGAAGATCGCGCCGATCGAGACGATGACGTCGAATTTGCTGCCGCGACGCCAGGCTGCGACGATGCCGAGGAAGGTGCCGATTGCGAAGCTGATGATCGTCGCCGTGCCCATCAGACCGACGGTCCACACCAATGCGTGGCCGAGCACAGACGTGACCGGCAGCGGGAAATATTTGATCGAACGGCCGAGATCGCCGGTAAAGATACTGCCGAGATAGGTCAGGTACTGCTGCCAGAGCGGCCCGTCGACGAAGCCGAAGGTGAGCTTCAGCGCCTGCAGGCTTTCCGGCGGCAGTTCGGCACCCGCACTCGAAAACATGATGCGCACGGGATCGCCCGGCATCAGCCTGGGCAGGAAGAAATTGATCGTCGCTGCCGCGATGAAGGCCGCCAGGTAAAAGGCGAGGCGGCGAAGCAGAAAGGCCATGGGGACTCCGTCAAAACAGGAGCGGCGCTTGGCGCGCCGCTCCTGCCGTTTCTAGTGGCTTACTTGACCGGCTCAAGCGCCAGCAGGTTCAAAAGACGTGCCGGGTTGGTACGCGAGATGGACGGATTGACGAAGGGGTTTTCCTTGGTCGACCAGCCGGTGAAGCGCTTGGTGTTGTACTGATACCAGTTCGGATTGTTGAAGACCGGGATGACAGGCATGTTTTCGGCAACGATGCGCTGTGCCTTGTTCATCGCTTCCTTCTGCTTGTCGAGGTTGGCCGTGTGGGTGAACTGGGTCACCAGATCTTCCACTTCCGGGCTGAACCAGCGCTGCGCGGTGAAGCGGGTCTTGCCCTTGTCCGAGGCGCTGAAGGCGCGCTTGTAGGGGTAGTAGGGCGAGGCCGAGGCCGGCAGGCTGTTGATCGCCGCATCGAACTTGCCGTCGATGAGGTCGGAGGTCCAGACGGCTTCTTCCGGCGTCTCGATCTTGGCGTCGATGCCGACGGCCTGCATGCCTTCGATGGCGATGTTGACAGTGTCGATCCAGTCCGTCCAGGCATTCGGAACAATGATCGAGAAGGAGATCTTCGAGCCGTCAGGATTGTCGCGCAGGCCGTCGCCGTCCTTGTCGACATAGCCTGCTGCATCAAGCAGCGCCTTGGCGGCATCGGCGTCATAGGCGCCGAACTTGCCGAAGTCGGCCTTGACGGACGGGTCCGCCCAGCTCTTGTAGAGCTCGCCCATCAGGCCCGGGTCTTCGTTCAGCGTTGGATAGCCGTAGCCGGCGACATCGATCATCGTCTTGCGGTCAAGCGCCATAGAGACCGCCTGGCGGAACTTCACGTCGTTGAAGGCCTTCTTGTTGGCCTCGTTCGAAGTCTCGAGATTGAACAGGAAGGCAACCATGCTGCTCGGCGAATACCAGTAGTGATAATGAGCCGGATCCTTGGAGACATAGACATTATCGATATCGGGAATGAAGGAAACGCCCCAGTCGAGCGTACCGTCGGCGGTCGCCGTCAGGATCTGGTTGTTGTCGGCGAGCTGCGGGAAGCGCATGCAATCGACCTTCAGGTGCTCGGCATCCCAGTAGTTCGGGTTGCGGCACTGGTCGTAGGTCTGGCCGGTGAAGCGCGGCACTTCCGTCAACGGGCCGCTGCCGACAGGGCTTTCGTTGGCATAGGTGACCGGATCGGCAACGTCCTTCCAGACATGCTCGGGCACGATTGGCAGCTGCGACAGCTGCTCGGCAGCGAGCGAGCTCGGGTTGGCAAGCGTGAAGCGTACCGTCTGGGCGTCTACGGCCTGCACGTCGGTGATGAAGGTCCAGATGCTGACGAAGTCGAGCGCCGGGAATTTCTTCAGATAGTCATAGGTGAACTTGACGTCGGCAGAGGTCAGCGGCTTGCCGTCCGACCACTTGAGGTTCGGGCGCAGCTTGAAGTCGATGCTCTTCAGGTCGTCGGAGAGCTTGAAGCTTTCGGCCAGGCGATAGACCGGCTTGTTGCTGTCGAAGCGGTTGAAGATGACCAGCGGCTCATAGATGAAATCGAGTGTCGATTGGCGCGACGAGGTCTGGTTGAACGGGTTGAAGTTGCGCACCCAGGTCGTGGCGGGCTCGATGTTGGCCGTCAGGATGGTCTGGGCCATGGCCGAGCCTGACATCATGGTCAGGGCCGCGGCCGCCAGGATATATTTCTTCATGTCAAATTCCCCTTTTCTTATGCGGTGAAAAATCGTCGCGCCGGTCAGGAGACCAGCGCGCTTGCAAACATGGCTTCGACTTCCGCCTGGGCGGCGCGATAGTCGATCTTGAGAGTGCCGAGGCGGACCTTGCCGGCGGCAATACGCTTCTGTGTGGCGTCGGTCAGCGGGCGTGCGGCCCTGGCGGCGGCTTCGCTTTCCTTGACGTCGCCGTGGCTGTGAAGGGCGATGTCGAAACCGGCCTCGAGCACCTGGGCGACGCGTTCCGGCAGGGTGCCCCGCAGCGACTCCATGAAGATGCAGTCGGAGATCAGCACGCCGTCATAGCCCATGTCGTTGCGGATCACGTCATGCATGATTGGCGAGATGGAGGCTGGAAGCTCTGCATCATAGGCGGAGTAGACGACATGGGCGACCATCGCCCAGGGCGTGTCCTTGAGTGCCACGAAGGGCTTGAAGTCGGTGGCAGTGAGCGTCTCGCGCGAGGCGTCGACGACCGGGCGCTCCTTGTGGGAATCGAGCGTGGCGCGACCGTGGCCCGGAATATGCTTCATGACCGGCATGTTGCCGGTTTCGAGAAGCCCATCGACCACTTCGCGGCCCAGTGCGGCGATGAAATCCGGATCCGGGCCAAAGGAGCGGGCGCCGATCACAGCGCTCGTCGTCTCGAAAACGAGATCGAGAACAGGCGAGCAGCCGCTCGAAAGACCAAGTTCGCTCATCATTGCGCCCATGGCCTGGGTGGAAAGGTGCAGCGCCTTCTTGCCGAGGTCGAGATCGTGGCGGGCAAGCTCGGCGAACTGGCCGAAGCTGCGGAAGAGCGGCCAGGGGCCGGCATCCATATGCTGCACACGACCGCCTTCCTGGTCGGTGAAGACGGGAGCATCGTCGCGGCCGACGGCCTCGCGGAAACGATCGATCAGGATCTTTGCCTGTTCCGGATTGCGCAGGTTGCGGCGACCGACGAAGAGGCCGAGCGGATTGGTCTCGCGGAAGAGGGCGAATTCGTCGTCCGAAAGTGTGGGATTGGGAAGGCCGACGAAGAGAGCGAGCGGGGTCGAGGACACTATTTCAAAACTCCGGTATCAGATGGTCATTTCGGCTGGCTTCGCAGCATGCCTTCGTAGATGCCCTTGTCGGGGGCGGGAATTTCGACCGCGCCGGCGGTCTTGACGTAGAAATCGACGGGGCCGGCATCGCCGATGAAGGCATAGGCGTGGCCAAGCGTCTTCAGGTTTTGCAGGCAGGCGGAAAAGAGGGCGAGGCCGATGCCTTTGCCACGCGCCGCGGGATCGACGCCGGTCGGGCCGAAAAAGCCACGTGCTGTCGTGTCATAGCAGGCAAAGCCAGCGAGCTTGCCGTTTGCGACGGCGATCAGACAGGCAACGGGCTGGCGGGAGAAGGCGACGGTGACTTCACTTGCCCAGTTTTCGCTGAAGTGCTCGCGCACCCAGCCGGCCACGACGTGAAGTTCCGGCGGCAGAGCCGGACGGATTGTGATGCCGACGGAGCCGGCTTTCTCTTTCAGTTCCGCGAGCTTCGTGGAATATAAGCTCACAAGCAGGTCTGACACCCGAATTCCTCCAGTTATTCCTCTATTACGGAATGTATCCCCTTTTAATGACATAGCTTTGGATATATGGGCGGCCATGTCAACAGGCTTTTTACGAGGCAGGCTTGGTTCAACTGAGGGTAGGTAAAACAAAACGGCCCGGTTTGACCGGGCCGTTGGGCAATCCTTAAATTGTGATCCGGCTCAGATCCCGGCGTCTTTCCACAGGGCATGGAAATGATGGACAGGTCCGTGGCCGGAACCGACCGCCAATTCGCCTGCCGCAGCGACCGCTTGCGCAAGATAGGTTTTCGCGGTCGCGACGGCCACTTGTGGCAACGCGCCCTTTGCGAGCTCGGCGGCAAGCGCGCTGGAAAGGGTGCAGCCTGTGCCATGTGTGTTTTTGGTCGGTACGCGTTTCGCCTCGAACCAGTGAAGGCCAGAGGCGGTCGACAGCACGTCGGGGCTTTGGTCGCTATCCAGATGGCCGCCCTTGACCAGCACCGCGGTGGGGCCGAACACACGTAGGCGCTCAGCCTGTGACGCCATCTGCTCGCGGCTTTCAGCAACCTCTTCGTGCAGCAGGGCGGCCGCCTCCGGCAGATTGGGGGTCAACAGCGTGGCGAGCGGCAGCAGGTGCCGCGTCAGCGCATCGACGGCCTGCGGGTCGAGGAGCGCTGCTCCACCCTTGGCGATCATGACCGGATCGACGACGATAGGGATGTCGCGATGAGGTGCCAGCGCCTCGGCAACAGCTTCGGCAATGCCGGCATTGGCGATCATGCCGATCTTGACCGCGTCGACGCGCACATCGGCAAAGACCGCCTTGATCTGCTGGGCGACGAAGTGCGGCGGCACGAGATGCACGCCGGTCACCCCTTGGGTATTCTGCGCCGTCAATGCTGTCAGCGCCGCCATGCCATAGACGCCGCGCGCCGAGAAAGCTTTGAGATCGGCCTGAATGCCGGCGCCGCCAGAGGGATCGGAGCCGGCGATGGACAAGACGTTGCGGATCATCGGCGAACCTTTTGGATTTCCTCGGCGATGCGGATCGTCGCTGCTCGCGGATCCGGCGTACCGCAGATTGCTGAGACGACAGCAAGCCCATCGGCACCTGCCGCGAAGACGGAAGCGACATGCTTGCTCTTTAGTCCGCCAATCGCAACCGTTGGAACGGGCGCGGCTTTCACCAGCTTCGCCAGCCCATCGAAACCGATCGGCTGCTTATGATCGGTCTTGGTTGGAGTGGCAAAGACCGGTCCGATGCCGGCATAGTCGACAATAGCGGGGTCGATGGCTGCTGCCAGCGCTTCGGTCTCGACCGACAGACCGAGGATCATGCCCGGGCCGATCATCGCACGGGCGGCGGCGGGTCCCGCATCGCCCTGGCCGATATGCAGACCGTCGGCGCCGATCGCAACGGCGGCCTCGACGTCATCGTTGATAACAAGCAAAGCGCCGGTACCCTTTAGGATATCTTTGAGCGCCAGCCCGGTCTCAATCATCCTTGCCGTTCCGCCATGCTTGTCGCGCAGCTGCACCATCGTTGCACCACCGGCGACGGCAAGCCGCGCAGTCTCGACCATGCCGATTCCGGCGCAGAGATCGGGGTCGAGAACGAGGTAGAGGGAAAGATCGAAGCGTTTCATGCGGCGCTGATCCTGACCTTTGCATCGAGTGTCGCGCCGTCGAGCGCGGCAAGCTGATCGAGGAAGCGCCAGGAGAAAGAGCCGGGACCATCCGCATTTTTCGCGGCCTCCTCGCCGGCAACAGCGAAAGTAGCAAGTGCAGCAACAGCGGCTGCGAAAGGGTCTGCGGGAATGGTGGCGGCGAAGGCGCCTGTCAGGCAGGTCAGCGAGCAGCCGAGCGCGGTCACCTCCGGCATCAGCGGCGAGCCGCCTTCGACGCGCAAGGCCTGCGCGCCGTCAGTCACGAAATCCACGACGCCGGTGACCGCGACGACCGCGCCATGCCGTTCGGCAAGCAGCCGAGCGGATGCCTCGGCCTGTTCAACCGGGTCACAGCTGTCGACGCCCTGACCACGGCTCTCGCCGCCGGCAAGTGCGATGATTTCGGAAGCATTGCCGCGGATGATCGTCGGGCGAAGCGCCAGGAGATCAGCAGCAGCCTTGCGCCGGAAGGATGTTGCGTAATGAGCGACCGGATCGAGGACCCAGGGCTTGCCGCCCGCATTGGCGGCCGTTGCCGCGGCATGCATGCCGTCGATCCATTGGGTGGAGAGCGTGCCGATATTGACGGTCAAAGCCCCCGCAATCGCGGCGAATTCTCCCGCTTCCTCGGCGGCATGAACCATGGCGGGCGATGCCCCGGCCGCAAGCACCACATTGGCGGCGATGTTCATGGCCACGTAGTTGGTGATGCACTGTACGAGCGGCGGTTTCGCGCGCATCGCCGTCAACAGTGCTCCGGGTGTCTTGTTCTCCATAGTACCCCTTTCAGGCGGGGCAGGCGCGGGAACGATCGTGCGATGAAGCAGGCTTCGACCCGAGCGACTCCCTCCGCCGGCATTATCCGGTTCAGGTTCGAAGGGTGCTTCTCAGCCAGTTCTTGCGAACGGGCGCCCCTGTCTCTCAACGGCACTCTTTCTTGCAGAGAATGGCGCCGATGTCACTGGCAAAATGACGCTCTTGCGAACGAGGATCCGCACCTGACGCCGCCGCGCCAGCTGTTATCAGTCAAGCCGGTGTCTGTTTGCAGCCGGTGCGGGAGCTTGCCAATCTCTTCGGCGGTCCCCTTAGAGACGCCGCCGTCTGAAGTCTGGCAAGCTCCGATGTATCAACGCAGAGAAGCCGGAAGCAGGTTACTGGTGAAATCCTGGTACGAAACGGGCCGCAGGAACCTGTAGATAGCGAGCGTCCCGACGGAGGTCGATCTGCCGTCGGCAGTTGCCGGATAGGGGCCGCCATGCACCATGGCAGGCGATACTTCCACGCCGGTTCCGAAGCCGTTCACGAGCAGTCTTCCGGCCAGCATTTCCAGCTTGGGAACAAGGCGCTTTGCGTCCGGCTCGTCTTCGCTCGCAATGTGCAGGGCAACGGTCAGCTGGCCTTCGAGGCCATCGAGGACGCGCTCGAGTTCTGCAAGATCGCGGCAGCGAACGATGAGGCCGGCTGCACCGAAGACCTCATCCTGAAGCTCGTGATGCGCAAGGAATGCCGAAGCTGTCGTCTCGAAGAGAGCGGCCGTGCCTTCGAATTCACTGCCCGGCTTGCCATTGGCAACGAGGCGGACTTCGGGATGCTTTTCCAGCCGGGCGACGCCATCGCAGAATGCCTTGGCGATGGAGCCCGTGAGCATCGTCTGTGCGCCGACATCAGGCAGAAGCTCCCGTGTCTTCGCAATGAAAGTGTCCAGACCTTCGCTATCGACGGCGAGAATGAGGCCGGGATTGGTGCAGAACTGTCCTGCACCCAGGACCAGCGAGCCCACGAAGGCCGTTGCAATCTCCGCCGCGCGGCTTTTCAGGGCATTGGGGAAGAAGATGACCGGATTGATGCTGCTCATTTCCGCATAGACCGGGATCGGCTGCTTGCGCTCGGACGAAATCTTCATCAGCGCAGTACCGCCGCGGCGGGAACCCGTGAAGCCGACCGCCCGGATTCTGGCATCGGCGACAAGCTTCTGCCCGACCTCGAAGCCGGTATCGAAGAGAAGCGCGAAGGTGCCGGCATGCAGGCCGGCCTTGGCGACGGCGCGCTGAACGGCGCGGCCGACCAGTTCCGATGTGCCAGGATGAGCGGAGTGGGCCTTGACGACGACGGGGCATCCTGCTGCCAGCGCAGATGCCGTGTCGCCGCCGGCGACCGAGAAGGCGAGCGGAAAGTTCGATGCGCCGAAAACGGCGACGGGGCCGAGCGGAACATTGCGAAGACGCAGATCAGGCTTCGGAACCGGCTTGCGGGAGGGGTCCGCGCCGTCGAAACGAAGTTCCTGGAACCGGCCTTCGCGAACCTCCTTCGCAAACAGCCGAAGCTGTCCCATCGTGCGTGCGCGCTCGCCCTCGAGACGTCCGCGCGGAAGTCCGGTTTCCGCCATCGCCCGCACGATCAGCTCGTCGCCGATAGACTCGATCTCACTGGCAATCGTTTCAAGAAAGGCAGCGCGCGTTTCCAGATCGGTTTCCCGGTAGGAGGCGAACGCTTCCCATGCAAGCCTGGTTGCCTCTTCGACGTCTTCGCCGGAGGCGCCACCGAAAGAGACGGGCAGTGCCGTCCCTGTGGCTGCCTCGACGCCGTAGAGCTCGCCACGCGTGCCGCGCTTTTCCGATCCCGCGACGAGCAGGCTTCCATTAATAGTCATGACGGATTTCCTTTCAAACAAACTCGAGCGACGTATATAGGCGTTCGCCTTCTCATTTTCACGACATCTTTGCCCGATATCGCATCGAAGATGGACATCTCCTGCAGAGATTTGGTCGCCTCGCCGAACGGGTAGACGACGGCGCACGCAAAAGCAATTTCATGTCGAAATGCCGCCCCTTTTTTACGCTCATTCTCGGGCGGGTTAAATATCGAGGGGGCCACATGAAATACGCATCCGGTGTCTGTGCGGCGTTTACCGCAGTACTGCTCTCCACAACCGCATCTGCGCAAACCGGAACGATCAAGTCGATCCGGCTGTCCTCCGGCGGTGTGGCCGAATATGTGCGCAGTCTTAATGTCGGGGACGACGGCAACGCCGTCGTCGAGATGCCGACAGACCAGATGGATGACTTCCTGAAGAGCCTCGTCGTCTCGGGACCGGCCCCCGTGAAGGGGCTTTCGACCACCGGGCCGGGCATGATCGAGGAAACATTCAAGATGCTGCCGATCAAGCCGCAGGATCTGGATTCTGCCGCCGGTGTGCTGAGGGCTCTGAGAGGCGCGCCCGTCTCTTCGAACGGGGTGAAGGGGCGCATTGTCGGGGTGGAGCCGCCGACCGAAAAGCAGAGGGCGCGGCTGATCGTGCTGCTTGATAGCGGCGCCTTCGACGTTGCCGAGATCGGTGGCGCCATGACCTATAAACTCGACGATCCCAAAGACGCCGAGATGGTGAGCCGGGCTGCGGAACTGCTATCGAGCGATGGGGTGCAGGGGACGCGCACTGTCACCATCGCGCTCGATGGCAAGGCGTCTGCAGCCGTGGATATTTCCTATGTCGTCGCAGCCCCTCTCTGGAAGCCGTCCTACAGGATCATTGTCGATGCCAAAGGCAAAGCGAGGCTGCAGGCATGGGCGGTGCTGGAAAATGCCTCCGGTGAAGACTGGCAAGGCGTCTCGGTATCCCTGACGTCAGGCAGGCCGGTGACGCTGCGCCAGAGACTATACGCAAGAACATGGCCGCAGCGCGAGGAGGTGCCGGCCGCAGCCGCCTATCTTGATGTAGCCGGTGCCCGGCGCGGCATGATTGGCGGCGCGTTGCTGAACCAGGAGGCCACTGAGGCTCCCGCTCCCGTTATGGCCGCTCCGGCCGCTACTGTTACTGCCACTGCCGACGAGGGCGACGTGGTCGCAAACTTCGATCTTCCAGGCACCTACGACCTGAGGAACGGCGAGACGATTTCCGTGCCGATCCTTGATCGCGAGATCAAGGCGGAGTTCGTCGCTCTCTATCGTGAAGGTGCGCAACATCCGGATGCGGCGCTGGTGCTGACGAATGACACGGGTATCTCGCTGCCGCCAGCGGTCGCAGCGGTCTATGACGAAAAAGGGCGCTATGTCGGTGACGCACGCATCGGCAACATGAAGCCGGGCGGGATGGAAACGGCAAAGTTTGCGGCCGACCAGAAAATCGACCAGGAAATGGCAACCACGACCTCAAGCGCCTTTCGAACGGTTGTGGTCAAGGACGGCTATCTCGACGCGACGCTCGAACGTCGCTTGCGAAAGACCTTCACCGCCTGGGGCGCCGATGCCGACAGAAAGTTCGTCGCGGAAGATCCTGCTATGGCAGGGTGGGAGCTTGTCCCGTCCGAAGGCGTGGAGGAAACGCCGCAAGGCGCGCGGGCGACCGTTGTCGTGCCCGTCGGAAAGAAGGTTTCGACCACTATCGAATGGCGGATGGTTGAAAACGAAACCCAGGCGATCGCCGATATCGATGACACCGTGATCCTGCAATGGCTCGATGAAAGTCCCTCACCTGATATCGCTGAGAAGCTTCAAGGGCTCGTGACGGCGAGAACGGCGCAGAAGGAGGCTGAGAGAGACCTGTCGACGGTCATGCAGGCCATAGAGGACGCAACCTCGGAATCCTCACGGATTTCAGGCATGCTCGCCTCTGTCGGGGATACACCGCTCAAACAGCAATTTCTTCAGGACCTGACAGAGCAGGAGAAATCGATCAAGACGCTACGCGCACAGAGGGACGAGGCGCGCGTTCGACTTGAGAAGCTTCGCAAGGAGCTCGGGGAAGCGATAGCCCGCCTTTAGGCGGGCTGGGGCCACGCTGCTGCCGCGCCTCTTTGCCAGGGGCTGATCAGAGCGCGGAAAACCGCGCCTTGACCAGTTCGTGGTCCGAGATTGCAGCACCATCGGCATCGACAGCCGGAACGGTCACTGCTTCGCTTGCCGTAAGGCCGCGGGTAAACAGCCAGTCGAGCCGGGCGAAAGGCGGCTCAGGCGTGCCGTCCGGGCGCGTGCCCTGCGTGAGCGCGAAGTCGTTGGCAGCTTCCCAGTGATAGCCGGCCTCGGCAAGCAGGCCGAACAGCGGCTCGTGCGCTTCCGGTTGGTGCGTTCCGGCGGGAAGGGCATTGGTATTGAAGTCGCCGCCTATCACGACGGGCAGATCGCCGGCGAGCTTTTCTACCACCGCGATCAGCCGGCTTGTCTGCCTGGCGCGATCCTCGGCATCGGTCTTGCTTTCCAGATGCACGCTGACGGCGAGGATTGGGCCGACTGCAGTTTCGACCCGCGCAGCAATTGCCATGCGTCCGCCGATCCGGCCTTGACCATCCTTCGCATCCGTCCACCATGTGCCGCCCTCGTCGAGGCGGATCAGTGCGGCATCCGTGAGCGGCAGGCGGGAGAGCAGCGCATTGCCGTGGAAACCAACCGAATTCGTTTCGCCCTTGTGCCATTCGCGCTCGCGGGAATCCCCGAGGCCGAGCTCGATGAATTCCACGCCGAAGACATAGGACATACCGAGATCGCGGGCGAGATCGGCAACGGTATGGCGGTTGCCGGCGCGTGCCGTGCCGAGATCGGCCTCGGCCAGCAACAGGATATCGGCGCCGCTCTGGCGAACGAGTTCGACGGAGGGCGCTGGATACTTTAGCCGTTCGGCATTCCATGCGGCGACGACGAGGTCGTTGCCTATATGAGCGCCGCTCTCGATATGGACCACTTCGATCGTCGAAAGGGCGGGCTGGGTTGCCGCCAGCCGGTCATGTTCCGCCTGCGTCAGCAGTGCAGCCCGTGCCTCGGCGAAGAAGTCGGTTGACGGGGCGGTAAGCGCCTCCACGGAGACCGCAACGAGGTTGCGGTCTCCGGCGGCGAGATCGGAAAAGCTGTTCATGGCTGCAGGCTCAGGCGTCGACGGTCTTGGCGCCAGTGCGAGCCGGGGCGACGAGACCTGCGCCGGTATCGGCCGAATAGAGATGGATCGAATCCTGATCGATCGCGATGCCGATCCGGTCGCCGGTCTTCAGCGAGACCGAACCGGTCATGGCGACGGCGAAGGGCAGGCCATCGAAATCGGCATGCACGACGCGGCTTGCGCCCAGTTCTTCGATGAAGTCGGCCGTCGCAACGAGGGCACCCGGTGCATCCGGAGAGACGAGGCGGGCAGCTTCGGCGCGTACGCCGAGAACGACACGTTGGCCGGCGAGCTGCTTGCCACGCTCGGCCGGAAGGGCGACGGTACGGCCTTCATCATAGATGAAGGTGCCGTTTTCGTTGACGCGGCCTTCCAGCAGGTTCATCGCCGGCGTGCCGACGAAACCGGCTACGAAACGGCTTGCGGGAAAGTGATAGACCTCTTCCGGCGTGCCGACCTGTTCGACATATCCGGAGTTCATGACGATGATGCGGTCGGCAAGCGTCATGGCCTCGTTCTGGTCGTGCGTGACGAAGATCGAGGTGGCGCCGAGGCGGCGATGCAGGCGGCGGATTTCCGCACGCATGGCGATACGCAGCTTGGCGTCGAGGTTCGACAGCGGCTCGTCGAAGAGGAAAACCTTCGGTTCGCGGATCATCGCACGGCCCATGGCGACGCGCTGGCGCTGGCCACCCGAAAGGGCGGCCGGGCGGCGCTCAAGGAAGGGCTCGAGGCTGAGTGCTTTGGCGACGTCGGCGATGCGACGATCGCGTTCGGCCTTCGGCACGCCGGCGACCTTGAGCGCATAGCCGATATTTTCGGCAACGCTCATATGCGGATAGAGCGCGTAGTTCTGGAAGACCATGGCGCAGCCACGTTCACGCGGCTCGAGTTGGTTGACCACGCGGCCGTCGATCGCAATTTCGCCCCCGGTGATTTCTTCCAGGCCGGCGACCATGCGTAACAGCGTGGACTTGCCGCAGCCGGACGGGCCGAGGATGACGATGAATTCGCCCGACTGGATTTCGAGATCGACGCCATGAACGACGGCGTTCTTGCCATAGCTCTTTTTCACGCCACGGATGGAGATCGGTGCCAAGGGTCTGTTCCTTTCACTTCTCGGTGGAGATAAGGCCGCGCACGAACCAACGCTGCATCAGGATGACGAGGATCAGTGGTGGCGACATGATGATCAATGTTCCGGCCATTGCGACGTTCCAGTCAGGCAGGCCGAATTCGGAGGGGATGAGTGTCTTGAGCTGAGTGACGGCGATGCCGAACTTCGGATCGGTCGTGATCAGCAGCGGCCAGAGATACTGGTTCCAGGCCCAGACGAACATGATAGTGAAAAGTGCAATCATGTTCGGGCGCGACAGAGGCAACAGCACGTCCCAGAAGAATCGAACCGCACCTGAGCCATCCATCTTCGATGCTTCGGCAAGCTCATCGGGAACCGTCAGGTAGAATTGGCGGTAGAGGAAGGTACCGGTCGCGGTGGCGACCATCGGCAGCACGAGACCCGGATAGGAGTTCAGAAGACCCCATTCAAGCTTGATCTGGATGCCGGTGACCTGGGCGACAAGCCAGCTGATGCCGGTGACATCAAGGATCGCCTGGAAGGGCTGAAGCGCATTGGCGGCGATCGAATAGGTCGGCACGATGCGCACTTCCAGCGGCAGCATGAGCGTGATGAAGATGATCCAGAAGATCAGATAGCGGCCCCGGAAGCGGAAATAGACGATCGAGAAGGCGGCCATGGCCGAGAGGATGACCTTGCCGGCGCCGACCGTGGCAGCGAAGATGACGCTGTGAAACAGCTTGTTGCCGAGATCGGCGCGAACCCAGGCAGTCTGCACGTTCTCCCAGAAATGGCTGCTCGGGACCAGCGGCAGCGGCACGCGGTTGACTGTCTCGAGATCAAGCGTCGATGCGACGATGACGATCAGGAAAGGCAGGAGTGCGATCACCAGACCGAGTGCGAGTAGGGTGTAGCAGACGAAATTGAATATTGGCGTGCGTTCGATCATGTTTGCGACCTCACTTGTAGTGCACGCGCCGCTCGATGAAGCGGAACTGGAAAATGGTGAGCAGGATGACGAGCCCCATCAGGATCATGGATTGCGCTGCAGCGCCGGAATAATCGAGGCCCCTGAAGCCGTCGAAATAGATCTTGTAGACCATGAGATCCGTGGCGCGCGCCGGACCGCCCTGGGTCATCACGTCGACGATACCGAAGGAATCCTGGAAGCTTTCAGTGATGTTAATGACGAGCAGGAAGAACAGCGTCGGTGTAAGCAGCGGCAGCTGGATATCCCGCATGCGGCGCAGCGGCCCTGAACCGTCCATGGCGGCCGCCTCGATCAGCGAGCGTGGAATGCCCTGCAACGCCGAAAGGAAGAAGATAAAGTTGTAGCCGATATATTTCCAGGAAAAGGCGACAACGACGGCGATCATGGCATCCTTACCGTCGAGCGCCGGGTTCCAGAGGCCGGGCCAGACCTGGTTGATGACCGACAGAAGACCAGCCTCCGGCGCCAGAATGAATCGGAAGGCAAGGCCGAGAGCGGGAGCGGCAATCGCATAGGGCCAGATGAAGACCGACCGGTAGATTTTATGGCCGCGCAGTTCACGATCCGTCAGGAGCGCCAGGATGAGTGCCAGCCCCATGGCGATAACAGTCGAACTGAAACCGAAGATCATGCTGCGCGTGACGGAGTCCCAATAGATCGGGTCGCTCAGCAGCAGTTTGAAATTGTCGAAACCGACCCAGGCGTTACCGCCGCCCCATGGCTGCTCGAGCGTGAACGCCCAATACAGCGCCTGCGCGCTCGGCCAGTAGAAGAAGACGAAGATCAGCAGCAGCATCGGAAATGCGAAGAGAAGGCCGATCGTCGTCGAGGAGAAAGTGACGCGCTTTTCCATGAGTGGTCGTTTTCGTCCCGGTTTGGTTCTGGCGCGGGCGGCGATGTCGCTCCCGCGGCCGGTAGGGGAATGTGCAAAGACGCACCCGGCACGCCAAAGCGGTCCGGGTGCGTCTCATGTCAGTCGATTAGGGGAGCTGAACGCCCTTGTAGGTCTGCTGGAAGCGACGCAGGAGCTGGTTGCCGCGATCGGCAGCAGTGTCGAGCGAAGCCTGGACATCGGCATTGTTGACGAAGATTGCCTGCAGGCCGTTAGCGATTTCGGTGCGGACCTGGAGCAGGCCACCGAGACGGATGCCCTTTGCAGAGGTGTCGCCAGCCGGGGAAGCGGTCAGGCTCTGAATGGCGAGTTCGCGACCGGCATAGGGAGCCTTGTCGTAGAAGCCCTGCTTCTTCAGGTATTCGAAGCCGGAGTTACGAACCGGGATGTAGCCGGTAACGGTTGACCAGGTGAGGGCTTCTTCCGGCTTTGCGATGAAGTTGAAGAAGGCAGCAGCAGCCTTGTATTCGGCGTCCGAATGACCCTTCAGAACCCAGAGCGAAGCGCCGCCGACGTAGGAGCTGTGACGGGTCGCATCGCCATAGGTCGGGAGCATCGAAACGCCCCAGTTCATGCCCTGCTTGGCGGTACGGCCGACGTTGCCGTGGTCGCCAACCGAGGTCAGGATGACCTGGCAATCGCCAGCAGCGAAGGCTTCAACGAAGGTCTGGCCGACAGCCTTGTTCTTGATGACGGCGAGCTTATTGTCGTACCAGGACTTCAGGTCCTTGACGTAGCTGACGAGCATCGGGTTCTTGTTGAACACCAGCTCGGCGTCGAGGCCTTCAAAGCCGTTCTTCTTCGTAGCGATCGCTTCGCCGTTGACGGCTTCGAACTGCTCAACGTACTGCCAGACTTCGTTGTTGGAGATGTCGAAGCCGAGCGGGCAAGCATAGCCTGCGTCCTTGAGAGCCTTGAAGTCTTCGCCTGCTTCCTTCCAGGTTGCCGGAGCATGGTCCTTGCCGATCTTGGCGAAGGCGTCCTTGTTCCAATAGAGCAGAGCCGTCGAGGAGTTGAAGGGGAAGGAGTACATCTCGCCCTTCGACGTTGCGTAGTAGCCGGCGATACCGGAGAAATAGTCCTTCCAGTCAACATTGTAGCCCATGTCGCTCATGAGCTTGTTAGCCGGGTAGTAGGCGCCCGAAAGCATGATGTCGAGTGTGCCGGCATCCGAAACCTGAGCGATGGTCGGCTGCTTGCCGGCGCGGAATGCAGCGATCGTATTCTGCAGCGAGGCGTCGTAGGAGCCCTGGCTGGTGCAGACGACTTCGTAGTCGCCCTGGGACTGGTTGAAACGGTCGCACTGTTCCTGAACGCGCTTTGCGATGTCGCCCGAGTTACCGAACCAGAAATCAATCTTGGTCTTTTCGGCGGCGGCGGCAGGACCAGCAGCAAGGAAGGCTGTAGCGAGAAGGGCGCCTACGGCGCCGAGAAGCTTGGCTTGCATGAGAACCCTCGAAAAATAGGACGCGCCCCCTCTTGAGCGCACGCCCTATTAACTGGTTCAATTTGCGGTAACCAATGAAGTTTCTATGACATGAATAGAGTAGAAAGTTTCTGTCACAAAATATTCATGTGCAAATTTTGTGAACTTTTCATCGAACATCGATGCCTTACGTTCCCACTGTCCGCTGATGTGATCGCCTATATTCCATTTATATATGAAATATAGCTCGAACGATGAAAGCTGCCGTGCCTATTCAATTCTATTAATAGCCATTATTATTAGGCCGATTTCAAAAATCTCTCGAATGCTCGACCAGAAACAACCTGCTGTCGGGAGAATTCGACCTCGGAAATAGCTTTGCACAGCTGTGCGTTGAGCTGCAAAAATACGACATATGATATTCATTTTGCGACATTTTGATCATTTTGCCTATTTCTTGGGCGCTTTCGGTGTCGGTGAACCGCGTATCCAAGTTCCTGCGCCTGCCAGTTTCTCGCTATCGTCTGACTGGGCCAGAGGCCAGTCATCTTGCATGCGATAGTTTTCCGGCCTCCAGAATGCGTTTTGCGAGTTTCAGATGCGGCAGATCGAGCATGCGCCCGTCGATCTGAATGACGCCGGTGTCCGGTGAAGCGGCGAAGGCGCTCACGACTTTTTCTGCCCAGGCAATCTCCGCCGCGTCCGGTGTAAAGGCGCGGTTGATCGGTTCGACCTGGCTCGGATGGATTGCCATCATCCCCGAGAAACCGTCGCGCCGTGCGCGTGCAGCATAGGCCGCGAGACCGTCGAGATCGCGGAAGTCGGGATAGATGGTCTCGATGGCAGGAACCGCGGCGGCGTGCGCGCCAAACAGCACCAGGGATCGGGCCAGCTCATAGGGGGCGGTATAACGTCCGTCTACCTCACGGGCGGTCGCAGCGCCGATCGTGGCAGGCAGATCTTCCGCGCCCCAGGTCAGCCCGAAGAGATGAGAGGCGACATCTCTGTAGCTGCCGATCTCGAAGATGGCGGCCGGTGTCTCCGTCGCGATCGGCAGGATAGGGACAGCGGATGACAGGCGGCCTGCGAGCTGGCGTACCGAAGCTGCGCCTTCGGACTTCGGCAACATGATCGCGAAGGGATTGATATCGCCGAGCGCAACGAGATCGTCTTCACAGGCTGAGGTAGTGAGGGGATTGATGCGAATAATAAGCGTCGCATCAGTTGCGCGGCGTGCGACGAAGTCGTGTACGGCGTCTCGCGCCAACGGCTTGTTCCGCGCGGAAACCGAATCTTCCAAATCGAGGACGACGGCATCGACGCCGCAGGCGAGGGCCTTGTCAAAACGCTCCGGCCTATCGCCGGGCACGAACAGCAGCGAGCGCAGCCTCATGACGGCTTCACCTGCAGCATGGCCGTGCGCAGGCACTGGCAGACGATCTCGTTTCGCTGGTTCAGCGTGATATGCTTGAACGTGACGATCCCGGCATCGGGTCGCGAGTTGGAGCGCCTGAGCTCCGTCACTTCGGTTTCCACACGAAGCGTATCACCAATGAAAACCGGCTTCGGCATCGTCACCTTGTCGTAGCCGAGATTGGCGACCAGCGTGCCGAGTGTAGTGTCACCGACTGAGAGGCCGACGGTGAGCGCGAAGGTGAAGGTGCCGTTGACCACGATGCGGCCGAATTCCGTACCCGCCGCATAATCGGCGTCGAGATGCAGTGGTTGCGGATTATGGGAGAGCGTCGTGAAGAGCAGGTTGTCGGTTTCCGTGACCGTGCGGCGGATCTCGTGGGCAACCCGGTCGCCGACCGTCCATTCGTCGAAGTAGCGGCCGGCCATCAGTGCTCTTCCTTCATGACGTTGACCACGAGCTGGTTTTCCGAGACCCGGGCGCCCACGGAGACTGGCAGCTTGCCGACCAGGCCGTCAAAGGGTGCGCGCAGCGTATGTTCCATCTTCATCGCCTCAACCGTCAGCAGCCTGTCGCCTTTGACAACGTGATCGCCCTCCGCGACATCGACGGAAATGACGAGCCCCGGCATTGGCGAAAGGATTGCGCCATCGCCGGCGCCCTGATGCGCTTCGACTTCACTGGCGAGGGGAAGGCCGATCGGCCAGGCATTGCCGCCATTGAAGAGGACCGTCATATCGCCGGACTTGATGGCATTGGTGTCGAGACCGGAGCGGACATGCCCCCAATAGAGATGGTCGTCGATGCGAACACGCGCGCGGCTATCGCTTGCTCCCGATATGCGCAGGCCGGCGAGGGCCGACCAGGGATCGGTCCCTTCCTTTGCTGCCAAGGCCGTCGCCGCCCTGTCGATAGTCGTCTCGTCGGGCTCCTTCGGCAGCAAGGTCTCTCCGTGACGGTCGAGAAAGCCCGTATCGATCTTTGCCACGCGGAAATCCGCGTCGGCGGCAATGCGGGCGAGCAGGCCGGCATTGGATTTCACCGGCCAGACTTCGATGCTTTCGCAGGCCCTGGTGAGCCTGGCGAGGGCTGCGTCACGATTTGGGCCGTGAGCGATGATCTTGGCGATCATCGGATCGTAGAAGGCGGTGATCTCGTTGCCTTCCTCGACGCCGCTGTCGACCCGGACATTTTGGGGCAAGCGCAGATGATCCAGGCGGCCGATCGAGGGCAGGTAGCCGGCAGCAGGGTTTTCGGCGTAAAGGCGAGCCTCGAAAGCCCAGCCGTTCATGAGGATATCGTCTTGCTCCTTCGGCAGCCGCTCGCCGGCGGCGACCTTCAATTGCCAGAGTACCAGATCCTCACCGGTGATGGTTTCGGTGACGGGATGCTCCACCTGCAGCCTCGTGTTCATCTCCATGAACCAGATACGGTCCGGGCGCAGGCCCTCCGAGGCATCGGCAATGAATTCGATGGTGCCTGCCCCGATATAGTTCACCGCCTTCGCAGCCCTGACCGCCGCCTCACAGATTGAGGCGCGGGTGGCGGCGTCGAGGCCGGGAGCGGGGGCCTCCTCGATCACCTTCTGGTGCCGGCGCTGCAGCGAGCAGTCGCGTTCGAAGAGGTGGACGCAATTGCCGAAGCGGTCGGCGAAGACCTGCACCTCGATATGGCGCGGATTGGCGATATAGCGCTCGATCAGCACGCGGTCGTCGCCGAAGGACGAGGCCGCCTCGCGACGGCAGGAGGCGAGCAGTTCGGCAAAGTCTTGCCGCCGATCGACGCGGCGCATACCCTTGCCACCGCCGCCGGCGACAGCTTTGATGAGCACGGGATAGCCCGTCGCATCCGCCTCCGCAGCAAGCCTTTCTCCGCTCTGATCCGCTCCCATATAGCCAGGTGTGACCGGCACGCCGGCGGCCTGCATCATCTGCTTGGCAGCATCCTTCAGCCCCATGGCACGGATCGCGGCAGGTGGCGCACCAACCCAGATAATGCCGGCATTCTCGACGGCTTCGGCAAATTCGGCATTTTCCGACAGGAAGCCGTAACCGGGATGGATTGCGGCCGCGCTCGTCCTGCGGGCGGCCTCCAGAATACGCTTCTGTGAAAGATAACTCTCGCGAGCAGGCGCTGGGCCGATGGCAAGAGCCTCGTCCGCCTCTGCCACGAAGGGCAGGCCGGCATCGGCCTCTGAATAAACGGCAATGGTGCGGATGCCGAGGGCTTTCGCCGTGCGGATGATCCGACGAGCGATTTCACCCCTGTTGGCTATGAGCAAGCTTTCCATCATCGCGCCACCTCACATCCGGAAGACGCCGAAGCGCGGCCCTTTGGGGATCGGCGCGTTCAGGCAGGCGGAAAAGGCAAGGCCCAGCACATCGCGCGTCTGGCGCGGATCGATGATGCCGTCGTCCCAGAGACGTGCGGTGGCGTAGTAGGGATTGCCCTCGGCCTCGTAACCGGCGCGGATCGGCGCCTTGAAAGCTTCTTCATCTTCCACCGGCCAGCTTTCGCCGCGCGCCTCCATCGCATCACGGCGGATGGTGGCAAGCACGGAGGCCGCCTGCTCGCCGCCCATCACGCTGATACGGCTATTCGGCCACGTGAAGAGAAAACGTGGGCGATAGGCGCGGCCGCACATGCCGTAATTACCGGCGCCGAAACTGCCGCCGATGATGACGGTGACCTTGGGTACGGTGGCAGTCGCAACCGCGGTGACGAGTTTTGCCCCGTCCTTGGCGATGCCGCCTGCCTCATAACGGCCGCCGACCATGAAGCCCGATATGTTCTGCAGGAACAGCAGTGGCACGCGGCGCTGGCAGGCAAGCTCGATGAAATGCGCGCCCTTCAACGCGCTTTCGGAAAACAGCACGCCGTTATTGGCGATGATGGCGACCGGCATGCCCCAGATACGGGCAAAACCGCAGACCAGTGTCGCGCCGTAGAGCGGCTTGAATTCATGCAGTTCGGAACCATCGACGATGCGGCCGATAACCTCACGAACGTCATAAGGCGAGCGCACATCCTCCGGGATGATACCGTTGAGATCTTCCGGATCGAGTTTTGGCGGACGCGGTGCCCGAATGTCGATGTCGACTGATTTCACGCTGTTGAGGCTGGCGACGATATCGCGCACGAGAAGCAGCGCATGCTCGTCATTTTCGGCGACGTGATCGACGACACCGGAGCGGCGGCCATGGGTTTCGGCGCCGCCGAGCTCTTCGGCCGAGATGATCTCGCCCGTCGCGGCCTTCACCAGCGGCGGGCCGGCGAGGAAGATCGTACCCTGATTGCGAACGATGACTGTCTCGTCGGACATGGCAGGCACATAGGCGCCGCCCGCCGTGCAGCTTCCCATGACGCAGGCAATCTGCGGAATGCCTTCGGCCGACATCTGTGCCTGATTGTAGAAGATCGCCCCGAAATGATCGCGGTCGGGAAAGACCTCGGCCTGATGCGGGAGATTGGCGCCGCCGCTGTCGACAAGGTAGATACAGGGCAGCCGGTTCTGCATGGCGATCTCCTGCGCCCGCAGATGTTTCTTCACCGTGACAGGGAAATAGGCACCACCCTTCACCGTCGCATCATTGGCGACGATCATCACCTCGCGGCCGGAAACGCGGCCTATGCCGGTAATGATGCCGGCACCCGGCGCCTCGTCATTATACATGCCGTTCGCCGCCAGCGTGCCGATCTCCAGGAAGGGGCTGCCGGCATCGAGCAGCAACTGGATGCGATCGCGCGGCAGGAGTTTACCTTTGCCGGTGTGGCGCTCGCGCGCTGCCTGCGAGCCGCCTTCACGGGTCTTTGCTGAGCGGTCGTAGAGCTCGTCGATCAGTCCTTTATTGTTGATTGTGTTGGTCTTGAAGGTCTCGCTGCCGCGATCAATGTCAGAGGAAATCACCGTCATGATGCGATGAGCTCCCGGCCGATCAGATAGCGGCGGATCTCGTTGGTTCCGGCGCCGATATCGTAAAGCTTGGCATCGCGCAGGAAACGTTCGACCGGCCACTCCTTGGTATATCCGGCGCCGCCGAGCGCCTGGATCGCCTCCAGCGACACTTTCACGGCATTCTCGCTGGCAAAGAGGATCGCGGCCGCCGCATCTGTGCGGGTCGTGCGGCCGGCATCGCAGGCGCGGGCGACGGAATAGACGTAGGCGCGCGATGAATTCAGCGCGACATACATATCGGCGATCTTGCCCTGCATCAGCTGGAAGTCGCCGATCGCCTTGCCGAACTGCTTGCGCTCCCGCACATAGGGCAGCACCACGTCGAGGCAGGCCTGCATGATGCCAAGCGGACCGGCGGCGAGCACTGCACGCTCATAATCGAGGCCGGACATCAGGATCTTCACGCCGTCGCCTTCCCGGCCCATCAGTGCTTCTGCCGGCACCTCGCAATCCTGAAAGACCAATTCCGCCGTATCGCTGCCGCGCATGCCGAGCTTGGAAAGCTTTTTTGAAACGCTGAAACCGGGCATCCCTTTCTCGATGATGAAAGCTGAAATACCTTTCGGTCCAGCGGCCGGTTCGGTCTTTGCGTAGACGACGAGCACATCGGCATGCGGCGCATTGGTGATCCAGTACTTCGTCCCGTTAAGGAGGTAGCGATCACCCTTGCGTTCCGCCTTGAGCCGCATTGAAACGACATCCGAGCCGGAGCTGGCTTCTGACATGGCAAGCGAGCCGACATGTTCGCCGGAAATCAGCTTTGGCAAATAGCGTTGCTTCTGCTCCGGTGTGGCCCAGCGGCGGATCTGGTTGACGCAGAGATTGGAATGGGCGCCGTAGCTCAAGCCGACGGAGGCCGAGGCACGCGAGACTTCCTCCATAGCAACGACATGTTCGAGATAGCCGAGACCGGCACCGCCGAATTCTTCTTCCACGGTGATACCGTGCAGGCCGAGCGCACCCATCTGCGGCCAGAGCTGGCGTGGAAATGTGTTGCTTTCATCGATCTCCGCTGCGAGCGGAGTAATCGTATCGGCGGCAAATCGCGCCGTCGCCTCGCGGATCGCGTCCGCGGTTTCGCCCAGCGAAAAATCAAACATGGCATTCCTCCCGCTATAATATGTAGCGCGGGTTGCTGCCGCTTCAAAGCTCCCTCGAACGAAGCCTATTCCCACGGCGCCGATTTCGCCTCCTCGCGGCGGAAGGCGTCGGGGCTCTTGCCCATCCATTTCCGGAAGGCGCGAAAGAAGGCGCTGGGTTCGGAATAGCCGAGCTGCACGGCGATTTCGCCGATGGTCTTCGACGTGTTCAATAGCGCGTCGATGGCAAGGTCTCGGCGGATATCGTCCTTGATGCCGGCATAGCTCTGGCCCTCGTCATGCAGGCGATGGCGGAGCGTCGAGGATGGCAGGCGCATCTCGGCAGCGAGCGTCTGGAAGCTCGACCAGGCGGCGGGAGAGGTTTGCGAGAGACGACGGCGCACGGCAGCAGCAATGCCGGCATCATAGCGATAGCGCACGAGGATATTGGCGGGCGCGCCTCGCAGAAATTGCTTCAATGCCTGTTCGCTGCGCGAAATCGGCAGATCGAGCAAAGTGCTGTCGAAACCGAGCCGGCTGATCGGTTGCGAGAAACGTACCGGCGCACCGAAAAAGAGCCGATAGTCGGCACCCTGGTTTGGCTCTTCGCATCGGAAATCGACAAGGCGGATCGGGATACGTCGGCCGACAAGCCAGCAGATGATGCCATGCAGGATGATCCAGTAGGTACGATAGGCGAAGGCCGAGCGCGGCTCGCCTGCGTCGCGAAGCTCAATCTGAGCCAGCCCGTCGCGGATAACGAGCGTACCACGCGGATCGTCCAGCACCACGTCGAGGAAACGCAAGGCCCGCCGCAGGGCATGGCCGAGCGTGGGCGCGTGCAGCACGCAATGACAGAGCAGGGTGAAGCTGCCGCTACGCATCGGTCGGGCGCCCATGCCGAAGAATTCGTCGTCGAGTTCGGCGGCGATCGCTAGCCACAATGCACCATAGGCCTCAGCTGAAACCGGTTGATCGATCCGCTGCGGCAGGCCGAGCTTGGTCAGAAGAGACGCCGTCGGCTTCCCAAGGCGGCGCAGGCTGTCGAGAGCTTCCTCGACGAAGCCCGGTGCGATCATGCGTCGCTCGATTTCGGCCATCGCTGCTTCACTCCGGCAAACCATATGGCAAAACTGGCCGAAATAATGGGGCAATTCTGTCATCGCTTGCAATAGGGCGAGGGAATAGAATCTCTGTTCAGGCGGACTCTGGAGGAGATGTCCGCCGAGCAGGGAGGAGCGATCCGTGCAAATCCGCGGCGCAAGTTTCATTGTTACCGGTGGCGGCTCAGGGCTCGGGGCGGCAACGGCACGCATGCTCGTCGAAGCCGGCGGGCGCGTGACGATTGCCGATCTCAATCTCGATGCAGGCGAGGCGATCGCTCGCGAACTGGGACAGGATGCGCGCTTCATCAAGGCCGACGTGACCGATGAAGAGGACGGTGCGGCGGTGATTGCCGCGGCCGTGGATGCTTTCGGCCCGCTTCGCGGGCTTATCAACTGCGCCGGCGTAGCGCCGGCCGAGAAAGTTGTCGGCCGCGAGGGACCGCACCGGCTGGAGAGCTTTGCCCGTACGATCGGCATCAATCTCATCGGTACCTTCAACATGATCCGGCTTGCCGCCGCCGCTATCGAGGCTGTGCAACCGGATGCGGAGGGCGAACGGGGCGTGATCGTCAATACGGCCTCGGCCGCCGCCTTCGACGGACAGGTCGGTCAGGCAGCCTACGCCGCCTCCAAGGGCGGTGTCGCCGCGATGACGCTGCCGATCGCCCGCGAGCTTGCGCGTCACGGCATCCGCACCGTGTCGATCGCGCCCGGCATTTTCGAAACGCCGATGATGGCCGGCATGCCGGCGGAGGTGCGGGAAGCACTTGGCAAGAGCGTGCCTTTCCCACCACGTCTTGGGCATCCGGCGGAATTTGCCGCGCTGGTGCGTCATATCCTGGAAAACAGCATGCTGAACGGTGAGGTCATCCGCCTCGACGGCGCATTGCGTATGGGCGCGCGCTAAGCGCCTGGCCCGAAGGAGGAAACATGACCCTGCAGGATCCTATCGTCATCGTCGGCGCGGCCCGCACGCCGATCGGCAGTTTTCAGGGTGAACTCAAGGATGCTGCGGCCCCTGAGCTCGGCGCAACCGCAATCCGCGCGGCCCTGCAACGCAGTGGCGTCGAGGCGGATGCAATCGAGGAGGTCGTTTTCGGTTGCGTACTGCCGGCCGGACAGGGCCAGGCGCCAGCCCGCCAGGCGGCGATCCATGCCGGGCTGCCCTTTGCGACAGGGGCAAGCACCGTCAACAAGATGTGCGGCTCCGGCATGAAGGCGGTTATGATGGCCCATGACCTCATTGCGGTGGGAAGCGCTTCCGTGGCGGTCGCGGGCGGCATGGAAAGCATGACCAATGCGCCCTATCTCCTTGATCGTGCCCGTGCCGGTTACAGGCTCGGCCATGGGCGGGTCGTGGATCATATGTTCCTCGACGGGTTGGAGGATGCATATGACAAGGGGCGCTTGATGGGCAGCTTCGCGGAGGATTGCGCCGAAGCCTATCAGTTTACACGCGAGGCGCAGGACGCCTATGCGGTCACGTCGCTGACGCGGGCGCAGAAGGCGATTGCCGAAGGCTATTTTGACAGCGAAATCGTGCCCGTAACGGTGAAGTCCGGCAAGGCCGAGCACGTGGCAAGCCGTGACGAACAGCCGGGTAAGGCGCGGCCTGACAAGATCCCGACCCTGAAGCCGGCCTTTCGTGACGGCGGCACAGTGACGGCCGCCAATTCCAGTTCGATTTCCGATGGTGCGGCGGCGCTCGTTCTGATGCGGCGCTCGGAGGCGGATCGCCGCGACCTGAGGCCGCTTGCCACCATCCTCGGCCATGCCACGCATTCGCAGGCCCCCAATCTCTTCGCCACCGCGCCGATCGGCGCTTTGAAAAAGCTTTCGGATCGCACCGGCCTGCCGCTCTCCGAGGTTGATCTCTTCGAAATCAACGAGGCCTTTGCCGTCGTTGCTATGGCGGCGATGCGCGACCTCGACCTGCCGCATGAGAAGGTCAATGTACATGGCGGCGCTTGCGCGCTTGGCCATCCGATAGGTGCGTCCGGAGCCCGTATTCTGGTGACGCTTCTGTCGGCGCTGGAGCGTTACGACCTGAAGCGCGGCATGGCCGCACTTTGCATCGGCGGCGGTGAGGCAACCGCCGTCGCCATCGAGCGGCACTAGGGAAGGAGGAGGGCCAATGATCCTTTCCGAACTTCAGCAGCAGATCCGCGATCTTGCCCGCGACTTCGCCCGCGAGCGGCTGGCGCCGGGCGCGGCCAAACGCGACCGGGAATCTCTTTTCCCACGCGAAGAGTTGAGGGAGATGGGCGAACTCGGTCTGCTTGGCATGCTCGTGCCGGAGACCTATGGCGGATCGGATACTGGCGTCATCGCCTATGCTGCGGCACTGGAAGAGATCGCCGCCGGCGACGGACCCTGCTCGACCATCATGAGTGTGCACAGTTCGGTAGGCTGCGTGCCGATCCTGAAATTCGGCAATGAAGAGCAGCGGCAACGTTTCCTGCCGAAGCTTGCCAGCGGCGAGTGGATCGGCGGTTTCGCGCTGACGGAGCCGCAGGCGGGCTCGGATGCCTCGAATCTGAAAACGCGGGCGCGGCGCAACGGCCATCATTATGTGCTCGACGGCGCCAAGCAGTTCATCACCTCGGGCAAAAACGGACAGGTCATCATTGTCTTTGCCGTCACTGATCCGGATGCCGGCAAAAAGGGTATCACCGCCTTCATCGTGCCGACCGATACGCCGGGTTATGAGGTTATCCGCGTCGAGGAAAAGCTCGGCCTGCATTCCTCCGACACCTGCCAGATCGCCTTCACCGGCATGCGCGTTCCGGCCGAGCTCAGGCTCGGCGAGGAGGGTGAGGGCTATCGTATCGCGCTTGCCAATCTGGAGGGTGGGCGGATCGGAATTGCGGCGCAGGCCGTCGGCATGGCGCAGGCGTCTTTCGAGGCGGCGCGCAATTATGCTCGTGAGCGGACTGCTTTCGGCAAGCCGATCGTCGAACACCAAGCCGTGGCCTTCCGGCTCGCCGACATGGCGACGCGGATCGAGGCGGCGCGCCAGCTCGTCTTCCATGCGGCCTCGCTAAGGGAGGCGGGACAGCCATGCCTGTCGGAGGCTTCGATGGCCAAGCTCTTTGCCTCTGAGATGGCCGAGCGTGTCTGCTCAGATGCGATCCAGATCCATGGTGGCTATGGTTACACAGCCGACTATCCGGTTGAGCGGATCTATCGCGATGTGCGCATCTGCCAGATCTATGAGGGAACAAGCGACGTGCAGCGCATGGTGATCGCCCGCAACCTATAACGATAAGGTCCGGCTTCTGGAGGAGAGGAGCGGGGCCGATAGAGGGAGGAAAAAGACCACATGGTGGAATCTGCTCGTTTGAGCCTGCATGTCCCCGAACCCGCCGTCCGCCCGGGCGGCCATCCCGATTTTTCCAATGTCAAGATCGCCAAGGCCGGGTCGGTGCCGCGGCCGGAGGTCGATGTCGCGTCCGAAGACATCCGTGAGCTTGCCTATTCGATCATCCGTGTGCTGAACCGCGACGGCGAGGCGGTCGGTCCCTGGGCAGGGTCTTTGACGGACGAGGAATTGCTGACCGGGCTTCGAAACATGATGAAGCTGCGCGCTTTCGATGCCCGCATGCTGATGGCGCAGCGGCAGGGCAAGACCTCCTTCTACATGCAGCATCTCGGTGAAGAGGCGGTCAGCTGCGCCTTCCGCAAGGCGTTGCAAAAGGGAGACATGAATTTCCCGACCTATCGCCAGGCTGGCCTCTTGATCGCCGACGACTACCCGATGGTCGAGATGATGAACCAGATCTACTCGAACGAGAGCGATCCGCTGCGCGGGCGCCAGCTTCCCATCATGTATTCCTCCAAGGAGCACGGCTTCTTCACGATCTCGGGCAATCTCGCCACCCAATATGTACAGGCGGTCGGCTGGGCCATGGCCTCGGCGATCAAGAATGACAGCCGCATTGCCGCGGCCTGGATTGGTGACGGCTCGACGGCGGAATCGGATTTCCATTCGGCCCTGGTCTTCGCTTCCACCTACAAGGCGCCTGTTATCCTCAACATCGTCAACAATCAGTGGGCGATCTCCACCTTCCAGGGCATTGCCCGCGGCGGCTCCGGCACATTTGCCGCCCGTGGCCTCGGCTTCGGCATTCCGGCGCTACGGGTCGATGGCAACGATTATCTCGCCGTCCATGCCGTTGCTCGCTGGGCGGCTGAGCGCGCCCGGCGCAATCTTGGCCCGACGCTGATCGAATATGTCACCTATCGCGTCGGCGCCCATTCGACCTCCGACGATCCGAGCGCCTATCGCCCGAAGACGGAATCGGAAGCCTGGCCGCTCGGCGATCCCGTCCTGCGGCTGAAGAAACACCTGATCGTCAGGGGCGTCTGGTCAGAGGAGCGCCATATTCAGGCCGAAGCGGAGATCCTGGATGAGGTGATTGAGGCTCAACGTCAGGCCGAGGGGCACGGCACTCTGCATGACGGCGGCAAGCCCTCGGTGCGCGATATCTTCGAAGGCGTCTATGCCGAGATGCCGCCGCATATCCGCCGCCAGCGGCAGAAGGCGGGGTACTGACATGGCCCGGATGACGATGATCGAGGCCGTACGCAGCGCCATGGACGTCTCAATGGCGCGTGATGACAATGTCGTGGTTTTCGGCGAGGATGTCGGTTACTTCGGCGGCGTCTTCCGCTGCACGCAGGGCCTGCAGGCGAAATACGGCAAGACGCGCTGCTTCGACACGCCGATCAGCGAATCCGGCATCGTCGGCACGGCGATCGGCATGGCGGCCTATGGGCTGAAGCCCTGTGTCGAAATCCAGTTCGCCGATTATATGTATCCGGCTTACGACCAGCTGACGCAGGAAGCGGCGCGTATCCGCTATCGCTCAAACGGCGATTTCACCTGCCCGATCGTCGTGCGCATGCCGACCGGCGGCGGCATTTTTGGCGGCCAGACCCACAGCCAGAGCCCGGAAGCGCTCTTCACCCATGTCTGCGGCCTGAAAGTGGTGGTGCCGTCCAATCCCTATGACGCCAAGGGCCTGCTGATTGCCGCGATCGAAGATCCCGATCCTGTCATGTTCCTGGAGCCGAAGCGGCTCTATAACGGACCTTTCGATGGCCATCACGAGCGGCCGGTGACGCCATGGTCGAAGCATGATCTTGGCGAGGTACCGGAGGGACATTTTACGATCCCGATCGGCAAGGCTGAGGTACGGCGCAAGGGCTCTGCTGTGACGGTCGTTGCCTACGGCACGATGGTACATGTGGCGCTTGCCGCCGCCGAGGATGCCGGCATCGATGCCGAGGTGATCGATCTCCGGAGCCTTTTGCCGCTCGACCTCGATACCATCGTCAAATCCGTCGCCAAGACCGGGCGCTGCGTCGTCGTGCATGAAGCAACCCTGACATCGGGTTTCGGTGCGGAGGTCGTTTCGCTGGTGCAGGAACATTGCTTCTACAATCTGGAAGCCCCGGTCGTGCGCGTCGCAGGCTGGGATACGCCCTATCCGCACGCGCAGGAGTGGGACTATTTCCCCGGACCCGGCCGCGTCGGACGCGCGCTTGCCGAAGTGATGGAGGCCTGAACCATGGGCGAATTCATCATCAAGATGCCCGATGTCGGCGAAGGTGTCGCCGAGGCAGAACTTGTCGAATGGCATGTGAAGACCGGCGATCCCGTGCGCGAGGACATGGTGATCGCCGCCGTCATGACCGACAAGGCCACCGTCGAAATTCCCTCGCCCGTCAGCGGCACGGTGACCTGGCTTGCCGGTGAGATCGGCGATCGAATTGCCGTCAAGGCGCCGCTGGTGCGCATCGAGACGACAAGCGGAGCCGGAGAGGCGGAACCCGAAACGGTTCCTCAGCCGCGGCCCGCCGAGCCCGTGAAAGCAGAAGCTCCGAAACCCGTTCCGAAGGCACCGGCGCCGGCAGCTCCGCCGACCGAAAAGCCACTCGCTGCGCCATCGGTACGGCTGTTTGCCCGCGAGAGCGGTGTAGATCTAAGGCAGGTGCAGGGCACAGGGCCGGCCGGCCGTATCCTGCGCGAAGATATCGATCAGTTCCTAAACCAGGGGTTGGCGCCCGCTCCGGCGCGTACCGGCCTGGCAAAGAAGACGACGACCGAGGAGATCAAGCTCACCGGTCTTCGGCGCCGCATTGCCGAAAAGATGGTGCTTTCGACCTCACGCATTCCCCACATCACCTATGTGGAGGAAGTGGATATGACGGCGCTCGAGGAACTGCGCGCCACAATGAATGCCGACCGCAAGGCCGAGCATCCCAAGCTGACGGTGTTGCCCTTCCTGATGCGGGCGCTCGTCAAGGCGATTTCCGATCAGCCCGATGTCAACGCCACCTTCGATGATGATGCCGGCATCATCACGCGCCATAGCGCCGTGCATATCGGCATTGCCACGCAGACGCCGGCGGGGCTCACCGTGCCCGTGGTGCGGCATGCCGAAGCGCGCGGCATCTTCGATTGCGCAGTCGAAATGAGCCGGCTGGCGGAAGCGGCGCGTTCTGGTACCGCAACACGTGACGAACTGTCAGGCTCGACCATCACCATCAGTTCGCTCGGGGCTCTCGGCGGCATCGTTTCCACGCCCGTCATCAATCACCCGGAAGTGGCGATCATCGGCGTCAACAAGATCGCGATACGGCCGGTCTGGGACGGTGCGCAATTCGTGCCGCGCAAGATGATGAACCTCTCCTCCAGCTTCGATCACCGCATCATCGACGGCTGGGACGCGGCAACCTTCGTGCAGCGCATCCGCACGCTGCTCGAAACGCCAGCGCTCATTTTCATCGAAGGCTGAGCAATGAAAGAGATTGTCTGCAAGCTCCTCGTCATCGGTGCAGGTCCCGGCGGTTATGTCTGCGCCATCCGTGCCGGCCAGCTCGGCATCGACACTGTCATCGTCGAGGCCGGTAAGCCGGGCGGTACCTGCCTGACGGTCGGCTGCATTCCCTCCAAGGCGCTGATTCATGCCGCAGAGGAATTCGACGCCACGCAGAAAATGCTTACGGGCAAGAATCCGATGGGCATCCGCGTCGAGGGCGCCTCGATCGATCTGGCAAAAACAATCACCTGGAAGGACGGTATCGTCGGCCGGCTGACGAGCGGCGTCTCCGGCCTGTTGCAGAAGGCGCGCGTGAAGATCGTCCACGGCCGCGCTCATTTCCGCGATGGCAAGACGGTCGAGGTAGAGACGGAAACCGGCCAGCAGATCATTCGTGCCGAGACCGTCGTCATCGCCACCGGCTCCGATCCGGTTGAACTCCCGAACCTGCCTTTTGGTGGCCGCGTTATTTCTTCGACCGAGGCGTTGTCGTTGGGCGAATTGCCGAAAAATCTCGTCGTGGTCGGCGGCGGCTATATCGGGCTGGAACTCGGGACAGCATTCGCGAAGATGGGATCGCAGGTGACGGTGGTCGAGGCAACGCAGCAGGTGCTGCCGCAATATGATGCCGATCTCGTTCGGCCTGTCATGCGCAAGATGACCGAGCGCGGCATCCGCGTCTTGACCGGCGCGAAGGCGATCGGCCTTTCCGATGCCGGCGATGGACTTGTCGTCGAAACGCCTGACGGCCGGCAGCAGGCGCTTGTAGCAGACCGTATTCTGGTGACTGTAGGCCGCCGTCCGAGAACGGCGGGCTCAGGCCTCGAAGAGCTTGATCTCGACCGCGCCGGTCCTTTTCTCAGGATCGACGACCGCTGCCGCACGTCCATGCGCGGCATTTATGCCATCGGTGATGTTACCGGCGAGCCTATGCTGGCGCATCGGGCCATGGCGCAGGGGGAAATGGTTGCGGAGATCGTTGCCGGAAAGAAACGCGCCTGGGATAAGCGCTGCATTCCGGCGATCTGCTTTACCGATCCGGAAATCGTCAGCGCCGGTCTGTCCCCGTCAGAAGCACGCGCCCAGGGTTATGATATCAGGACCGGCCAGTTTCCCTTCAGCGCCAATGGACGGGCGATGACCATGCTTTCGGAGGAAGGATTCGTGCGGGTGGTGGCGCGGGCCGACACCAATCTGGTCCTTGGCGCGCAGGCGGTGGGGGCTGGGGTCTCCGAGCTCTCGGCGGCCTTCGCGCTTGCCATCGAAATGGGCGCGCGACTGGAAGATATCGCCGGCACGATCCATGCTCATCCGACGCGCAGCGAGGCGGTGATGGAAGCGGCGCTGAAAGCCCTGGGGAATGCTCTTCACATTTGAGCCGCCCGCGGCCTGCCGATAGTGGAGGCTACTCTGCGTTAGATTCCGCGCCGGTCGAGCGCCGTTCGATGAGTTCTCCCGAAAGGCGGATGGTCGTGGCTACCCGCAGCAATGCCGATGTATCTCCCTCGATCATTTCAACGACGACGCGCACGATCTCATCGACTGGCTGGCGAAAAGTGGTGAGGTTGTAGTGTGGCCAGCCGGCCATCGGGATGTCGTCGAAGCCCGCAACGAGGATATCGTCGGGCACGCGGCAGCCTGCCTCCTCCCTGAGGGCATCGATGCCGCCGATCGCCAGAATGTCGTTGGCAAAGAAGATCGCATCGGTGCTTTTCTTAGCGGCGATTTCAAGCGCGGCCTTGCGGCCGGCATAGTAGCTGTATTCCCGGCCTTCGACCTGGACGCTTAGCGTCATGCCAAGCTCCGCAATCCGTGTGACGAAACCGTTCTGGCGTTCGCGGTTGGTGGTCGTGTGACTGAGACCGGCGACATAGGCGACCCTGCGGGCGCCCTGCCGATGGAAATGATCGGCGATGGCGCGGGCACCCTCGACATTGTTACAGGCCACACAGCTCAGATTCGTGTCTTCGATGACGCGGTTGATCAGGATGGCTGGCCGGCCTTCCGTCGCCCAGCTCAGCGTCGAGCCTGACAAGATCGTCGCAGAAATGACGATGACAGCGTCCACGTTGTATCGCCGCAGTGCCGAAAGCTGCTCTTCGAGGTTCGATCCCTTGGTGATGTTGAAGAGAAGGCTCTGCAGGCCGATGCGTTGCAGCGAGCGCGAGAGTTTTTCGATCAGGCCCGGATAGAAGGGGTTCTGCATGTCGGAGACGACGATGCCGATAATGTTCGTGCGGCTCTTCGAGAGCATGCTGGCGATCGCATTCGGCTGATAGTCGACTTCTGCCGCATATTTCAGGATGCGTTCGCGCAGCTCGGCTGCGATGCTTGCGCCTGGTGTGAAGGCACGCGATACAGCCGATTGGCTGACGCCAAGCATGCGCGCAAGTTCGCGGGCGGTAATCGGCTTTCGGCTGAACGCTCCGCCGGACGGTTCTCCCTGCAAGGACGCCGATCCCTGTTTGCGCATGATCCATTTCCCCGGTTGCCACTACCTTTCCTACACTTTTTGCATTCGGATGCAACAATTTCAATTGCTGCTTATATGCAGTCGCCAAGTCGTCCATTGACAGTTCTTCCAACTCTTGAATCCAGGCGCCCGAGTGCGTCGCAGCATCTAAGAGCCAATGAAATAAGCAAATCTCCGATTTTGTATGCTCGATATCCAGCAGTGAACATTTTTGCAGATTTCGGCATAAAACCTGTTCCAATTTCAATTCAATCGCCGTGTTGCATACGGATGCAAATTGGAAGATGCTTTCCTCAACAACAACACCGGCGCTGAAAACGTCCGTTCTCCGAGGGAATGCCAGTGGGTACGATCATCAAGTCCGTCGAAGCTTTTCAGGTGAAATGGGAGCCCAATGAGCCGCCGGGTCGCCGCACGGCTCTCGTGCGCGTGACGACCGAAGATGGCATCGTCGGCCACGGCGAAGCCTCGCCGATGATGGGCGGCGAGCACTCGCTCGGCGTCGTCAGAGATTTCGCAGCCTCGCTCGTCGGTGCGGATGCGCTCGACCAGTCGGTCCTCTACGATCGGCTGCTGCATAAATATGTAAAGCTCGGCCCGGAAGGCGCCGTCACCGGCGCGCTTGCCGCCCTCGATATTGCCCTCTGGGACATCAAGGGCAAGCACTTCAACCAGCCAGTCTACAAGCTGCTCGGCGGCGCCTGGCGTACGGAACTGCCCTTCTATTCCTCGGTTGGCAACAATGCCGGCCGCACTGTCGATGAAACCGTTCGCGTGGTCGAGCAGCGCTGGAAGGCCGAAAAGCCGGCTGCCATAAAGATCCGCTGGGACGGCGACCGCACGCGTCAGGACTATGATATTCCAGGTGACATCGCCAAGGCAAAGGCCGTGCGCAAGCTGGTGGGCGACGATTTCCCGCTCGCCTTCGATGCCAACAACCAATATTCCGTCGGCGGCGCCATCCGGGTCGGCCGCGCGCTCGAAGAGCTCGGCTATGTCTGGTTCGAGGAACCGGTCCAGCACTATAACGTGCGCGCCATGGGCGAGGTTGCCCAGCGTCTCGACATCACGGTTTCGGCTGCCGAACAGTCCTATACCACCCAGGCTGTCGTCGACATGATCAATGCAGGCGTGCGCATGGTGCAGCCCGATATCATCAAGATGGGCGGCATTACCGGCCTCATGCAGTGTGCCGCGATCTGCTTTGCGCATGGCGTCGAGCTCGTTCCGCATCAGACCCAGCCGACCATCGCCCATGTGGCGAACCTGCATGTGCTTGCGACGCTGATGCACAATACCAAGCCCGCCGAATTCTCCGATCCGTCGACACGCATGCATGTCGGCTTTGCCAATCCGCCGATCCCGGAAGACGGCAAGTTCAAGGTTCCGTCCGGTCCGGGCCTCGGCCTGATCGTTGAAGATGCCGAGCTCGACAAGCGGCGAAGCTGAATATTCTGACAAGTGGGAGGAAATGACATGAACCTGAGAAGACGCCAGTTTCTGGAACTGACCGCGGCCACGGCTGCGATGAGCATGCTTGGATCCGCCATTGCGCGTGCAGCAAGCGATCCCGACACCATCCGCATCGGCATTGCCGCCAGCGGTCCCCGCAGCAGCGATCCGAACTATACGACGCAGGGCGGCGACAACTGGGCGACCGAGCAGATGTACGAACAGCTCGTGCGCCCCGATGACGGCACCTTCGCCACGACGCCGGACCAGTATCGGCCAACGCTCGCCACCGAGTGGTCCGCTTCGTCAGATGCCAAGACCTGGACCTTCAAGCTCCGTCAGGGCGTGCAGTTCCACAAGGGTTTTGGTGAAATGACGGCGGAAGACGTCGTCTTTTCGTTCAAGCGCGCCATGGCCGACGGCACGAACAAGCCGATCCTGTCGAATGTCGCCGATGTCGTCGCGAACGGCCCTTATGAGGTCGTCATCACGCTGAAGAATTCAGACGTGAACCTGCTCGGCACGACAATCTTCCTCAACAACACTTCGATTGTCTCCAAGAAGGCCTATGACCAGATCGGCGCGGACAAGTTCAAGACCGACGCCGTCGGCACCGGCCCCTACGAACTTACCCGCTTCGACAATCAGTGGGGCACAGCGCTGAAGCGCCATGAAACCTATTGGGGTGAAAAGGCGAAAATCGCCAAGGTCGAATCCGTCTATATCGCCGATACGACGGCCCGCACGCTCGCGCTGCTCTCTGGCGACGTCGACATGATCGAGGCCGTCCGCGCACCGGGCTGGGTCGATTCCATGCTGCAGCGCGACCCGACGCTGCAGTTCGACATGACGTCGCCGGGGTCGTTCAACACGCTGCATATCAACCTAAAGCGCAAGCCGTTCGACAATATCAAGGTGCGTCAGGCGATCATGTACGCCGTCGACCGCCATGCGGTCGGCAATGCGCTGAAGCCGATGGGCGGCTTTACGGCCGGCCTGCAGCCCGACTTCTTCCCCGGCGGCTTCAAGACCGAAGACCTGCCGCCGGAGCTTCAATACAATTACGATCCGAACAAGGCCAAGGCGCTGCTTGCCGAAGCCGGTTTCCCCGATGGTTTCGACTTCGACAGCAATGTCAGCCAGCGCGAGGACTATGCCTCCATCATGCTGATCGTGCAGGAGCAGCTGCGTTCCGTCGGCATGCGCATGAACCTGCATATCGGCGATCACACCGCCTATCATGCTGACAATCAGCACGACAAGAATACGCTGGCCCTGCATTCGTCCAGCTATCCGCCGATCCCGACGCAGCTCTACATCCAGCAGCTGTCGACCAAGGCGGAAGTCAAGCCGGATGGATCTGGTGGTATCAACTACAGCCATTACGGCGTGGTCATGCCTGGTATCGACGACCTGCTCGCCAAGGCACTGCAGGCGACCGACTACAAGGCCTATGTCGATTACTGCAAGCAGATCGAACTTCAGGTCCTGCGCGACCTGCCGTTGATCGGTATGTCGACGCTCTCCTTTACAGTTGCCCGCAATGCACGCCTCGACCTCGGCTACAAGGTGCAGAGCGGCTATGCGCGCTGGCGCTTCCACCACGCGACCAAGAAGGCCTGATTTCCAGGTCGCGATGAATGCGAGTGAATGAACATGGCTAGATATTTTCTCCTCCGGCTGGCGGATGCCATTCCGACAATCTGGTTGGTGCTCACGCTCGTGTTTATCGCGATGCGGATCCTGCCGGGTGATCCGGCGATTGCGGCTCTGGGAGACATGGCTCTCCCGGAGCAGCTCGCCGCCTTCCGCCACAAGATGGGGCTCGATGTGCCGCTGTGGCAACAGTACATCAACTTCCTGATCGGCGTGCTCAGCCTCGATTTCGGCCAGTCGTACATGAATGGCGAGCCGGTGCTGCGCCTGATCGTCGCCAATCTGCCTTACACGATCGAGCTGACGGTCGCGGCGATGATCATCGGCGTCGGTGCCGGTGTGCCTTTCGGCGTGCTAGCTGCGACCCATCGCGACCGGCTGCCGGATTCCGGCATGCGTCTCTTTTCGCTCCTTGGCTATGCCATTCCGGACTTTTATCTCGGCGCGCTGCTCCTGATCGGATTTGCGCTGAACCTCGGCTGGTTCCCGATCAATGGCGGCGGCGATGGTTTCGCGGATCGCATGTACCACATCGTGCTACCGGGGCTGACGCTTGCACTCGTCAAAGCCGCCTTCATCGGCCGGCTGTCGCGGACCGCACTTCTGGAAACGCTCGGTAAGGATTATGTCCGCACCGCCCGCGCCAAGGGTGCCCGTGAACCGCGTGTCATCTATCGCCACGGTCTGCGCAATGCGTTGCTGCCGCTTTCGACCGGCATGGGGCTCAGCCTGCTTGCAACGCTGTCAGGGTCGGTCGCCGTCGAGCTGGTCTTCAACAGGCCGGGCCTCGGACGTCTGCTCATCCAAGCGATCAACGAGCGTGACTACGGCATCATCCAGGGTGGCGTCGTTGTCTTTGCGCTCCTCGTCCTTCTCATCAATCTGGTGATGGATCTTCTCTACATCGTCATCGATCCAAGAATCCGGGTGAAATAATGAGCATCATCACGCAAACGCCGGGATCCCCCTTGCAGGCCTTTGAGCAGCCTTCGCTGGTCCCTGCGCCGGGCCTGCTGTCGCTTCTGTCCCGAACGCTGCTCCGGCGGCCCTCGACGCTTTTCGCGTTGGCAATCGCGCTCGTCTTCTTCGTGATTGCGGTCTTCGCACCGCTGCTTGCGCCCTATGATCCGCTGGCCCAAAGCATCCTCTCGATCAACAAGGCGCCATCGGCCGCCCATTGGCTCGGCACCGACCAGTTCGGGCGCGACGTTCTCTCGCGCATGATCCACGGGTCGCGCAACTCGCTGCTGTTCGGCCTGATTTCGCCTGCGCTTGCGGCGCTAGTCGGCACCGCGCTTGGCGTGACCGCCGGCTATTTCGGCGGGCTGATCGATCGCGTCATCAGCCGCTTCATCGACTTGCTGCTCGCTTTCCCGGAACTGCTGCTTGCAATCATCATCGCAGCCGTGCTCGGCGGCGCCTTCTGGAATATCATCGCCGTCATCACCGTTGCCTTCATTCCGGGTTTTGCCCGTGTGGCCCGCGCCTCGACACTGTCCGTCAAGCAGGAGCCCTATGTGGAAGCAGCGATCGCCGTGGGCGTGCGTACGCCCGTCATCATCTTCCGCCATATCATCCCGAATATCGCGGCGCCTATCGTCGTGCTAATGACGCTCTGGGTCGCCTCCGCCATCCGTCTCGAAGCGTCGCTGAGCTTCCTCGGCATCGGCGCCCGTGCTCCCAATCCGAGCTGGGGCAACATCATCCGCGATGGTCTCAACAATCTCTTCGGCTCGCCCTGGCCGATTATTGCCGCCGGCTTTGCCATCACCTGCGTAGTGCTCTCCTTCAACCTGATCGGCGATGCCGTGCGCGACATGCTGGACCCGGAGACGAACCAATGACGTCTAAACCACAGACACCATTGCTCAAGGTTGAAGGCCTCACCGTCGAATTCGGCCCGAAGGATTCTCCGATCCGCGTTGTGAACGGCGTCTCGTTCGAGATCGAGGCCGGCGGTTCGGTCGGCATCGTCGGCGAATCAGGTTCGGGCAAGTCGATCACGTCGTTGGCGATTATGCGGCTGATCCCCAATCCGCCTGGCCGCATCGCGCAAGGGCGCATCGAGCTTGAAGGCGTCAACCTTCTTGATCTGCCGAAGACGAAGCTGCCCGAGATCCGCGGCCGGGACATCGCGATGATCTTTCAGGAGCCGATGAGCTCGCTGAACCCGGTCATGACGATCGGCGACCAGATCGGCGAGGCGATCAAGCTGCATGAGAAGATGAGCCGCGGAGAGCGCCGCGCCCGCATCATCGAACTCCTGAAGCTTGTCGGCATCCCCAATCCGGAAGGGCGTCTCGATGCCTATCCGCACCAGTTTTCGGGCGGTATGCGCCAGCGGGTGATGATCGCGATGGCAGTTGCCTGCAATCCGAAACTTTTGATCGCCGATGAGCCGACGACGGCACTTGATGTGACCATCCAGGCGCAGGTGCTCGACCTGATGGCGAAGGTGCGCAAGACGCTGAACACGGCCGTGCTGCTGATCTCGCACGATCTCGGTGTCATCGCCGAGGTCTGCGATCGTGTCATCGTCATGTATGCCGGCCACGTGGTCGAGGATGCGGATGTCCGCTCGATCTTCAGTAACCCGAGCCATCCCTATACGCGCGGCCTGCTGCAATCGATCCCAAGGCTCGATGACGATCAGAAGCGGCTCTACCAGATCCCGGGTTCCGTACCGACCGCGGGCTCGGTGAAGGAGGGCTGTCCATTCTACGCCCGCTGTCCTTTGCATATCGACAAGTGCCGCAGCGAAATGCCGCCGATGTTTGCCTTCGGTCCGAAGCACAAGGCGGCCTGCTGGGTTACAGCCGAAAACAAGGTATCCCTCCCATCGATCGAGGAGCATATGCGATGAACGCAATCCTGCGGGCCGAAGGGTTGAGCAAGGTGTTTTCCGATGGCGGCATGCTGTCCTTCAAGCAGGAGAGTAGCGGCGTGCGCGCCGTCGATGATCTGAGCTTCGAGATCCTGCGTGGCGAAACGCTGGCGCTTGTGGGAGAATCCGGCTGCGGCAAGTCCACACTCGGACGCCTGCTGTTGCGGCTGATCGAGCCGACTGATGGCCGTGTTTTCTTCGAGGGCACCGAGCTGACGGCGTTGTCGCACGAGAAGATGCGCAGCATGCGGCGCAATGTGCAGATGATCTTTCAGGATCCCTATGGATCGCTGAGCCCGCGGCGCTCCATCGCCGAAATCATCGGCGAGCCGCTGGATGCCTTCGGCCTCATCCGCTCGAAGCGCGAACGGCGCGAGAGGGTCGCCGATCTCCTGACGCAGGTCGGCTTGCCGACGAGCGCCATGGACCGTTATCCCCGGCAGTTTTCCGGGGGCCAGCGGCAGCGCATCGGTATTGCCCGGGCGATCTCCCTCAATCCCGGCTTTATCGTCGCCGATGAGCCGGTCTCCGCACTCGACGTTTCCGTGCAGGCGCAGATCATCAACCTGATGCAGGACCTTCAGGAGAAGAAGGGCTTTTCCTTCCTCTTCATCGCCCATGACCTCGCCGTCGTCCGCCATATCGCTGACCGTGTGGCAGTGATGTATCTCGGCAGAATCGTGGAGATAGGTGACAAGCGGATGGTCTATTCGGCCCCGCAGCATCCCTATACGCAGGCGCTGTTGTCAGCGGCACCCGAGCCCGATCCGGACCGGAAAAGCCGCCGCATCGTGCTTGAAGGCGACGTGCCGAGCCCGTCGCGCATCCCTCACGGCTGTAGCTTTCACACTCGCTGTCCGATCGCGCAGGACATCTGTAAAGTCGAACGGCCCGCTTTGAGAGAGGTAGCGAACGGCCAGATGGCCGCCTGCCATTTCGCCGCTCCCAATCCGATCCCGCCTCGGGTACGCGAAGTTGCCGCTTAACCCTTTCGCTTTGGGCCCTGTAGCCGGCGCCAGGGTGCATGATCCGTCTTGATCGTGATCGAGGCGGAAGACGGCAGCAGCGGTTCGCGCTTGCGTCGTCCGAAGCGGCGTTTGAAGCCAAGGATGTTTTCGATGAAGCTGCGGGCATAGAGGCCGGGCCCGCTGGAATAGATGCGCCAGCCGCCGTCGACGTCGATCTCGCCCTCCTTGACCTGGTCCCAGTCGCTCATCGCCTGATAGCGGTCAGGGAAGGCGGCATCGCTGCTGCTGAAATAGGTGTTGCGCTGGCGCAGTGAGGCGTGTGGCAAGGCGTCGGTCACGGCGATCGGATTGACGAGACCGATCGTCTTCCAGAGCGCCTTTGCATCCTCAGCAATTGCCAGGGTCTCGCAATAGCGCAGATGCGCATGCACATACATGAGGCCAATCTCGCGGCCGAAGAAGGATGAAGATTCCGCACGCCGGAACAACGTCTCCGGACCGCCGGCATAGGTCGCAGGCTTCTCCATCAGGCGCACGCCGTCGGGGAAGAGCAGGTGCTTCTCGATCAGTTTCATGTGCTGTTGCCGCTGTTCTGGCGTGAAAAGTTTGCCGAGCATCGCCTGCGTCATCGAGATCAGCGAATAGTGCAGGCCGGTACGCTGGTCATCGGGATGCAGCAGCAGCTCGACGCCGTCATGGGTGGGATCGAAGATGCCGTAACCGGCGACCACGCCATCGCGGATCAGGTGTTTGTTGAAGTCGCGCCGCATGGCGGTGGCGATCTTGCGCAGTTCCGTGGCGTCAGCAGCCTGGCCGATGCGACGCAGGATAGCGGAATAACGCACGATCTGTTCATAGAGCAGGGAAACGGTCCAGCTGCTCACCATCCAGTCGCGCAGATGCGGATCGGCCGGCTGCAGGGAATCGTTCCAGTCGCCTTCGCCGTAGCGGATCAGATGCGTGCCGGGAATGAAGCGCTCGCGCACGGTAGCGAGAAGCTTGTCGACATGGACGGTGATCGTATCGGCCGGTGCCCTGCCCATGGTCTTGTCGTCGCGCCAGACCACCTTTTCATCGAGGACGGCGAGATCGCCAGTTGCCTCGATATAGTCGCAGAGCGCCTTCAGCGGCCAGACGACGATATCACCGTGGCTGTCGCCGGAGCGGATGTTGGCATAGGGTTCCAGCATGAACCATTGCGGCCAATCGCCCTTTTCCAGGTACTGCTCGCTGAAGACAGTCTTGACCACTTCCTTGGCTTCGCGGTCATGCTCGTAGGCGAGCAGGAATTCCACCGGCCCCTGGCAGGCATCGCGCGTGCCCCAGGCGGCGCCCGTATATTGCTCCAGCCCGTGCGGGACGCTGAGATGCACGATTGCATCATGTGCGAGCCAGGGCAGGATCGCGGCATGCGCCACCGCATCGGCTTTGGGCTTGTCGAGTGTCAGGCCGCGAATGGCGTGCTGCCAGAAACGCGAAGCTGGATCGAGCATCGCCTCCTGCGTGATGCCACCTGCGTAGCGATCGGCCAGACGCTCGGCCTCTGCCATGTCCGTCATCGAGCCGACGACGGCGAAGGCGAGCGATTGTGTCTCGTGGGAGCGCAGGGCAATGTAGGCGCCGTTGCGGGCCACGCCGTCTTCATAAAGAAACTCGTCGCCGCCAACCGCCTCGACGGCGCCAGGCGTGGAGCTCACCAGCCAGTAGCTGGCATCGGGAAAACGCTCGCCCCAGAGCCAATGCGGGTCTGGGCGGAAGCGGATGCGCTTGGCTTCTGCGTCGAATTCGGCATAACCGCTTGTGTCATATTCCCGCTCGCCGAGAACGAGATGGCCGAAGACCAGGAAGCGGCAGGGCTTACCCTCGACAGAGACGGCCCATTGCATGGCGGGATCTTCGCCTGACGCTGTCGCCGTGACGGTGATGGTGCGGTCGCCAAGGCGATAGATCCAGCGGCAATCGCTGAGGCCCATATCGAAGGCTGAAGGCACGCCGAGAAGCTGCCAGCCCTGACCGATATCAGCAAGGATGCGCAGCCCGCTGGCCCGCGTCAGATTGTAGGGATCGCGGGAGACCGAAAACAGTTTGTGGAAGGACGTATTGCCGATCGTCAGCTGCGCGGCAAATATGCCCTGCATCCAGCAGGTCGATGCCAGCGTCACGTCGTCGAGCAACATGTTCTGGCCGCTGCGTACGATCGCGCCGTGACGGCGCGCGACCTGCAGTTCCTTCTCCCGCAGAACCACATGGCGATTGAGGGCGCCCTCAGGCACGAAGAAGGACAGCAGCTTTCCGTCTGCGCGCTCTTCGAGCATACGATCGGGATAGAGGCGGGTAAGCGCCTTGTCGTCCAGCGTCTCCACCGTCAGCAGCCCGGCATCCTGCACGATGCTGCGCGGCGGTACTTGCTCGGCCGGACCAGCCACCGTCTTTTCGACGACTTTCAGATGATCGAGGCGGGAAAGATCGGCATTGTCGGAGGCTGCCTGATGATCGTTGAGGAACAAGCCGAAGAAGCTCGCAGTGACGCCTTCGGCCGAAACGGCAAGCGACTTCGACTGAAGGGCCGGGCAGGCCATTTCATGTTGCCGGCGCTGGCTTGGCAGATCCGTGCCGAAGGGACCGACGAGAAGATCGTCCTTGCCGGCGGTCGATTTGACCAGCTGGATCGCATCAGTAGCGTAAGCTGCAACACCTTCCAGGCAGCCCTGCGCGAGCCAAGGATTGCGCCCGCCGCCCTGCTTGAGGTTCTGCCGGTTCATCACCACTGGCCCGAAGGCCGGATGCTCGGCAATGTGGTGATCGACATATTGCGAGGCATAGGCTTCGCTGTTCATCAGGAAACCGCGATCGCCGAGGCCGATATCCTGAACCAGCACGAGATCGGCCGGCAGCTTTTCCGCGCCGGAATGTGCAAGCGCCACATGCCAGAACCATGTCGTCTCGGAAGGGGCAAGCACGAGGCTTACCTGATAGTTGATGTCGGCGACGTTGCCGCTCCAGGAGAAGCCCGCTTCGCTATGGCCGAACTTGCCTTTCGCCCTAGGCCCGACGATCTCGGCAACGGCAGGCTTCTTGCCGCCGATCCGCAGATAGAGCCGTCCGACACCGCCGGAAAGCGGCGATCCCTGGAGCTGATTGACCTGCACCGATCCGAGGCTGTCGGCGTAATCGATTGAGAACAAAGTGGCATTCGGCAGTGCGGATATGGAAAGGCCGGAGCCGTTGGCGATCGTCAGAAGGCCGAGGTTGTCGCGGCGGGGCATCTGCAATTTGCGATTCAGTCTCGAGGGCATGTGAGATCTCGTGTCGCCTAAAAGGGAATCGGAGAATGATGCAAAATGTTTGAGCGAAATACTACCTAATGTCACTGGTTAGATCGTGGCGCACAGATGACGAATGCACCTGAGCGAAGCGGTGAAGGGCCATCAGGGATGCTGCCGTCGACGCCCAGGAAAATCATCGCGCCTGTCAGCAGGTTGCCGTCCAGCAATGCTGAGGACGACTCCACCGAGAGCCATCGTCGCGAAAACGGGGGAGTTTGGGGGAAATTAGCTACCAGCGACACCCGCGATTCGAACCTCTATTCGCGTTCTGACGGTGACTGCGCTCAATCCGTGCACCGAACCAAGACTGTAAAGATACACGGGAACTGGCCTGGCGACCTTTACTGGCACCGAAGACGCAGCGCGGGGGCTTTCACCCGTCTCGCTTGAGGCAACGCTAAGCTCGAGCGAGGCCCATACCGCGAGGCAACAGGCGAAAGCGATAAAACACACGATGCCTGTCTCCAGAATGAAACATATTGGCGTGCCTGCTCTTTTATCCGGGTCTTGGGGCATGATTGGTGCAGTTCCATTGAATTGCGGTAACGATTTGGTCGTCAGCATCCGGACAGCGGCCAGGTCGGCCGCTTTTCTAAGAAGCCCTGCGGAATTTCCACGGTTTCCGCCTCCAAGGCCGACGCGGCGAAAGAGCCGGGTCTTGACTGGTTGCGTATGAGGCAAACCAATCGCATTGCTGCTTCTGACAGAGGCATTTCCTTAGGCCGTTACGCAGTTGTTAGAATACCCCTGATCAATGACCGCATGCATCTATACCGAGGTGTAGCGATGCCGGGACAAAGAGGTAGGTCGACCGACGCTGTATTCAAAAACGCGCTGGAGCTGTCCTCGCACTATCCGGTGCAGATGTGTGTCGATGGGCAGGCGCCAACGTCGAAAGCTGGTAACCTGCTGGTTGCCAATTTTCCGCTCGGTTTGGCAGATGGGCAGCCGAATGAGTGGACGAAACGACCCGTTATCTCCTCGTTGGGAGGATCCGAAGGAGCTGATAGGGCTAGCTCGCGGTTTTGGCTATACACCAATTGTAGGCGCTGGCTAGACCTCCGTATAGATGCGTAGACGACAGCGAAGTCATAACTTCTTCGTATCGGAATTGATCGGAACAAAGCATCTGGATCGAGGCCGACACGCAACGTTGTCGGAACCGTTGTCACCTCTCCCGACTGCTACTAACGCGGATCAGATAGCTGTCGAATCCGTCGGTAGGAGTCTGCATGTTCAACTCTTAGCCACGGAGCCGGCGGTAACATCCATTCGGCACTGTTCGCGGCCTAACATCTCACCATCAGCGTCCAGGAAGTCGCCAAATTCCGGCTAACCCGCGAAAAATCATGCCTAAAGGTTGACGCTGTCATTCTCGCGGCGTCACCGAAGTTCAGCAGGAGACACTATATGTCGCAACTTCTCGAAGAGAACGATCAGGTTCCATCGATTTGTGTAGCAGGCGCGGGCGCTATCGGCATCACGATTGCCGCAAGATTTTCGATCGTCGGTTTCCGCGTAAGGTTGATCGCTCGAGGCGGAAGCCTAGCCTCGATAAGGGAGAACGGGATACGGCTGCTGGACAAGGAAGGGGATCACCGCTCACAAGTGGAGGTTGGCCGGGCGGCAGACTTTGGCCCGCAACATATCTTATTCCTGTGCGCAAAATCTTACGACCTGCCGGAATTGGCCGCGTCCTTGCAGCCGCTCATTACCAGTGAAACGACGATCATCCCGGTCGTCAATGGTATCCCGTGGTGGTACTTCGACGGCGAAGGTGGGCTGTGGGACGGTCCAGTTGTTCGGTCTGTCGACCCAAAGGGCAACCTGAAGAAATTGATGCCATCGCGGCAAATCATAGGCACGACCACTGTCATAACGGCCGAGCGTTTGGGTTGGGGGACCGCGCAAACCTTCAATCCGTTGCAGATGACGATCGGGGAGCTTGATGACCGACTGTCTGCACGTGTCGGCGAATTGGCAGCGATTCTAAATACCGCAGGAATCGACGTCCGTGTCGCCACGCGCATTCGCGATGCCGTTTGGACGAAGGTCGTACGCAACCTTATCTCCAATCCGGTGACCGCAATAACGGGTGCGACGCTTCGTGAGAATTTCGGCAATCACTATCTCTCTGACGTCAGCCGACAGATGCTTCGGGAGGTCATTCCTGTCATCGAGGCCTATGGTGGCAAACTTGAGGTCGATCCCGATGCGATCATTGAATCCGGTCGAATGCTCGGAGATGTAAAGACTTCGATGCTCCAGGATTTCGAGAAAGGAAATCGGCTTGAGCTTGCCTCGATTTGCGATGCCGTCATCGAAATGGCGGAGCGGCAAGGAATAACAATGCCGGTTACGGAAGCCGTTACAGGGATCGCTCATTTCAGAAGCCAGGGCGAGCCGGCTAATGCAGCCTAGGGGACATTGCACGTAGTCCGCACATAGCTCCCGAATGTTCCGAGCTACCAAAGTGTTGCATAGCGACGCTGCTGCGGTGGCGCTACGGAACCCGCCGCGAGAGTTCACTGGAGACGTTAAGATGAAGAGCGAACAACCCCCGAGCATCACTATGCTCATCATAATACCTTTAGGCCTTTCGGCTGTCTTCTTACTGGACATCTTGGGACCGTACGACCCGGTCGTGGGCGTACTGTATCTTCCGTTGATATTGTTCTCGACCAGGGTGTTGTCCGGATTTGCAGTGGCCTATGTCGGGCTTGCTGCTGGCGTATTGACCTGCGCCAGTTTCGTGCTTGCGAACAACGAGGGCTTTGACAAAATAACCTACGACCAACGGGGAGCGATTTTGGCGGCAATCGCGGTAACGACTACATTTGCGGTTGTCTTATCCCGCCGCCGACAGGGATCACAAGCACGGTGATATGACGTGTTTGAGGTTTTCGGCGTGACCCGGTCACCCTTCATCGCCATTTTCTGTCGCAGCCCTTGTGGCAAAGCTTTGGGCTCCCGTCTCGACCCCTGGAGTCGGGGAGAGTGTGGTCCGCGTGGAAGTTGAAGCCGCAGCAAGCCGAGCTCCAGTTACGTGTATACATCCGACTTGAGACCCGATTTGCAGCGAGTTCTCCGACCCGGCCGGTCGTCAAGCCTGGGCCGCAACGGGGAGACCGGTTTCGGCCGTCAGACCGCAGGCGGCAAAAACCTCCCCGACGCCGATGAGTACGGGCCGGTCGAGGCCGATTCCGGCCATGGCCGAAGAAAGATGATCGAGCCTGCCGGTCCAGCGCCGCTCGTCGGCATTGGCAACCGAACTGACGATCACGACTGGTGTTTTTGCATCGAGGCCAGCCTTGATCAACCTGTTCTGGATCGCTCCGGCGGTGCGTCCGCCCATGTAGAAGATCGTCGTTTTTCTTGAGTCTGCGATCGCCTGCCAGTCGATCGTGTCAGGCAGGATGCCATGGCGCGAATGTCCAGTGACGAATTGAACGCTCTGCGCATGATCACGATGCGTCAGGGACACGCCGAGCCGCGAGGCCATGGCGCTGGCCGCCGTGATGCCGGGGATGACCTCGACCGGAATATTGTTCTGCCTCAGATAGGCAATCTCCTCTCCGGCGCGGCCGAAGATCATCGGGTCGCCGGATTTCAGCCGGGCAACGTTTTTGCCGGCCTTGGCGAAAGTCAGCATCATCTCGTTGATATCTTCCTGGCGGCAGCTCGTGCGCCCGCCACGTTTGCCGACGAGCAGGCGTTTTGCCTCGCGCCGCGCCAGTTCCAGAACCTCGTCCGACACCAGATCATCGAACAGGATGACATCGGCGGCCTGCAATGCCCGCACGGCCTTTAGCGTCAGATATTCCGCATCGCCCGGACCGGCGCCGACAAGCGCCACCCGCCCGACGAGGCGTGTCTGAGCGGGCCTTTCCATATCAGCAAGCATGTCGCGGGCGCTTGCTTCCGTCGGTTCGGCTCCGAAAGCGCGATCGACAAAACGCTCCCAGAAGGCGCGGCGCTCTGCGCCGTGTTTAAGACGAAGAGCAATCTCCTCGCGCAGTGACTGGGCAAGGACCGCCCAGGATTTCAGGGATGTCGGCAACAGCGTTTCGATGCGGCGGCGAATGGCCTGGGCGAGGATCGGTGCCGCTCCATCCGTCGAGATCGACACCACGACAGGCGAGCGGTTGACGATGGAGCCGAACTGGAACTGGCAGAAAGCCGGCTTGTCGATGATGTTGACGGGAACGCCGGCTCGCCGCGCCGCTTCGAAAAACGTTCGAGCCTCGGCCTCATCCTCGCAGTCCGCTATGGCAAGGGCCGCACCTGCAAAAATATCTTCGCGCCACGCCATTGGACGGTGGATGAGCGCGCCTTCAGGATGTGGCGCGCCGCGCTCGATGAGAGTGGCGCAGGCTTCGCCGAGGTGCTCCGCATGGATCTCGACCTTCGCACCGCAGGCGGCCAGCAGTTCCGCCTTCCAGGCACAGGCATCCGAGCCGCCAGCGATGATCACCCGTTGTCCGGCAAGCGACCAGAAGACCGGCAGCTTGGCAAGCGGCGCCATGCGAGCGGGCGCCCGGTCGGCAATATCATTCAGCAGCGTCTGCAACACAGGCATTGATGATCCCCCTGATTTCGGCGCGGCAAGAACCGCAATTGGTGCCGGCCTTGAGTTCGTTGCCGATCGCCTCGACGCTGCGGCAGCCGGAGCGGACGGCGGCGGCGATCTGGTTGACGCCGATGCTGAAGCAGGAACAGACCGTCGCACCCGGATCCGGTCTGTCGGCGCCCGGTCGGCCGGCGATGACGGCAAAGCGGCGACGCAGATTGCTGTGATCGGCAGTCAGCTGCGACACCGCCCAGTTGCGCGCGACGGCAACCGGCTCTCTTGCAAGGAAGAGCGCGGCAAGCAGCCTCTCTCCGTCGAAGAAGGCGATCCGCCGGTCGCCGGATTGCTGGTCGGCATAACCCAAGGGCTCGATATGGTCGGCAATGCCGAAGCTTTTTCGACACCAGGCCATCCAGTCTTCGATGCCGTTATGGAACGCAAGCTCCAGCCGCCATCCGCCATCGGCTTTGGCGAGTGCCCAATAGTCCGCGTCCGCCACATCAGGCTTTGCCACGCTGACAGCGAAGCCATAGATGGCAGCGCGATAGCGGCTGACGGCAACCGCGACATTCTTCGAGGCGGGCTGACCCGAAACAGGGTCCGTTGCGGGTTTGACGACGGCGCCGATCCGCGCCTCAGCCGAATTCTGGTCGCTCCAGTGCATCGGCACGAAGACGCTGCCGCGTGCCTGCCGGTCGGTTACCAGCGCGCGGATGATGGCCTTGCCATAGCTGCTTTCGATCTGCACGAGGGCGGCATCGGCCACGCCAAGTTCCATCGCGTCGCGCGGATGGATTTCCGCGAAAGGCTCGGCGATATGGGATGACAGCCGCGCGCTCTTTCCCGTCCGTGTCATGGTGTGCCACTGGTCGCGAATGCGGCCCGTATTCAGAGTGAACGGATAGGCTGAATCTGTTCTTTCGGTTGCCGGCGCTTCGACGGCAATGAAGCGCGCCTTGCGATCGGTGTGGAAGAAACCACCCTGGGCAAAAAACCGCGTTTCCCTTTCCTCTGCTCCGAAAGGCTGCGGCCACTGAAACGGTTTCAGCACATCATAGGCTGGCGCCTCCGTCTCGGCATAGGCGCCGATGTCGAAGTCGCGGCTGCCATCATTCTCGAAGGCGGAGAGTGCCGCGTGTTCGGCGAAGATGTCGGCCGGAGACGTGTAGTTGAAGGCGTTAAAGCCCATCCGGCGGCCGACTTCTGCCATCTGCCACCAGTCGGCGCGCGCCTCTCCCGGCAGAGCGAGAAAGGGGCGCTGCCTCGATATGCGGCGTTCCGAATTGGTGACCGTTCCGTTCTTCTCACCCCAGCCGAGCGATGGCAGCAGCACATGCGCGTACCGGGTCGTATCGGTCTCGCGCAACATGTCGGACACCACCACGAAGGGGCAGGCAGCAATCGCAGCCTCGACACGACGTGCATCCGGCAGGGAAACGACGGGATTGGTCGCCATGATCCACAATGCCTTGATGCGGCCTTCTTCGACGGCGCGGAACAGATCGACTGCCTTCAGGCCGGGCTTGGCGGCAACCTCAGGCGCATTCCAGAAGCGCTGCACCCGGTCGCGATCGTCAGCGCTTTCGATCGCCATATGGGCTGCCAGCATATTCGCGAGTCCGCCGACCTCGCGCCCGCCCATGGCATTCGGCTGTCCCGTCAGCGAAAACGGCCCCATGCCGGGGCGGCCGATGCGGCCGGTTGCCAGGTGGCAATTGATGATCGCGTTGACCTTGTCAGTGCCCGACGTGGACTGGTTGACGCCCTGGCTGTAGCAGGTGACGACCTTCTCGGTCGTCTCGAACAGGCGAAAGAATTCCCTCACCTGCATGGCCGGCAGGCCGGTGCGCTCAAGCAGGTCGTCTACCGATAGCGCAGCGGCAGCGGCGAAAGTCGCACCAAAACCTTCCGTATGGGCGCCGATATAGTTCTGGTCGATAGCAGGGCTTGCCGCGAGGTGGGCCAGAAGCCCCATGAAGAGCGCCACGTCGCCGTCGGGACGGATGGCAAGATGCAGATCGGCAATATCGCAGGTCATCGTCCGGCGCGGATCGATGACGACGATCTTCAGGCCCGGCCGGGCCGCTTTGGCGGCAGCCAGCCGCTGGTAGATGACAGGATGGCACCAGGCGAGGTTGGACCCGGTCAGTATGACGAGATCGGCAAGTTCCAGATCCTCGTAGAGACCGGGAACCGTATCCGAGCCGAAAGCGCGGCGATGGCCGGCGACCGAGGAAGACATGCAGAGGCGGGAATTGGTGTCGATATTGGCGGAGCCGATGAAGCCCTTCATCAGCTTGTTGGCGACATAATAATCCTCGGTCAGAAGCTGACCCGAGACATAAAAGGCGACGGCATCAGGGCCATGTTGGGCGATGGTCTCGGAAAATCTGTTGGCGACGAGAGCGAGAGCTTCATCCCAGCCTGCCCGTCTGCCATCGATTTCGGGATGGAGCAGCCGACCGTCGAGATCGATGGTTTCGGCAAGCGCCGAACCTTTGGAACAGAGCCGCCCGAAATTGGCCGGGTGCTCCGGGTCCCCCTTCACGGTCACGGTGCCGGCCTCGTCCACCCGAGCGATCACGCCGCAGCCGACACCGCAATAGGGGCAGGTGGTCCTGACCTCCGCTCCCATCATTCGGCCGCCATAACGAGGCTTTCGAGCGCGATATAGAGCCTGCCGCCCTCGTTCCTGAGCGGGATGGTACGCACCGCGCCGTCATCGGCGCCGAGTGCCTTGCCAGTCTCCAGCGAAATCACCCAATTGTGTAGTGGGCAGGTGACGGCATTTCCATGCACGATGCCCTCGGAAAGCGGCCCGCCCTTGTGCGGGCAGCGGTTTTCGATCGCATAGACCTCGTCCTCGCCCGTGCGGAAGACGGCGATATTCATATGCGGGGTCTTCACGCAGCGGGAGCCACGCAAAGGAATATCGGAGATCTCGCCGATCGGGTGCCAGTTCATGGTTGATCTCCTCACTCTGCCGCCTGATTGAAGCCGATGGTCGCCATCGGCCGGAATTCGTGCTTGTCCTTGCCCGAGACGCGCTCCGACCAGGGGTCGACCTGGGCGAACTTCTGGGAAAAGACGAAGCGCTCGTAATAGGCCTTGCGCTTGTCGTGATCCTCCATGATCTGCCGGCGGATCTCATCGAGGCCGATGCGCTTGGCCCATTTGTAGATGCGCTCGAGATAGCGGCCCTGTTCGCGATACATCTGGGTCAGCGCCACGATATGTTCGAGCGCTTCGTCCTCGGTCTTCACCAGGCCGAGCACTTCCGTGCCCTTGATGTCGAGACCTGCAGCCCCGGCGAAATGGATCTCGAAGCCGGAATCCACGCAGATCACGCCGATATCCTTGCAGGTAGCCTCGGCGCAGTTTCGCGGACATCCGGACACTGCCATCTTCAATTTGGCCGGTGTCCAGGAGCCCCACATGAATTTCTCGATGCGGATGCCGAGGCCGGTGGAATCCTGCGTGCCGAAGCGGCACCAGTCGGAACCGACGCAGGTCTTCACCGTGCGCAGGCCCTTGGCATAGGCCTGGCCGGAAATGAAGCCGGCCTTGCCGAGATCGGCCCAGACAGCCGGCAGGTCTTCTTTTTCGACGCCGAGCAGGTCTATGCGCTGGCCGCCGGTCACTTTGACCATCGGGATCGCGAACTTGTCGACCACATCGGCGATAGCACGCAGCTCGCCGGAATTGGTCACTCCGCCCCACATGCGTGGCACGACGGAATAGGTGCCGTCCTTCTGGATATTGGCATGGACGCGTTCGTTGATGAAGCGCGACTGATAGTCGTCGGCATATTCGTCCGGCCAGTCACAGACGAGATAGTAGTTGAGTGCCGGGCGACATTTGGCGCAGCCGCCGGATGTCTTCCATTCCAGCTCCTGCATGATGGCGGGTATGGTCTTCAGCTTTTTCGCCTTGATCAGGCGGCGCACATCATCATGGCCGAGTTCCGTGCAAGTGCACATAGGCTGCACGGCTTTCGGATTATAGGCATCACCCAGCGTCAAGGACATGAGCTGCTCGACAAGGCCGGTGCAGGAGCCACAGGAGGCCGAAGCCTTGGTGTGGGCGCGCACATCATCGAGCGATGTCAGCCCCTTGGCCGTGATCGTTGAAGTGATTTTGCCCTTGCAGACGCCGTTGCAGCCGCAGATTTCCGCATCATCCGGCAAGGCTGCAACGGCCGCCATAGGGTCCAGCGGGGACCCTCCCTGATAGGCCTGGCCGAAGATCAGAGTGTCGCGCATCTCGGAGATGTCGACCGCCTTTTTCTTGAGATCGTTGAACCATGCGCCGTCGGAGGTTTCGCCATAAAGCACCGTGCCGATAATGCGGTTGTCCTTCAGCACCAAGCGCTTGTAGACGCCCGCGGTTGCATCGCGCAGCACGATTTCCTGCCGGTCATCACCGTCGGTGAAATCACCCAGAGAATAGAGCTCGATGCCGGTAACCTTGAGCTTGGTCGGCGTATCGGAATGCACGAAGCCCGGCTTGGTATCGCCCGCAAGATGGGAGGCTGCCACACGGGCCATCTCGTAGAGCGGTGCGACAAGGCCATAGACCATGCCGCCGACTTCGGCGCATTCGCCGAGCGAGAAGATGTCGCCATCGGAGGTCTGCATGCCAGCATCGACGACGATGCCACGATTGACGGCAAGCCCGGCTTCCTTGGCAAGATTGACGTTCGGGCGAATGCCCACCGCCATGACGACGAGCGTAGCCGGAATGATCGTGCCGTTGTCGAGCTCGACGCCTTCCACCTTGCCGTTGCCGATGATCTGCTTGGTATTGGCCTTGCAGATGACTTTGATGCCGCGTTCCTCAACGGCCTTCTGCAAGAGGTAGCCGGCGGCGGGATCAAGCTGGCGCTCCATCAGCGTCGGCATGACGTGCAATACGGTGACATCCATGCCCCGCTGGGCAAGCCCGGCGGCCGCTTCGAGCCCAAGCAAGCCGCCGCCGATGACGATCGCCTTTTGCCGCGACTGGGCGGCGAGCAGCATGGCTTGCACGTCATCGAGGTCGCGGTAGGTGATGACGCCGGGCAGATCCTTGCCGGGAACGGGAATGATGAAGGGCACAGAGCCCGTGGCGATGACGAGCTTGTCATAGCTCTCGGTCACACCATGATCCGAGGTGACTGTCTTCCTGTCGCGGTCGATCGAGACGATCTTGTGGCCCTTGTAAAGGGTGATGCCGTGGTCGATGTACCAGCCATCGCCATGGATGACGATCTGCTCGTAGGTCTTTTCGCCCGAGAGGACCGGCGAGAGCATGATGCGATCGTAATTGACGCGCGGCTCGGCGTTGAAGATCGTAACCTGATAACGGCCCGGCGCCTGTTCGAAGAGGTGTTCCAGCATGCGCCCAGGCGCCATGCCGTTACCGATGATGACGAGTTTTTCGGTCATGGTTTACTCCGCGGCTTCGACGAAGCGGTGACGTTCGTAGAGGAACTTCAGCACGGCTTCGCGGCATTTGAGGTAGGTTCGGTCGGAGGCGAGCTCGATACGGTTGCGCGGTCGGGCGATGGGCACGTCGAGCACTTCACCGATGCGGGCGGCGGGGCCGTTGGTCATCATCACGATGCGGTCGGAAAGCAGTACGGCCTCGTCGACATCATGGGTGATCATGACCATCGTATTGCCGAGGCGGGCGTGGATTTCCATCACGGCGTCCTGCAGATGCGCACGGGTCAATGCGTCGAGAGCGCCGAAGGGCTCGTCGAGCAGAAGGATCTTCGGCTCCATCGAGAGTGCCCGGGCAATGCCGACGCGCTGCTTCATGCCGCCCGATATTTCGGAGGGGCGTCTGTCTTTCGCATGAGCCATCTGCACGAGATCGAGATTGGCCATGACCCAGTCGTGGCGCTCGGCCTTGCTCTTCTTATTGCTGAAGACCTTCGAGACGGCGAGATTGACGTTTTCATAGACAGTCAGCCAGGGCAGCAGCGAATGGTTCTGGAAGACGACGGCGCGTTCGGGGCCGGGTTCATTGACCTCGCGGTTTTCGAGCAGCACGGCTCCGTTTGACACAGGCGTCAGGCCGGCGATCAGGTTGAGCAGCGTGGACTTGCCGCAGCCGGAATGGCCGATGATCGAGACGAATTCGCCCTTGTCGATGACGAGGTTGATGTCCTTCAGCACCTCGGTGCGGGCGCCCGCGCGGTCGAAATGCTTGTCGATGTGGTCGAGTTTCAGATAGGCACTCATGGTCGATCCCCTCAATTGGCCTAGGCGCCGCGCGTGACGAGTTTGCCGATGGCGGACACGAGCTTGTCGAGGGCGAAGCCGACGACGCCGATATAGGCAAGCGCCACGATGATGTCGGGCAGGCGGGACGAGTTCCACGCATCCCAGATGAAAAAGCCGATGCCGACGCCGCCGGTCAGCATTTCGGCTGCGACGATCGCCAGCCATGACAGGCCGATGCCGATGCGCAGACCGGTGAAGATGTAGGGGGCTGCCGAGGGCAGCATGATCTTGAAGAAGAACTCGAACTGGTTGAGCCGCAGCACTTCGGCGACATTGCGGTAATCCTGCGGAATGTTGCGCACGCCGACGGCGGTATTGATGATGACCGGCCAGATCGAGGTGATGAAGATCACGAAGATCGCCGAAGGATTGCTGTCCTGGAAGGCCGCGAGCGACAGCGGCAGCCAGGCAAGCGGCGGCACGGTGCGCAGCACCTGGAAGATCGGATCGAGGCCGCGCATCGCCCAGATCGACTGGCCGATAACCGCACCGATGACGATGCCGGCTACGGCTGCAAGGCCGAAACCATAAGCAACCCGCTGCAGCGAAACCAGTACGCGCCAGCCGAGACCGATATCCTGAGATCCGTAGTTGAAGAAAGGATAGGCGATCAGATCATAGCTTTCCTGCCAGACCTGATGCGGCGATGGCAGCGAGGCGTTCGGCGAGGAACAGAGGATCTGCCAGAGGCCGAGAATGATCGCGAGAACGATCAGCGGCGGCACGATATTGCGGGCGGCAGCGACCGAAAGGAGCTGCAAATCGATCTTGCGCGCCGGCTTCTTTGCGAGATGGACGACATTGGCCGTCTTCGGCGCAACAGCCGCCTTGATGGGTTCATTCTTTGCAAGCGCTGACATGCGTTCGCTCCTTCATGGAATAAAAGGCCGGCGCGCGCCTCACGCGCCGGAGGCGGGGATTACGAAGCGGCCTTGATGGAGAGGCTGTCGAGATAGGCAGAGGGGTTCTCCGGATCGAAGACCTTGCCGTCGAAGAAGGTTTCCTTGCCGCGCGACGTCGTGGCCGGAATGTCGGCCACCGCAACGCCGAGGTCCTTTGCGGCCTCGCGCCAGATGTCCTCGCGGTTCACCTTGTCGACCAGCGCCTTGATATCCGTATTCGCCGCGAGTTTGCCCCAGCGGATATTCTCCGCCATGAACCAGGTATCGTGGCTCTTGAAGGGGTAGGAGACGCCGCCGGCCCAGAACTTCATGTAGAGATCGGTCCCATGGGCGACGCGGCCATTGCCGTAGTTGATGTCGCCTTTCAGGCGGCCGAGCACATCCTTCGGCGGCACATTGAACCATTGCCGCTTGCCGAGGATGGTCGCCATCTCCTCCTTGTTGTCCATGCTGTCGCACCATTGCTGGGCTTCCATGATGGCCATCAGCAGGGCCTTGGCGGCATTCGGGTTCTTTTCCACCCAGTCGGCGCGCATGCCGAGGGCCTTTTCCGGATGGCCTTTCCAGAGCTCGCCGGTCGTTGCCGCGGTGAAGCCGATGCCCTGGTTGACGAGCTGTTCGTTCCAAGGCTCGCCGACACAGAAGACATCCATGTTGCCGACCTTCATGTTCGCCACCATCTGCGGCGGCGGCACCACGATGGTGGAGACGTCCTTGTCCGGATCGATGCCGCCGGCGGCGAGCCAGTAGCGGATCCACAGGTCATGCGTACCGCCGGGGAAGGTCATGGCGGCTTTCACCTCCTTCCCCTCGGCCTTCTTCTTCTCGAAAGCGGCTTTCAGCTTGGAGGAGTCGAGTTCGACACCGGTATCGGCATATTCCTTGGCGACCGAGATGCCCTGGCTGTCGTAGTTCAGACGTGCCAGCAGTGCCATCGGCACCGGCTGGTTGTTCTGGGTCACCTTGCCGGTGTGCATGAGATAGGGCAGCGGCGAGAGGATATGCGCGCCATCGATGCCATTGGCCGCACCGCCGAGAACCAAATTGTCACGCGTTGCCCCCCAGGAGGCCTGCTTCGCCACATCGACTTCAGGAAGGCCGTGCTTTTCGAACAGACCCTTTTCCTTGGCGACGATGAGAGGCGCCGCATCCGTCAGGGCGATGAAGCCAAGCTTGACGCCGGTCACCTCAGGTGTGACCGCAGCAGCGAAAGCGCCTGAAGGAAATGCCGTCCGAACGGCGCTCACGAGGGCGGCGGCGGCGGTGGTCTTCAGCATGCTGCGACGGCTGATCGCGGTCGTGAAAATCTTGGTCATGCGCGGGCTCCTCTGGGTGGCTGCCGGATTTTTCGGAATAAAAAAACGCCGCTCGGAGATTGCGTCCTCGGGAAGGGAGAAGTCCCGGACAGCAAAAACCTTGCGACGTCGATGTCTGTTGTAAGCGCTTATTCCGCGCTCATCCTGCACCTGGTCGCCGTTGACCGGTGCGGTTTTAGCCTTGCAAGCGCCGTGCCAATTTGTTTTCGTTGTTGCAAACTATTGAAATAAAAGGAAAGTTCTTCTGTTTGCGCCAGTTGCTGTTTTTCAAAGCACGAAATCGCTCTGCAAAACTTTTGTGCGATTGCTCAGTCGCGGGTCGAAAATGCTGCAAGTGATTTATGCAATGCAGCAACCTTTTCAGGTTTCATCAGGATGCGGAATGAAGGGCAGGGCGCTCTTCACCGCAAAACCCGCAATATAGTCAGGCAGTTTCGATGGATCGAAAACATGGCCGTCCATAAAGCGGTCGGTTTCGTCGGCGCCTTCGATGCGCACGTCAGCATCGATAGGTGCGCTGCCCTCGCCTAGGGCCGTGCGATAAAGGTCCGGGCGATAGGCGGAAGCGGCTGCGCGTGCGGGGTTGAGTCCGAGTTCGGTCTGGCCCCAGCGGATCATCTGGCTGTAGATCCAGAGCGCCTGGCTCGTGCGCGGATAATTGGCAAAGCCCGAATGGAACATGAAGTAATTGTCGATGATGCGCCGGTTCCCCTTTGCATCGAGGCTGAACTCGCCGGCCAGCACATGGCGGATGATGTGGACAGGTGCTGCGATGTAGCGGGCATCCGCCAGGGCCTCGGCAAGCGCATCGTGGTTTTCCGGCCGGTCGCACCAGCGTGCCGCTGCGTCGAGAGCGACAATCAGCCGGGAGACCGTTTCCGGATGGCTGTCCGCCCATTCCGGGCGCATGCCGACCACCTTTTCCGGTGCGGATGGCCAGATATCCTGTTTGGTAGCGACGATACGCCCGACACCGCGCTCGGACGCCACCATGTTCCAGGGCGCGCCGACGCAAAAGCCGTCGATCGCGCCGGCGGCCAATGCATCCGAGGTCAGCGGCGGCGGCACGACGACGAGTTTGACGTCCTTGTCCGGATCGATGCCGCCGGCGGCGAGCCAGTAGCGGAATTCGTAATTATGCGAGGAAAAAGGATAGGTGACGCCGAAGGTTGGCAGCGACTCGCCATTTGCCTTCATTTCCGCCAGGACCGTTGAGAGCGCCTTGGCGTTTTCGAGTGCGCTGGCAGTTTCGGAAAGCCCAGTCGCATTCCGCATCCTATCGAACAGGCGGATCGAGAGCGTGATCGCATTGCCGCCGCGCCCGAGAGAGAAGGGCGTAATCGTCGGCGACGGATTGGAGCCGAGGCTGAGCATGGAGGCAACGGGCATCGGCGAGAGCATGTGGGCGATATCGAATTGCCGGAAAGCGAGGCGGTCGCGAACGTTCGCCCAGGAGACGTCCTTGACGAGATCGAGCGTCAGGCCCTCCCGCTCAGCAAAGCCGAATTCCGCTGCGGCGATGAGCACGGAAGCATCGACGAGCGGAATGAAGCCGGCCCTCAGCGTTCTGGAGCCTTCGCCGTTGGCGCGGGCGGGCGCGGGCAGGCCGGCATCGGGATCGAGGCTTTTCGTCATCATGTTCACTCCGGCTTCCTCCGGACAGTCGCAACCAGACCGGCCATCACATTAAAAGTCCTGCCGCGGTCACGACGCTCTGGGCGATGTCGGACATTTTCTTCTTCTCGTTCATTGCCGTCTGACGAAGCAATGCAAACGCTTCCTCCTCCGACAGGCCGCGCATCTTCATCAGTATGCCCTTGGCGCGTTCGACGACCTTGCGCTCCTCCAGGGCCGACTTGGCATCGGCAAGTTCGCGCTGCAGCCGGCTAAAGGCATTGAAACGGCTGACCGCCATGTCAAGAATGGGTTTGACGCGCTCCTTCTTCAACCCGTCGACAATGTAAGCTGATACGCCGGCATCCACCGCGGCCTCGATGGAGGCCGTGTCGGAGCGGTCGACGAACATGGCAATCGGCCTGCCGACTGTACGGGTCAACTGGAACAGATGCTCCATCATGTCGCGATTAGGGTTCTCGATATCGATGATGATGACGTCTGGCCGCAGCGTATCGATGATGCGCGCCACGCCTTGGACCTCATGGATGACCGTCACGCGCGCATGCCCCGCCTCTCGCAGCCCCTCTTCGATGATGGAGGCGCGAATGGTGTTTTCATCGATCACAAGGATGGTCAGATCGAGCCGGCTCATGCATCATTTATGACGCAATGCAGCAAAGCGGACAAGCTAAAAAGGCAATTTATTAGGCATTTGGTAAAAATGATGAAATAATGAGCCATTTGCTTGGTATATGTGCAGTGCCTCTACTGCGTTGGGAGTTTCGAAAAAAAATTGCGACATCCATGCCGTTGTCGGCGGCTGCGCTACCTATGCCTCAGTATAATGCACCGCCCGGACACTCGCTGTTATCGTCGGGCCATCTTGAAGACGGAGAGCGAAGATGAGCGACAAGCGTCCGGAAGGCGTTGAGGCATACAGTCACCCCGCAGGCGGATGGGATGCGCTGAAGGCGGTGGCGAAAACGCTTAAGCATCAGCAGATCGTTGCGCAGGGAAGTACGACCCTGCTCAAGGCAAACCAGCCCGAAGGCTTCGACTGTCCCGGCTGTGCCTGGCCCGATCCCAAACACACGTCTTCCTTCGAGTTCTGCGAAAACGGCGCAAAGGCAATCACCTGGGAATCGACCGCCCGCCGTGTCGCGCCGGAATTCTTTGCCGAACACACGGTCTCTGAGCTTTGGGGATGGATCGATCACAAGCTCGAAGACCAGGGCCGGCTGACGCATCCGCTGAAATACAATAGCGCCACGGATAAATATGAAGCGATCGATTGGGATGATGCCTTCAGCCTGATCGGTGCGGAACTCAACAAGCTCGCAAGTCCGGACGAAGCCGAGTTCTACACGTCCGGGCGCGCGTCCAACGAGGCGGCTTTCCTTTATCAGCTTTTCGTGCGGGCCTATGGCACGAACAATTTTCCCGATTGCTCGAACATGTGCCATGAGGCGACGAGTGTCGGCCTGCCGCTGTCGCTCGGTGTCGGCAAGGGTACAGTGACGCTCGAGGATTTCGATCATGCCGATGCAATTTTCAGCTTCGGCCACAATCCCGGAACTAATCATCCCCGCATGATGACGACCTTGCATGAGGCGTCCCGTCGCGGTGTTCCCATCATCGTCTTCAACCCGCTGAAGGAGCGGGCGCTTGAGCGTTTCGCCGCGCCGCAAAACCCGGTGGAAATGGTGACCCTATCCTCGACACGCATTGCATCGGCCTACCATCAGCTTCGCACAGGCGGCGACCTCGCTGCCCTCAAAGGGCTGATGAAGCTGATCTTCGCGCGCGACGAGGCCGATCTCGCAGCCGGCGGCGAAGGCGTCCTCGATCGGGCCTTCATTACCGAACACACTGTCGGCATCGATGCCCTGAAGGAGGATCTCGCCAATGCCGGCTGGGCCGATATCCTCAGCGTGTCCGGCCTTACCATGGAGGCGCTGAACAGCGCTGTCGATGTCTATCTCAATGCCCGCAATGTTATTCTCTGCTACGGCATGGGGATCACGCAACATGCCAATGGAACGGCGAATGTCCAGCAGCTTGCCAATTTCCTGATGCTGCGCGGCAATATCGGCCGCCAGGGCGCGGGGCTCTGCCCGCTGCGTGGCCACTCCAACGTGCAGGGGGACAGGACTGTCGGCATTACCGAAATCCCGAACAAGGCGCTGCTCGACGGTATGGAACGCGCCTTCGGTTTTCGGCCTTCTGCAGAGAAGGGCCATGATGCGGTCGAGTCCATTGAGGCAATTGCGGCCGGCAAGTCCAAGGCGCTGATCTGCCTCGGCGGCAACCTGGCTGTCGCCATGTCCGATCCGGACGTCACCTTTGAGGCGATGCGCAAGCTCGATCTTGCCGTCCATATCGCCACCAAGCTCAACCGCTCGCATCTCCTGACGGCAAAGACCTCGATCATCCTTCCCTGCCTCGGGCGGACCGACCTCGACACGCAGGCATCAGGCCCGCAGTCCGTAACGGTGGAAGATTCCATGTCGATGGTGCATGCCTCGCGCGGCTTCCTCAAGCCGCCGAGCGAGTTTCTGAAATCCGAACCCGCCATAATCGCCGGCATTGCGATGGCCACACTCGGTACAAAATACGGCATCGACTGGAACGGGCTGATCGCCAATTACGATCGAATCCGAGAAAAGATCGAAGTGGTCTTTCCGGATTTTCACGAGTTCAACAGTCGCGTCCGGCTCCGCGGCGGCTTCCGGCTCGATGTTCCGGCTTCCTATCGCGTCTGGAAGACGGCGAGCGGAAAGGCGAATTTCCTTGTCGCCCCCGGTCTCGACGAAGATCCCCGCCTGAAGGACCCAACGATACTGGTGCTGACGACGCTGCGCAGCCACGACCAATACAACACGACCGTCTATGGCCTCGACGATCGCTATCGCGGTATCTTCGGCCGCCGTGACGTCATCTTCATGAGCAGTCGGGATCTTGCTGAACGAGGCCTGCGTGACGGAGACCGGATCGATATCCGTTCAGCCACCGGCAACGGTGGCGGGAAAACCGTTATCGGTTTCACGGCTGTCGAGTATAATATCCCCGTCGGTTCGGTGGCCGGCTATTATCCGGAAATGAATGCGGTGATTGCCCTTGATCACTATGACCGCAAGTCAGGCACGCCGAGCTACAAGGGTGTTCCGGTCACGATCGCCAAGAGCGAGGCCCAGGCTGCTGCCTGATGGTCACGCCCGTGCTTTCGCGGGCGATGACCTCGAAGCCAAGGTCGATCTGGCTCGGCGGCTGGCGGCTCGTCGAATTGAGGGCCGCCAGTACCTTTTCGGCGGCAAGCTTGCCCGTCTCGAAACGCCTCGTCACGATCGATGAGAGGGATGGTGACGCACAGGCAGAAAATTCCAGATCATGAAAACCGATGATGGCGATATCATCAGGCACGCGGATGCCGCGCTTGCGGCACTCCTGCATGGCGCCGAGCGCCACGTTGTCGTCGGTGCAGAAGATCGCTTCCGGGCGGTCGCCACGTTCATGCATGAGGGACAGGAGATCGGAGCCGAGCGCAACCGAGCTGTGCCGCGGCCGCTGGGTGACGATCTCAAGGTTCTCCAGGCCCGCTTCCTGCATCGCCAGGCGATAGCCGTCGAAGCGGGACTGGGAACGATGGTCGAGATTGCCCGCCAGAAAGGCAATACGCTTGAAGCCACGGTCGATGAGATGCTGCGTTGCTGCCTGCCCGGCGCGATCTTGCAGCATGCCAATATTGAGGTCGATCGGATCGGGCGATAACTCGAATGTCTCGACAACGGGCAGATGCGCCCGCATCAGAAGCTGATGGGCAAGCGGCGTATGATGAATGCCGGCGATGATGATCGCTTCGACCCGTTGGCCGAGCAGTACCTTGACGGCATTTTCCTCTTCCTGTTCGGAATACCGGCTATTGACGACGATGACCTGAAAGCCCGCCCCGACTAGCACGTCGTGCAGAGCGAAGAGATATTCCGCAAAGATCACGTTATAGAGGGTTGGCACAATGACGCCGATTGCATGCGTGCGCGACGAGGCAAGCCGGCTGGCCGCAATATTCGGCACATAGCCGAGTTCCTGGACGGCGGCATTGACACGCCGCCGCAGCGCCTCCGACACCGCATCGGGTTTGCGAAGTACGCGTGAAACTGTGATCGGGCTGACGCCGGCCAGAGTTGCCACGTCATCCAAAGTTACTCTTCGCATTGTCGTCTCGCTTTATACTGAAAATTCATGCCGATCTGTAATTTATCTCGCAATTGCGAAATATTTCCTCACGATAGTTACAGTTGACAGCGCTAGCAAATCCGATTTGACAGCGCTGTCAACTATGTTAGGCTCAAATTGCACCGGAAAAGGATGGGATGGAGCCTTCCGGGATCAGCATGCCAATAAGATTTTGTGGAGGGGCGGCCTGGTCCGCCTGAGGAGGAGACATTCAATGCTTAAGGTGAAGAAAGCGAAGATGGCCCGTATCGCCGCGTTTTCCGCGTCGGCGTTTGCTCTGCTCTGCAGCACGGCCATGGCGGCGCCAAAGGTCGTGTCCGGCCCCGCCGCCGATCCGAACTGCATGGTTCCGTGGTCGGCCGAAACCCAATTCCTGCAATATCCGAAGAAGGATGGTCCTTACCGCATCGCGCTTGCAAACGGCTATATCGCCAATACCTGGCGCATCCAGATGGTGCAGACGGCAAAGGCCTATGCCGCCCAGCCGGACGTCGCCGCCAAGCTGAGAGAATTCAAGGTCGTGTCGACAGGCGAGGACGTTCCGGCCCAGATTTCGGCGATCAACAACTTCATTGATGCCGGCTATGATGCCGTCGTTGTCAACGCCCAGAACCCGACAGCCTTCGGTCCGGTCATCAAACGCGCCAAGGAAGCCGGCGTCGTTCTTGTCGCCTTCGACAATATCCTCGACACCAAGGATGCGATCAACGTCAACGTCGACCAGAAGGGCCTTGGCGTCATCTGGGCCGATTGGCTGGTGAAGCACCTGCCGCAGGGCGGCAAGATCCTGGAAGTGCGCGGCGTTGCCGGCACCTCCGTCGATACGGATCGCCATAGCGGCATTCATGAAACACTGGACGCTTCCGGCAAGAAGTTCACCGTCACTGAAGTCGTCGGCAAGTGGGATGATGGCGTAGCGCAGAAGGCAACGGCCGATGCGATCGCCACCAATGGCCCGTTCGATGGCATCACCGCGCAGGGCGGTGACACCGGCGTCGTGCAGGCGATGATCGATGCGAAGCATCCCTTCGTGCCCTTCGGCGGTGAGACGGAAAATGGCTTCCGTAAATTCTGCGCGGCCCATGCGGGGGATGGCCTGAAATGCTCGTCGGCAGGCACCGGCCCAGCACAGGTCGCTGTTGCCATCAAGACGGCCATCGCAGCTCTTGAAGGCGAGGTCGTTCCGCAGGCCGTCAAGCTGCCGACGGCCCTCGTTTCGGATCCCAATTTCAAGGAAGGTGAGGATTATTACCCCACCCAGTCCGACAACTTCTTCGTCGGCAACTCCTTCCCGACCTGCGGCATCAACTTCTCCGCACAGGAAATCATGGGGCAGACCAAGGAAAACCAGTAAGCACCACCATCCGGACCTGGCTACGGGCGCTCGCGCCCGTAGCCTCGATCTCGACAAGACCGAATGGAGGCTGGATGCATGACCCTTTCCGAACCGCTTCTGCGCCTGGAAGGCATATCGAAGCGCTATGGCGGCGCGATTGCGCTGAAGGAAGCTAATATCGCTGTTCGACCGGGCGCGATCCACGCCGTGCTCGGCGAAAACGGGGCCGGAAAATCGACCCTCATCAAGATCATGGCCGGTGTGGTGGCGCCGGATGAAGGGCGCATGCTGCTGGACGGAAATGAAGTCTCGTTCGCCTCGCCGGCCGCCGCCAATGCTGCCGGTATCGTCTGTGTGTTCCAGGAACTGTCGCTCATTCCCGATCTTTCGGTGGCCGACAACATCGTCATCAGCAATCCGCCGCTGCGTTTCGGCATGATCGACCGCAAGAGGCAGCGCCAGATTGCCGAGGAAGCACTTGCCCGCGCCGGCGCTGCCGATATCCATCCATCATCCCTGGTGAAGGATTTGCCGCTTTCTCGCCGGCAGATGGTAGAGATCGCCAAGGCGCTTGCCCGCAAACCGCGTCTGATGATCCTCGACGAGGCGACCTCGGCGCTGACCCAATCGGATGTCGAGAAGGTCTTTGATGTGCTGAAGCAACTCAGGGCCGAGGGCATGGCGCTGATCTATATTTCGCACCGCATGCATGAGATCACAGAGCTCGCCGATGACTGCACGGTCTTCAGAAACGGCCGCAGTATCGAATCCTATCCCGCCGGCACCAAGACCGACCAGCAGGTAGTGGAGCTGATGATCGGACGCGAATATACCAACGTCTTTCCGCCCAAGCCGCTGCAATCGAGGGCGGACGCGCCGGTTCTGTCCTGCCGCGACCTCTCCTGGGGAGATCGGCTCTCCGGGATCAATTTTGATGTGCGCCCTGGCGAGATTATCGGTTTCGGCGGCTTGGACGGGCAGGGGCAGCGCGAATTGCTGCTGGCGCTGTTCGGCGTGCTGCGAGACCTCAAGGGAGAGGTGGCAGTCGATGGCAGACCGGTCAGATTGAAGAGCCCGGGCGCGGCGAAATCGGGCGAGATCTCCATGGCGCTGATCCCGGAGGACCGCAAGACCGAGGGGTTGATGCTGCCGATGACGGTGCGCGAAAACCTGTCGATCGCAGCCCTTGATCGTGTTTCGCGCAATGGCGTGATCGACCGCGCAGCCGAGCTTCGGGAGATCGACGAACTTCTGAAGCTGCTGGCGATCAAGGCCGCGACGATCGACATGCCCGTCGCCTCGCTGTCCGGCGGCAACCAGCAGAAAGTCGTGATCGCCAAATGGCTGATGAACCGGCCGCGCATCATTCTGCTCAACGATCCGACACGCGGCATCGATGTCGGCACCAAGCAGGAAATCTATGCCCTGCTGCGCAAGCTTGCCGATGCGGGTGCGGCCATCATCTTCTATTCCACCGACTATGACGAACTGGTCGGTTGCTGCGACCGCGTGCTCGTCATGTATGATGGGAGCATCATCCGCATTCTCGAGGGAGACGAGATCAACGAGCGCGAGCTGGTGAGTGCCGCCCTCAACATCGGCGCCGCTGAGGCGCAGCAAAGGATGGCCCAATGAGCAGACAGGCGACTGGTGAATGGCGCTACCGGTACGTTCAGCAGAAGGGCACGCTCTTTGCAGCGCTCCTCTTCATCCTGATGTTCATCATCTATGTTTCGAACCATCCCGCCGGCTTCACGCCCAATGTGGTGCAGACGGCCGCCAACAAGGCGACATTGCTCGCCTTCGTGGCCATGGCGCAGTGTTTCGTGGTCATAACGGCGGGCATCGACCTTTCGGTCGGCATGATCCTGATCCTGTGCAACTGTCTCGCCTCGTGGCTTGTCGTCGGCACGCCGCTGCAGACGGGGCTGGGTGTCGTGGCCGTACTTTTGACCGGTCTCGCCTGCGGCCTTCTCAATGGGCTCGTCATCATCTTCGGGCGGTTGCAGCCGATCGTCACCACGATTGCGACCAGTGCGGTCTTTTACGGACTGGCACTGCTGTTGCGGCCCACACCCGGTGGCTCGGTCAATGAAGATCTCGCCGATGCTTTTACCTCGAAGCTTTTCGGCGTCATCCCGGCAAGCCTTGTCGTGCTCGCGCTTGTCGTCCTGGTGATCTGGGTGCCGTTCAGCCGTTCGGTGCTCGGCCGCACCGCCTATGCAGTGGGCTCGGCCGAAAACGCCGCCTATATGTCCGCCATGCCGGTGAAGCGGGCAAAGCTTGCTGCCTATGCATTGGCTGGTCTGCTGTCAGCGATTGGCGGGCTTTATCTGACGTTCTTTTCCTATACGGGTGAGGCTGCCTTTGCGAGCGGCAACGCCTATACACTCTATTCGATCGCAGCAGTGGTGCTCGGCGGTGTTTCACTTGCGGGTGGTAAGGGAAGCGCTGTCGGCGCCGTTTTCGGTGCGCTGGCCTTCCGCACCATCGGCGACCTGTTGTTCGTCTTCGATCTCGATCCGCTCTGGCAGCCGCTCTTCCAGGGCGTGGTGCTGATGCTGGCAGTCAGCATCGGCTGCATCGGCCTGTCGCGCGTTCGCAATCGTCTGGAGTGGTTCCAATGAGCGAGGATGCTTCCACCATGCGGCAAATTCCTGTGCCCGCCCGGCTGCGCGGCGTCGATCCGGCTGTGGCGATCGCCTTCGGCTGCATCATCCTGCTGCTTCTCGGCGGTTCGCTCTATTCCTCCAATTTCCTGTCGCCGGATTACCTGCTGCAGCAATTGAAGGTAGCTTCCTTCCTCGGCGTTATCGCAACGGGCATGATGGCGGTCATCCTGCTTGGACAAATCGACCTGTCTGTGCCCTGGGTGGTGACGACAGGGGCGATGATGGCCTGCGCCGCCACTGCTTACGGAACGACGGGTGCGGTCCTCGCAATCCCCTTCGGTATTCTCTGCGGTGCCGCGATCGGCCTCGTCAACGGCATCGCAGTCGCCTATCTGCGCATTCCCTCGATGATCATCACGCTTGCGACCAATGCCGTCGCGCAAGGGTTGATGGTCGTTTACACAGGCGGTTTTTCGCCACAGGATTCGGCCTCTGCCGCCATGCGCTTTCTGGCAACTGGTTACGCCATACCCGGGCTTCCGAATGGCGTTCTGGTGTGGTTGGCCGTCGGCCTGCTTGCCGTCTTCCTGCTCACGCGCACCACCTTCGGCCGGGCGCTCTATGCGATCGGTAATCGTGAGCGCGCTGCGTACATGTCCGGCATCAACACCCGTAGGATCACCCTGCTGGCCTTCATCATGTCAGGCGGGCTCAGCGCGCTCGGTGGCGTGCTTCTCGCCGGCTACGCCTCGAAGGCGTCTCAATCCATGGGCGACGCCTATCTCTTGCCCTCGATCGCCGCCGTGGTGCTTGGCGGCACACATGTGCTCGGTGGCAAGGGTTCCTATCTCGGAACCGTTGCCGGCGTCATCCTGATTACCCTTCTCCAGTCGATCCTCTCGGTCATGCAGATCGAGGAGGCCGGCCGCCAGCTCATCTATGGCGCGGTCATCATCGGCATGCTGCTGCTTTACGGTCGGCAGAAGGTCTCGTGACGAAACTCAGTGTTTTGCCTAGTTCTGGCCGTCGATTGCCCTGACGTTTCGACCGATAGACCATTCGGGCCGAAGCTGGCGGGCGAGATAGGTATCGACGATCGCTTTGGCGAGTTCGGGCCGACCACGCATGCATCAACGGTGATGATGACTTGGTGGCGTGCTCGGCAGAATAGGCATCGTCAGTCAACGCCGCACGGATGCGTGTTGGCAGAAATCGACACGCCAGTGACCGTTGCTCAGAAGAGCTGGGCCCGATCATGCTCGCCGTCGATAATCTCTTTGCGCCACGTCGGCATGATGTTCCACACGCCCTCATTTCCGCCGCGCTGTCGCTCTTCGCCCTGAAATTGCTGGCTTTTTCGGCGCCGTTCCTGGCTCTCGGATACCCTGACATTTACGTGATTGTGCGTCGCTTGACATTTGTCGAATAGCAATCGAATATTGTCAGCATCGATATTCGGGCGGAGGTTTCCGGATGTCGAATGGCGCGCTGAAACGTGCTCGCCAGACGCATGCGTGGAGGAGACGGACGTGGAATTTCTGCTGGAAGTGGAGGGGCTCAAGAAGTCCTTTGGCGGCGTCGCAGCCCTGCGCGACGGCCGCTTCCAACTTCGCGCTGGCTCGGTCCACGCGCTGTGTGGCGGCAATGGTGCGGGCAAGTCGACCTTCCTGAAAATTCTGATGGGCATTCACAAGCGCGATGCTGGCTCGATTCGTCGGCGGGGCCGGGGGGTGGATTTCTCCAGTCCGGCTGATGCGCTCGCATCCGGTATTGCAATCATCGAGCAGGAGCTGAGCCCGGTTCCGCACATGACGGTCGCCGAGAACATCTATCTTGGCCGTGAGCCGTCAGCCCGTTTCGGTGGCATCGATTTCCGCACCATGAACCGCGCGGCACAAAAGCTGCTCGATGGACTGGAATTCGATATCCGCGCAAACCAGTACATGATGAGCCTCTCGGTCGCGCAAATGCAGTTGGTGGAGATCGCCAAGGCGCTGAGCCACGATGCCGAAGTCATCTTCATGGACGAGCCGACATCGGCGATCGGCGAGCGTGAGGCCCAGCAGCTCTTTGCGGCGATCCGCCGCCTGCAGGCCCAGGGGCGCGGTATCGTCTACGTCTCGCACCGCCTGTCGGAAATCTTCCAGATCGCTGATTCCTACACGGTCTTCCGCGACGGTTCCTTCGTCGGTGCCGGCGCCTTGTCGGAGATCGACCGGCCGAGCCTGATCCGCATGATCGTCGGACGGGAATTGTCGGAAGAATACGTCAAGACCAATACGCCGACACCTCAGATCGGTCTGGAGGTCAGTGCGCTCTCCTGCCCGAACAAGATCGAGGACATTTCCTTTTCCGCCCATAAGGGCGAGATCTTCGGCATATACGGGCTTATGGGCTCCGGCCGTACGGAAATCTTCAACTGCCTCTTTGGCCTCGATAAACCATCGAAGGGACACATTGCAGTGGACGGTGCGCCGATCTCGGTCGCGAAGCCCTCGGACGCGATGGCTCATGGACTGGCGCTGGTAACCGAGGATCGAAAGCAGACGGGGCTCAATCTCTCCGATTCCGTTCGCGCCAATATCTGCATGGCAAGCTTGCCGGAGTTGAGCCCCGCCTTTGCGATGGACCATGCGAAGGAAGTGGATGCCAGCAGGCGGATGCGCGAGCAGTTTCAGATCAAGGCAGCGCGCGACACCATGCCGGTATCAGGCCTTTCCGGCGGCAACCAGCAGAAGGTCGTTCTCGGCAAATGGTTCCTGCGCAACCCCAAGGTCCTGCTGCTGGATGAGCCGACACGCGGCGTCGATGTCGGCGCGAAGCGCGAAATCTACCGCATCATCTGCGACTTCGCCGAAGGCGGCGGCACGGTGGTGATGATCTCATCGGAAATCGACGAAGTTCTCGGCATGTCGGACCGCATCATGGTGATGCGCGGCGGCAAGAGCGCCGGAATATACAGCCGGGAGGAGACGAATGCCCAATCACTCGTCCACTTATCAACCTGACCAGGGTCAGGGCGTTCGTCCGGCAGCAGAGGAGCAGGCAGTGTCAGTGAGTGAGAACAAGAGTGCGGGCGGCTGGTTCAAGACCGAACAGCGGCGTTTGATCGTGCAGGAATACGGCATCTTCCTCGCCTTCCTGCTTTTGGTCGTTATCCTGTCGTTCTCGAACGAGTTCTTCCTGACCGGCGGCAATATTTCCAACGTGCTGCTGCAGACGTCCATCAACGGCGTGCTGGCGATCGGCATGACCTTCGTGATCCTGACGCGCGGCATCGACCTGTCTGTCGGCTCCGTCGTAGCACTCGCCGGTATCGTCAGCGCCAGTTTTGCCACCACTTCGGAAACGGCCGGGGTCATCGGTTCGCCCTATCCGGTCGCTATCGGCCTCTTGGTCGGTGTCCTGGTCGGTGTTGTCTGCGGCTCGATCTCCGGCGCGATCGTCTCGCGCTTCTCGGTGCCTGCCTTCGTCGCCACACTCGGCATGCTCTCAGCTGCCCGTGGCATGACGTTGATCTACGGTGGCGGTCGCCCGGTTCCGGCGCTGACACCCGCCTTTCGCTGGATCGGCACCGGTGATGTGTTCGGTCTTCCTGCTCCCGTCATCGTTCTTGCGGTCGTCTTTGTGGCTTCCTGGTGGGTGCTCAACCGTACGCGGTTCGGCCGCTACATCTATGCCGTCGGCGGCAACCCGCATGCGGCCAAGACTTCGGGCATCAACACCGACCGAATCCGCTTCACCGTCTATGTCATCTCCGGCGGCCTGGCAGGGCTTGCAGGCATCTTGCTCAGCGCTCGCACCGGTTCGGGCCTGCCGCAGGCTGGCGTCGCGTATGAACTGGACGCGATCGCAGCAGTCGTCATCGGTGGCACGAGCCTTTCCGGCGGTGTCGGCCGGGTGACGGGAACACTGATCGGCGCGCTCATCATCGGCGTGATGAACAATGGTCTCGATCTGATGGGTATCCAATCCTACTACCAGCAGGTCCTGAAGGGCGCCCTCATCGTCGGCGCCGTCATGCTCGACCAGAAACGAAATTTCGGAGCCTGAGCTCAACAACAGAAATTCGGGGCAGGCGCTTCGGCCGCCCCGTCCGACAGGCAAGCCATGCTGGCAGCCTAAACCCAAGGTGGAGGAGAATGAAATGAAAAAGCTTCTGATTGCGCTTGCTTCGGCAACGGCGCTGCTGGCGACGTCGGCCGCAGCCCAGGAGAAGATTAAGATTGGCGCAGCGCCCTACGGCCTGAATGCGGAATTCATGCAGATCTGGACTGCGGCCCTGCAGGACCACCCCGCCGTCAAGAGCGGCGAGGTCGAACTGACGGTCTTCGATGGCCGCTATGACGCGCTGGTTCAGCAGGACCAGTTCAAGACGATGATTACGCAAAAGTACAACGCCATCATCTTCGCTCCGATCGACGTTGATGCAGGGGCATCTGCCGTTCAGTCCGCCGTCGACGCCGGCATTCCGGTCATCGGCTCCAACACCCGCGTCAATTCCGATCAACTGACCTCCTATGTCGGGTCCGATGACACGGTTTCCGGTTATCTCGAAGCCAAGAGTGTGCTGGACAAAATCGGCTGCAAGGGCAATGTCGTGATCATCGAGGGCCCGGTCGGCCAGTCGGCGCAGATCCAGCGCCTGCAGGGTAACAAGAAGGCGTTGGCCGAGTGCCCTAACGTCAAGGTTCTCGAAGACCAGACGGCTAACTGGTCGCGCGCCGAAGCTCAGACGCTGATGGAGAACTGGCTGACGTCGCACCCGAACCAGATCAACGGCATTATCGGCCAGAACGATGAAATGGCGCTCGGCGCCATCGAGGCGATCAAGGCTGCCGGGCTCGACGTCAAGAGCTTCGCCATCGCCGGTATCGACGGCGTCACCGATGCGCTGCGGGCCGCCAAGGCCGGTGAGATGACCTCGATCCTTCAGGATGCTCGCGCCCAGGCGCAGGGCGCTCTGGATCTTGCGATCTTCAATGCCAAGAAGGGCGACTATAAGCCGGAATCCGATATCTGGACCACCTACAAGGATATGCCGTGGAACGACGGCAAGGATAAGACCTATAATGTCCCGTGGACCCCGGTGACGGCTGAAAACGTCGATAAGCTACTTTCCACTCGCAAGTGATCCTCCCTGGGGCGGGATGAAGATCCCGCCCCATATCCCGACAGGTTGAGAAGAAAGCCATGACTGATTCAAAACAGGTTGATTTGAACTTTTCCTTGAGCGGCAAGGTCGCTCTGATCACGGGTGGGGCCTCCGGCATCGGCAGCGCCATCGCATCCGCCATGACCGCCAAAGGCGCGATCGTCGGCGTGGTGGACATCAATGGATCGGTCGCGAAGGCCAAGGCCGACGAACTCGGCAACGGCGCGAAATCATTCGTCTGCGATGTGTCGGACCCGCAATCGGTCGAAAAGGTGGTTTCCGACGTGGTGGCCGCATTCGGTCACATCGATATTGCCGTCAACAGCGCCGGTGTCGTCATGCTCGCGCCAGCAGAGGAACTCAGCCTCGACGCGTGGGACAAGACCATCGCGATCAATCTCAAAGGCACCTTCCTGGTGTCCCAGGCCGCCGGCCGCGCCATGATCAAGGCGGGCAGGGGCGGCAAGATCATCAACATGGCCTCACAGGCAGGCACGGTCGCCATCGACCAGCATGTTGCCTATTGTGCCTCGAAGTTCGGCGTTATCGGTCTTTCCAAGACGCTGGCTGCCGAATGGGGAAAGCACGGCATCAACGTCAACACGATCTCTCCGACCGTCGTCCTGACCGATCTCGGCAGGAAGGCATGGGACGGCCCACGCGGTGAAGCGCTGAAACAGCGCATTCCATCCGGCCGTTTTGCATTTCCAGAGGAGATTGCGGCGGCGGCGGTGTTCCTGGCTTCCAACGGCGCCGATATGATCAATGGCGCGGACCTTCTGGTCGACGGCGGCTACACCATTATCTGACGCGCGGTAGATAGGAGTTATAATGCAGAGGTTTATCAACAATCCGGACGAGGTCGTCGAGGATACCGTCAAGGGCTTCGTCAAGGCCCATGCCGACATCGTCAGGCTATCGGCACAAAATCCCCGTGTCATTGCTGCTCGTCACACGCCGGTCGCCGGCAAAGTCGGCGTTATCACCGGTGGCGGTTCGGGTCATGAGCCGGCCTTCATCGGTTATACCGGCCGCAACATGCTGGATGCCGTGGCCGTCGGCGAACTTTTCTCTTCGCCAACCGCAAAGAGCTTCCTCGATGCCGCGCGCGAAGCCAATGGCGGCAATGGCGTCGTGTGCCTCTATGGCAACTATGCCGGCGACAACATGAACGTGAAGATGGCAATCAAGCTGGCGGCCAAAGAAGGCATCGAGATCGTCACCGTCGTTGCCAATGACGATGTATGTTCAGCAGGCCCTGAGGAGCGCGAAAAGCGTCGCGGCGTCGCCGGCGAGATATTCATGTGGAAGTGCGGCGCGGCGAAGGCTGCAGAGGGCGCGAGCCTCGAAGAGGTTCGTGCGACCGCTCAGAAAGCGATCGACAATTGCCGTTCGATCGGCGTCGGCCTCGGCCCCTGCACGCTGCCCTCCGTCGGCCATCCGAATTTCACCATCGAGCCCGGCACGATGGAGGTCGGCATCGGCCACCATGGCGAACCCGGCGTGCGCGTCGAGCCGCTGAAATCCGCCAAGGAAGTTGCAGAGGAGATGGCGAAGATCGTTCTCGACGATCACCAGCTTCCTGCTGGAGCCGAAGTCGCAGTTATCGTGTCAGGGCTTGGCGCAACGCCGCTCAACGAGCTCTATATTCTCCACGATACGATTGAATCCGAGATCACCGGACGCGGACTGAAGATCTATAAGGTCTATATCGGCAACTATTTCACATCGCTGGAAATGGTCGGCGCAACACTGACCGTCATGGCACTGGACGACGAGCTGAAGCGGCTGCTGAATATTGATGTTCAGTGCCCTGCGATGCTATGAGGGGAGGCAGGCGAATGCAGCAATTTCGGAATGCCAAATCGGGCGATATCGTTCTCTCGCTTGCCGATCGGATCATCGAAAACCGCGCCTATCTGAGCGAAATTGACGGCAAGATCGGCGACGGTGACCATGGCGTCAACATGGCCAAGGGTTTCGGTATGGCGGCCGAACGCGTCAAAGGGGCAGATATGTCCTTGGCGGAAGCGCTCGACACGCTCGGCACCGTGCTGATGACAGAGATCGGCGGCTCCATGGGACCGCTCTATGGCGTCATGTTCACGCAGTTTGCCGAAACGATCGAGAAGTCTGATGCGATCGACGCCGCGACGTTTAGCACCATGCTCCACAATGGCCTCGATGGCATTCAGGCGATCGGCTCGGCCAAGGTGGGCGACAAGACGCTGCTCGACACGCTCGTGCCGGCGATCAGTGCGTTCGATACGGCGATCGGCAGCGGAAAGTCCTTTGGCGAGGCGCTTCAGGCTCTCGTCGCAGCTGCGGAGGCCGGGCGGGACAGTACACGCGATCTCGTCGCCAAGATCGGTCGCGCCAGCCGCCTTGGCGAACGTTCGCTCGGCGTGCTCGATGCGGGCGCGACATCCTGCGCGTTGATCCTGAAATCGCTGGCTGATGGCGTGGAAACGAGGCTCCAGCCCGCCTGACAAATCGGGCTTTGGTGAGAGCCCGTGATCCTCCCTTGCATCACCTTCCCGGCCGCTTCGGCGGCCGGGAACAATCGGCCGGAAGTACGTTGAAAACTGCAGCTTTTGCGCTCATCTTCGCCGTCGATTGCAGACGAGGGGAACCAGGCAGGATGACGGCTAAGACATCATCGGCACGAAAGAACACTACGGCTGATATCGCGGCTGAACCAATCCCGCTGCGCTACGGCGACGATCCCTATGTGTGGGCATGCTGGCTCTACTACGAGGACGGCATGACCCAAGGCGATATCGCCGAAACCATGGGCATTTCACGCGCCACGGTGAACAGTTACCTCGCCGATGCGCGCGCCCGCGGCATCGTCAATATTTCCATCGAACCCTCGCGCCTGAGTTCTCTCACCATCGCCCAGGAACTGAAGCGGCATTTCGGTCTGCATGACTGTCTTGTCGTACCGAGCGACGACAATGCCCGGCCGCTGATCGAACGGCTTGGCGCAGCCGGCGCGCAGGCACTGCAGAAACTGTTGAAATCCGGGGATACAATGGCGGTCGTCTGGGGCCGTACCATCATGGCGGTCGGCGAGCAGGCCGCCATTTCGGGACTGCAGGACATGACCATTGTGCAGGCGACAGGTGGGACGAGCGCAACCTTCGCCTACACGCCGGAACTTTGTGCCGCGGCCTTTGCCGACGCGGTCGATGGCCGGCTTATCAACATCTCTGCGCCTGCCATCGTTTCCAGCGCCGAATTGCGTAACATGCTGATGCGCGAACCTTTGATCGATCAGCAGTTTGAGGCGCTTTCGCGGGCAAACAGGGTGATTTTCGGCATCGCCTCCATGCGGCCGAATTCCACTATCCACACCAGCGGCTTTTTTGAGTCGGTATCGTTGCAGGACTATCTGGCGAAGGACGCGACCGGTGTCGTTGCCGGACGCTTCATCGACGGCCACGGACGGCCCGTCGCCGGTCCGCTGGACGACCGGACCGTCGGCATTTCGCTTGACCTCCTGAAGAAGATCAACATGCGCATTGCTGTTGCCGGCGGGTTCGACAAGGTGCCGGCGATCCTCGCCGCGCTGCGCGGCGGCTATGTCAATGTCCTGATCACCGATGCAGCCACCGGCCGCGGCATCCTGAATGCTGATGGCGTCACCGAGATCGCCCAAAAGCTCTCCCAGCGTCCGCGCGCGGAAAGCGAGGTGTCGGCGCCGCTGAACGGCGCTCGCACCCAAATCAAGAAGTTCCTGAACAATCCTGATGATGTCGTCGAGGAAATGCTCGAGGGTGTCGTCAAAGCGCACGCGAATTACCTCCGCCCGGTCGACGGCTCCAACCGCGCTCTCGTTGCCCGCGCGGGCCCGCGGGCTGGCAAGGTTGGACTGGTCGTCGGCGGCGGCACCGGCCATGAGCCGGCGTTCCTCGGTTATGTCGGCAAAGGGCTCGCTGACGCTGTCGCGGTCGGGAATATCTTTTCCTCGCCGCCTCCGGGGCCGATCCTGCAATGCGCCAAGGCAGCGTCGGGCGGGGAGGGCGTGCTCTTCGTCTACGGCAATTACGCCGGCGACGTCATGAATTTCGAGATGGCTGCCGAAATGGCGGCAGAGGACAATATCGAAGTCCGCACCGTGGTGACGACCGACGATATCTCCTCCTCGCCTTTGGAGGATCGGGATGGACGCCGCGGTGTTGCCGGCAATTTCTTCATTTTCAAGATTGCCGGTGCGGCCTGCGATCGCGGCCTGTCGCTGAATGCTTGCGAGGCAGCAACGCGAAAAGCCAATGACCGTACGTTCACGATGGGTGTTGCGCTGGAGCCCTGTTCGTTGCCGCAGACGCGTCGCCACAATTTCGAGATCGGTCCCGACGATATGGAAATCGGCATGGGCATTCACGGCGAACCGGGCGTGATGCGCGAAAAGATGATGAGCGCCGACGGCGTGGTCGATGTCGTCATGGATCGCATATTTTCGGAGATGAAACCGGTGGCGGGGGACCGCGTCGCCGTTCTCGTCAACTCGTTCGGCGGCACGCCGCTGATGGAACTCTATATTCTCTACCGAAGGGTGGAGCAGCGCCTGAGCGCGAAGGGGATCAAGATCGAAGCGAACTGGGTGGGGCATTATTGCACATCGCTCGATATGGTCGGCGCATCCATATCGATCCTGCATCTCGACCAGGAATTGACGGATCTGCTGCATCACCCCTGCGATACGGCGTTTCTGAGGGTCGTAAACTGAAAAGTATAAAAGCATCCCAGGGGGCTGGGCTGCATGAATTGGGAGGATACGCATGTCGGCAAACGCGGCCCGCCGCCTCAGCAGGATGTTTCACCGGATATCCGTGGCGATTTCGGCTGAGAAGGATCATCTCTCCGATCTGGATGGCGCGATCGGCGATGCCGACCACGGCATTACCATGTCGCTCGGCTTCCAGGCGGTGAATGGCGAACTGGCGAAACACGATCTCGATAAAATATTGCCATCAGAGGTCTTTTCGCTTGCCGCATCCGCCTTTCTCGATGCCGTTGGCGCATCGACCGGCCCGCTCTATGCCACGGCCTTCCGCAAGGCGGCGCAGGCTCTGAAGCGGGACGAGACGCTTTCGATCGCCGCTCAGGCTGCAATTGTCGAGGCTATGACATCGGGTATCCGGGACCGCGGCAAGGGGCAGCGCGGTGACAAGACGATGCTGGATGCCTGGATCCCGGCAACAGAGGCGGCTGCTGCTGCCCGCGACAGACAGGCGACAGTCTTGGACATGTGGAACGGCATTCTTGAAGCCGCAGACGCCGGCGCACGCTCGACCCGTTCGATGGTTGCCACGCGCGGCCGTGCCGCCCGCCTCGGCGAACGATCCCTTGGCCACATCGATCCGGGCGCGGCATCGGCCGTCGTCATCATGAAGGCGATGAAGGAAACGTTCACGGAAAATGAGCCGGCGGAGTGATCCACCGGCTCCGGTCACCGCTTTTGATCTGCTTACTTGCCGGCTGCCTCGGCAGCCTTCGCGATCACATCGGCAACCTTCTCCGGTTGAGACGCGAAGACGGCGTGGCTTGCCTTGATCTCCGCCACCGTGCTGCCGGCCCGCTTTGCCATGTCACGTTCGAGGTCGGGATTGATCGAACGGTCTTCGGTGGCGACGATCGTCCAGCTCTTTTTAGTCTTCCAGGCGGGATCCCCGACCTTGGCCGAGAAGGCCTCCTTGGAGGCGAAGACCTGCGATTTCGCTAGGAACGCGGCCTCGTCCTTCGGCAGGTCGGCGGCGAAGTCGTTCGCGAAGGCGGCCGGATCGAGATAGAGGTATTTTCCGTCCTTCGTCTCACGAATATTCATGCCGCCAGCCGGCTTGGAACTCGCCAGGCTGATGAGGCTTTCACCCTTGTCCGGCTGGAAGGCCGCGACATAGACCAGGCCCGCGACGTTGGGACTGTTGCCGGCTTCGGTGATCACCATGCCGCCATAGCTGTGCCCGATGAGCAGGGTCGGGCCGTCCTGCAAGTCCAGCACCCGGTTGGTGGCGGCGACGTCATCGGCAAGCGAGGTGATCGGCTCCTAGACGATGGTGACGTTGAAGCCGCGGTGCTCGAGGATTTCGGTTGCCTGGCGCCAGCCGGAGCCGTCGGCGAGTGCGCCGTGGACGATGACGATGTTTTTCACCTCGGCCGCCTGGGCAGCAAAAGCGATGACGCTGGTGGCGAAGGCAAGGGCGAGGGTGGAAAAATACTTGCGTTTCATGGTGATTGCTCCTGTTGTTCAAGTTAAATGAGAGAAGGAATGTTCAGCCGAATGTGAAGGCGTAGGCCTGGACGCCGGGATCGAGGAAATGGATCGCGAAGTTGCGTGCTTCCACCGCGCCGGACTGGCGCACGAGCTGGTAGAGTTTGGTCGAGGTCACCGTGCCGTTTCCATCGGCGTCGATATCGCTGCCATGGTCGGCACCTGGCGCCTTGCCGTCGACCGTCACCTGGAAGCGGATCGGTTTGCCGTCAGCACTTGGGCCAAGAACGAGATGTAGGTCGCGGGCGCTGAAGCGGTAGGCGATGCCGCCGCCTGCCTGATCCAGCGTCGCCTCTTCGGCACCGACAGTCCATTTGCCCGAAAGACCCCACTGGTTGAGACCCGGCTGCTTCACCGAATAGTCCCCGGTGGCATCGGCACGCATGCTCTCATTGGACGCAAAGCCGGTGGCCTGCTTGTAGCCGATATAGGTCTCGCCGGAGCCGATGTCCTTCAGGTCCGGGCTCACTTCGGCGCCTTTCGCATCCGGCACGACCGGTGCGCTTGTTGCCGTCTCGCTGCCGGCTTCGCGCAACAGGTCCTGGATCGCCTGCTCGGTCTGTCGATAGTTGCCTTCGCCGAAGTGATGTTCGCGGATCTGGCCCTTGGCATCGATCAGATAATGGGCCGGCCAGTAGCTGTTATCGAAGGCGCGCCAGATCTTGTAGTCGTTGTCGATTGCGACCGGATATCCGATGTTGAAGTCGCCAATGGCCTTTTTGACATTGTCGATCTTCTTTTCGAAGGCAAATTCCGGGGCATGCACGCCGATCACGACCAGGCCCTGGTCTTTGTATTTTTCAGCCCAGGCGCGGACATAGGGGATAGTGCGGATGCAGTTGATGCAGGAATACGTCCAGAAATCGACAAGCACGACCTTGCCACGAAGCTGTTCAGTCGTCAGCGGCGGCGAGTTCAGCCATTCGACGGCCCCGTCCAGTGATGGCGCACGGCCTTCGACCGGCAGATCGCTGTGGAAAGGTTTCTTCGCATCGGCAAGACCGATCGTCTTGTCGTTGCTCGCGACTTCGGACGATCCTCCATCTGTTGGCTTCACATTCACCCTGTCGAGAACGGCCTGCTCGAAGGATGCGGTGCTGGCATAGGAGAGCTGCGAAAGCAGGCCGGTGTCGAGACCGAGTGCGATAACGATGACACCTGCAAGCACGGCAGCGCCGAGGCCCTGACGAATGCGCTCGCTGACGCCGAGCGACTTCTTCATGCCGGCAAAGATCTGGCCGCCGACGGAAAGCGCGATGGCGAGTGAGGTGGCCGCGCCCGCCGCATAGGCGAGCAGCAGGAACGTCGTCTGCAGATTCGCTCCCTGGAGTGCGGCTCCGGTCAGTACGAGACCGAGGATCGGCCCGGCGCAGGGCGCCCAGAGCAGACCGGTTGCGACGCCGAGAACGAGCGCGCTTGCCGTTGTCGGCGCAGAGCCGGTCTTGCCGGAAGCGTTCAGCAGGCGATTGCCGAAATCGACGACCGGCTGGGTGATGAAGCTTGCGACACGCGGCGACAGAAGGCCGACGCCGAAGACAGCAAGCAAGGTCAGCGCGGCAAGGCGGCCATATTCATTGGCGTTGATCGCCCAGCTGCCGCCAACGGCGGCAAGTGTGGCTACCAACGCGAAGGTGGCGGCCATCCCGATCAGCATGGGCAGCGTGCTGCGCACGAATGGCTGTCCGGCGCGGGCGAAGACGAAGGGCAGGATGGGAAGGATGCAGGGGCTGAATATGGTCAGCGCCCCTCCGAGATAGGCAATGATAAGAAGCGTCATCATCGTTTCCTTTGGAACCGGGTGATCGGGCTCTGGACGGCGATGCAGCCCGACCAGCAACGCGGCTATCTGGTCGAGGCGATGTATCTCGGATGTGTCTGGTTTCCCGGCAATATGTACCGAAGTGTAGGAAGCGCTCCGATGAGGGCTGCGCTATCTTCCATGCATCAGCGCTTCGCCTAGCCCGGACCCCGCAAGAAGAGGGATGATCGCTGAATGAGGAGGATCAAATGACAGCCAGAGCTGAGACGGTAAAGCTCAAGCGGGTCTATGCGGCCAAGGTGGATGCGGATGGCGCCCGACTGCTGGTCGATCGCATCTGGCCCCGCGGTCTCAGCAAGGAGCGTGCTGCACTGACTGCCTGGCTAAAGGATGTCGCGCCAAGCACCGAGCTGCGCCACTGGTTCAATCATGAGCCTGATCGCTGGGAGGAGTTCCGTCGGCGCTACACCGCAGAGCTTGAGCACAAGGAGGAAGAGCTGAAGCTCGTGACCGATTTCGTAAAGAAGGGCACGGTCACGCTGCTTTATGCCACCAGCGATGACGAGCACAACAATGCCGTGGCGCTCCGTGATTTCCTCATCCGACGGATTTTCGATTGAGAAGGCAGCCAATTGTATCAGAACGTATCCGGAAGGCCGGATGCTACATCCGCATGCAATTGAAGCGGATACCCGAAACATCGGGGATACATGCGCGCTGTTTTCTCCCTGCCATCAACTTGAAACGGAGAGAGCCAATGTCCAGCGAAATCAATCTTCAGCGTCGTCGTTTTTTCGGTGTTGCGGCCATGACCATGGCGGCGGTCGAATTTGGCCTGACCAGTGCCGCTGGTGCCCAGTCGCAGGTTACCGCGCCCGCCGTGACGGCAGGCTCGCATACGTCCTTTGCACCGCTGAAGCAGGTCAAGGCTGGCGTACTTAATGTTGGCTACGCTGAAGCCGGTCCCGCAAATGGCCCGGTTGTGCTCCTTCTTCATGGCTGGCCCTACGACATCTACAGCTTCGTCGATGTAGCGCCTGCGCTCGCCGATGCCGGCTACCGGGTACTGATCCCCTATCTGCGCGGCTATGGCTCAACCGAATTCCTCTCCGCAAAGACACCACGCAACGGTCAGCAGGCTGCCATCGCCACTGATATCATCGCCTTCATGGATGCGCTTGACATCGAGCGCGCCGTGATCGGCGGTTATGATTGGGGCGGCCGCACCGCGGACATCCTGGCCGCTGTCTGGCCGGAACGTTGCAAGGGTTTGGTCTCGGTCAGCGGCTATCTGATCGGCAGTCAGGAGGCGAACAAGAAGCCGCTTCCGCCGCAGGCCGAGCTGTCCTGGTGGTATCAGTTCTACTTCGCCACCGAACGCGGCCGCGAGGGGTATGAGGCCAACCGGCATGATTTCGCAAAGCTGATTTGGAAGCTTGCTTCGCCGCAGTGGAAATTTGATGACGCAACTTTCGACCGCTCTGCCAAAGCCTTCGAAAACCCTGACCATGTCGCAATCACCATCCACAACTACCGCTGGCGGCTTGGCCTTGCCAATGGCGAAAAGAAGTATGACGCGTTGGAAAAGAAGCTCGCTGCTTTTCCTGTTATCACCGTACCGACCATCACCATGGAAGGCGACGCCAATGGCGCGCCGCATCCGGAGCCTTCGGCCTACGCCAAAAAGTTCACCGGCAGGTATGAGCATCGCAACATCACTGGCGGTATCGGCCATAACCTGCCGCAAGAAGCACCGCAGGCCTTTGCCCAGGCCATTCTGGATGTCGATCGCTTCTAAAGCCTGCCTCGGCTGCCGCGAACGGAATTCCCTGTTTCGTGGCAGCCAATTCAGAGTCAAAACAGTAAGCAGCGAGTCTGCGTCTGAGATAACAGTTCTGCTGCACGCCAACAGATAGAGGATCCGAAAGTCCTGACATGGAGCACGTCGACCACATCCTGATCGTCGATGACGATCGTGAAATCCGCGAACTGGTTTCCAGCTATCTGAAGAAGAACGGGCTTCGGACGTCAGTCGCCGCCGATGGCCGCCAGATGCGCAGCTTTCTCGAAGGCAATACGGTCGATCTCATCGTGCTCGATGTCATGATGCCGGGCGATGACGGGCTCGTGCTCTGTCGTGAGCTGCGTGCGGGTAAGCACAAGGCAACGCCTATCCTGATGCTGACGGCCCGCAGCGACGAGATGGATCGCATCATCGGGTTGGAGATGGGCGCCGACGACTATCTGCCGAAACCCTTTGCCGCGCGCGAATTGCTGGCACGCATCAAGGCCGTCCTTCGCCGCACCCGCGCGCTGCCGCCGAACCTGCAGATTTCGGAGGCAGGACAGTGGCTTCGCTTCGGTGACTGGCGCCTGGATACGGTCGGCCGGCATCTTCTTGACAGGCAAGGAACCGAGATTGCGCTGAGCGGCGCCGAATACCGGCTGCTGCGGGTCTTCATCGACCATCCGCAGCGGGTGCTCAACCGCGACCAACTGCTGAACCTTACGCAGGGCCGCGATGCGGAACTCTTCGACCGCTCCATCGACCTGCTGGTCAGCCGCGTTCGCCAGCGACTGGGGGATGATGCCCGCGAGCCGACCTATATCAAGACGGTGCGCAGTGAAGGTTACGTCTTTTCCGTTCCGGTGGAGATTGAAGAGGCCAGGTCATGAGCGTGGGGGCTGCTCTTCGCTCCGGGTTTTGGCCGAGCACGCTGCGGGCTCGTCTTTTCTTCATTCTGCTGGCGGGCCTGGCGATTGCCTATGGCCTGTCCTTCACAGTCCTCTTCGTTGAGCGTTCCATGTCGGCCAAGGCCGTCATGCTCGGCACGTTGGAAAGTGATGTCGCGACCTCGATCGCCGTTCTCGACCGCCTGCCGGCGGATCAGCGCAGCGACCTGCTCGATCGTCTCAGCCGCGGCAACTATCGTTTCGAACTTGGGCCCGGTCTGCCCGGTGTGCCCGACAATTCCAGCAAGGGCAGGGAAATCGGCGGCAGGATCGAAGAGGCGATCGGCGGCACCTATCCGATCCGCATGGAATCCATTCCGGGCGATATCAGCCGGCTGCAGGCGCATCTGACGCTGAGTGACGGAAGTCCGCTGACGATCGACATCACGCCGCGGCCTCCGATGCCGATTGCGGCATGGTTGCCCTATGTGCTTGCTATCCAGATGGTGCTGCTCGTGCTTTGCACCTGGTTTGCCGTGCGCCAGGCAATCCGGCCGCTCGGGGCTCTTGCGGCTGCGGCCGACGCACTCGATCCCAACAAGAAAGGTCCGCCGCTCAGCGAGCGTGGCCCGAGCGAAGTTGCGCATGCGGCGCGCGCCTTTAATGCCATGCGCGAAAGGATCGCGCATTATCTCGAAGAGCGGGTACAGATTCTGGCTGCGATCTCGCACGACCTGCAGACGCCGATCACCCGTATGCGGCTGCGCGCCGATATGACCGATGATTCCCCCGAGAAGGACAAGCTGGTGCGCGATCTCGGTGAGATCGAACGTCTCGTGCAGGATGGGATCGCTTATGCCCGCAGCGCCCATGGCAATGGCGAGAAGTTTTCCCGTATCGACCTCTCGTCCTTCATCGACAGCATCGCCTATGACTATCAGGACATGGACAAGGCCGTCAGCGTCGTCGGCCTCGTGCAGGGCATTGCATCGACGAAACCGCATGCGCTTCGTCGCATTCTCACGAACTTCGTCGACAATGCGCTGAAATTCGCAGGTGCAGCCGAAATCAGCGTTGAGCGGAAAGGCGAGGAGGCGATCGCCATCACCGTGATGGACCGCGGCCCTGGCATTCCGGACGCCATGCTCGAAGCCGCCATGCAACCCTTCTTCCGGCTGGAACAGTCGCGTAATCGCGAGACTGGCGGCACAGGCCTTGGCCTTGCCATTGCCCAGCAATTGGCAGCCGCAATCGGCGGCTCGGTGCGGCTCTACAACCGCGAGGGCGGTGGTCTCGCGGCCGAAGTGACGATCCGCGCCAATTGATTTTTTCGCTGCATTTGTATGCGAAAATGTCCAGATAGACCGGCGCTACGCTTTGATACAGTTCGGCCGATTTTGGAAACATACGGGATACGTCAGACCGTCAAAACCACTCCGTCACCAGATGTCGCAGGTTGCGACACGAAACCAAGGAGTGCTCTCATGACGACGATTGAAAAGGTTCTCTACACCGGCAAGACCCACACCACCGGCGGCCGCGACGGCGCCGCTCGCAGCAGCGATGCGCAGCTCGATGTGAAGCTTTCGCCTCCGGGCAGCGCCCATGCAGGCACCAATCCTGAACAGCTCTTTGCAGCCGGCTGGTCGGCCTGCTTCATCGGGGCAATGGGCCTTGCTGCTGGCAAGCGCAAGCTGAGGCTTCCCGCCGATACTGCTGTTGACGCTGAAGTCGATCTCGGCATGACCGGCGATGCCTATTTCCTGCAGGCCCGGTTGAACATCAGCCTGCCGGGTCTGGAACCTGAAGTCGCCCGCACGCTGATTGAGGAAGCCCACCAGACCTGCCCTTATTCGAAGGCGACGCGCGGCAACATCAATGTCGAGCTCAATCTCGTCTAAACATCCCGGCTCAATTTGGGTGCAGCTGGCTGCATCCACGGAGGCTTCGATGAAAAGGATCATTATCTTCATTCTGGGAGCAGCGGTTTTTGCAGCCCCCTGTATCTATGACGTGTTCTCTGATGAGCCGTCGCCACTGCTTGGTCTGCTTGCTGCGGCCTCGGGGGCACCCGGGTCCCTGTAAGGTGATTGCAATCTGTCATCGCTGAGAGCGATGAGTAGGGCACCCGCCGTTTGGCGGGTGCCTTTATTTTTTTAAGTCTTTCTACCTGTCTGGCTCCGATTGCGTCGCAAAACGATCTCAGTCTTGACATTAATACGGTCGTACGTATTGTAATGCGTATGGCAAAACATTCACATCGAAACTCAATTCTCGAAGCCGGCCGAAAGGTCATGTTCCGCAAGGGTTACATTGGCGCGGGGGTCCGCGACATCGTCGCCGAAGCGGGCGTGCCACAGGGTTCGTTCACGAACCACTTCCGTTCCAAAGAGGAATTCACGAAGGAGGTGCTGGATCTCTACTTTCAGGATCTTCAGTGCGCCATCGAGACGGCGCTTGGGGATGCGGGGCTGAGACCACGCCAGCGCATCGAGAAATATCTCGATATCATCACCGGCCGTCTGGCTGCCGATGGTTTCAGCCGCGGCTGCCTCATCGGCGATCTCAGCCTGGAGGCGGCCCCGCAGAGCGAGACGCTGCGCACGCGGCTATCGGAAATTTTTGGCGAATGGAGCGCGCCATTTACGGCTTGCATTGCCGAAGGACAGGCCTCCGGGGAGATCGATGATGCGATCAGTCCGGAAGATCTGGCCGAATTCCTCCTTGCTTCATGGGAAGGCGCGATCCTGCGCATGAAAGTATCGCGGGATGCCCAGCCCCTGGAGCGGTTCAAGAAGATCGTCTTTGCCACCGTGTTCAAGGATCACAGCCATGAGACATGATATCAGTCTGCCGCGCGTGCCGGTGCTCGATTCCGAAATGGCATATCGCGAGGCCGGCAGAACGGACGGCCCTGTCGCCCTCCTTCTGCATGGCAATCCCACTTCGTCTTATATCTGGCGCAACATCATTCCGCATGTCGCAGATGCCGCCCATTGTATCGCTCCGGACTTGATCGGCTTCGGCCAATCCGGCAAGCCGGATATTGCCTATCGATTCGAAGACCATGTGCGCTACGTCGACGCCTTCATAGCGAAGATGGGCATCAAGTCGGCCTATCTCGTCGCCCAGGATTGGGGAAGCGGGCTGGCGCTCCATCTCGCCGCCCGTCGTCCCGATTTCGTCCGAGGCTTGGCCTTCATGGAGTTCATCAGACCGATCCCGACCTGGGACGAATTTCTGCAGAACAGCGACGAGCGTGAGATTTTTCGCAGATTCCGCACGCCGGGAGAGGGGGAGGCGCTCGTTCTCCAGGACAATATCTTCGTTGAAGGCGTACTGCCGGGGGCAACGCACCGTCAATTCAGCGAGGAGGAGATGGCCGTCTATCGAGCGCCGTTTCCGACACCGGCCTCGCGCCGGCCGACCTGGCAATTTCCAAATGAGCTGCCGATCGCCGGCGAACCGGCAGATGTCTATGCGATCATGGAAAAGGCGCACGAGGCTCTGGCGGTATCGAACTATCCGAAGCTTCTCTTCGCTGGCGATCCCGGCGCCCTCATTCCGACCGCCTTTGCCGAGGATTTTGCAAAACGTCTGCGTAATTGCCGGCTGATCAAGCTGGGCAAAGGCCTGCACTACCTGCAGGAAGATCATCCTGAAATCATCGGCGAGACGGTTGCCGCGTTCATCGCCGAGATCGAGGCGCAGAGCCTGGTCGCATAAGGCAGCGGAGCGATTGCCGCCACTGGAGAACGAAGGCGAGCCTCGACTTCGTTCTCTTCTCTATCCGGCTACCGCAGATGCTAATGTATTCTTTTTGCGGGGCGAACGGTGCGTTGTTCGATCCGCCCTGCGATGGAGAAAATCAGCACATCGACATCGGCATCGATCGTCGACCCATCCAATAGCCGGACGACGTCGTCTATCCCCGACACCGGATGGCCGGCGATTGCGAGCAGATAATCACCCTCGCGAAGGCCGGCCCTGGCGGCAGGACCATCGTCTTCGACGCGGCGCAGGCGGACTGTTGTCCGTTGGGGAACGCCGGCCTCAAGCGCAATACGCCGATGCAGATCGACCGTATCGGCTGCGATGCCGATATATCCGCGGCGGACCTCGCCGAAGCGCAGGATTTCAGACACGACGTGCTTGGCGGTATTCGATGCGACCGCAAAGGCAATACTCTGCGCGCCCTGGATGACCGCGGTGTTGACGCCAATGACCTCACCTGACGAAGAGACCAGCGGACCGCCTGAATTGCCGGGGTTAAGCGCCGCGTCGGTCTGGATGATATCTTCCATCAGGCGACCGCTCGCGGCGCGCATCGAGCGTCCGAGAGCGGAAACGACGCCCGCTGTGACAGTCCATTCGAAGCCAAGCGGATTGCCGATGGCAACAGCGATATGCCCGCGCTTCAGCTTCTTCGAGTCGGCAAGCTGCGCCCAGGCGCCGGACCAGTCGTTGGCCCGGATCAGCGCAAGGTCGGTGTCTTCATCCCGGCCGAGCACCCGGCCTTCTACGACTGCACCATCAGGCGTCTTGATGGTGACGGCCTTTGCATCGCCGACGACGTGATTGTTGGTGACGATGAGACCGTCGGGCGAGATGGCGAAGCCGGAACCATGCCCCGCCCGTCCGCCGATGCGCTCGATGCGGCTGACTGCCGGGCCGACCATATCGACGGTATTTGACACCGTTTCGGAATAGGCATCCAGCAGCCCGGCGTCTGACGACGGCTGAATGTCACGATCAATGAATCCCATGAAATCTCCTCCGACGCGTGAGGCGTCGACGTTGAGGACCGGCAGCGACTGTTGGAGGCAAAGGGCTGTCGTTCGACAGGTGAACAATGGAAATATCAGGTGAGGCTTGCAGCGCTGTCTTTCAAGAGCCGTGATTTCTGGAGGCGGCGAGGTACGAAGCCGCCACCTTGCAGGCAGCCAGCGCTGCGGCGCCGGCGTCAAGACCTCCGATGATGGCATCGATGTAACCACCAGCGAAATAATCCCCCGCTCCCGTCGTATCGCGCACCGGGGCTGCTGGCGGTAACTCGACGATGATCGAATCTTGCCGGCTGACGATCTCGATGGGTTGCATACCGCTCGTCAGCACGAGGGTTTCAAGCCGTGGCGCGGCGATTTCAGCAGCTGCCTGCCAGGCGGTTTGCGCCGCTCCTTTCACGTCCGAGCGCGAAGCGATCAGAACATTAGCCGGCCGGCGTTCAGCCGAGAGCGGATATTGCGAAACCACCTGGTCGAAATCATCCAATTGCCGCAGGGCGGCCTGGCTCATCGTCCGTGCATTGAGGTAGACGAGCGAAGCATCGATCGGCGGCAGGGCTTCGATACCAGGCCTGCGGCGGCCAGCAGGCGCGATGATGGTGCGTTCGCCGCTGGGGTCGACAAGGATGTCGACGGCTGCAGTCTTTCCGGGCACGAGGCCAACGAAATCGGTGTTGAAGCCACGTTTGCCGAGATCCTTCAGATAGGTGCGCCCTCGATCATCGTCGTGAAGACTGGTGACGAGTATCACCTCATGGCCGCGATCGAGCAGGACCAGGCCGGTATTGAAGCCGCCGCCGCCATAGCGCTCCTCAATCGATTGGCAGGCGAGCCTCCCGCCGGGCACCAGCGGTCGGTCGAGCCGCCAGATTCGGTCGACATTGGCATTGCCGACCACCATTATCCTTGCCATTCCGTCTCCCTTGCCGCGCTCTTCCGCCGCTTAGCGTGCGCTGTCATTCTTACCGATGATCTTACCGCGCAGCCAGGCGGAGGAAAGATCGATAACATAAACGACGGCGACGATCAGGAAGATGATCGTCCAGGCTTCCGGCCAGCGATAGGCGGCAATGCGGTCCGCAAGCAGAAACCCGATTCCGCCGGCGCCGACAATGCCGAGAATGGTGCCTGAGCGGGTGTTGGATTCGAAATTGTAGAGCATGATCGACAGGATCACCGGCATGGCCTGCGGCATGATGGCAAGGCGGATCGTCTGCAGCGGTCCGCCGCCCGACGCGAGAACACCATCGACGGGTTTGCGCGAGGTATTTTCGATTGCTTCCGAAAAAAGCTTGGCGAATGTGCCGATTTCCGAGACGGCGATGGCGAAGACGCCCGGGAGCGGACCAAGGCCGAAGGCGCGGATGAAGATCAGTGCGAGTACGATCTGTTCCACTGCGCGCAGCGCATCGAAACCTCGGCGGGTCGACAGCCGCACCCAGCCGAGCGGCATGATGTTCTTGGCACCGAGAAAGGCGAGCGGAAAGGCGACCACCGCACCAAGCAGCGTTCCCAGGAACGCCATAGAAATCGTCTGGCCGAGGCCGACGAGCACATCGTTCCATTCCTGCCAGGTCGTCCAGATATAAGGCGGGAACATGAAGGAGAAGATCATGCCGAGCCGCGACAGGCCGTTCAGGATGCGCGCCGGCGAAAAGTCGAAGAGATAGAGGCCGGCAACGAGTGGCAGGATAAGGGCTATCGCACCGGTATAGCGCATCAGCCGTACGCGCGGCGGGACCGAAAATGCGCCCGGCACGCGTTGCCGCAGTCCGGAAAGGGAGGAGGTGTCGGCCATGTCTCAGATACTCCGGCTTTCGATGCCGATGATGCGGTGGCGCAGCTTCTCACTCAGGAAATCGATGATCACGACAGTGACGAGAATGATGACGAAGAGCGCCGATAGATCGGTGTATTCCTGAAGCGACATGGCTGTGCGGATCTCCTGTCCAAGGCCGCCGGCGCCGACATAGCCGATGATCGAGGACGAGCGTACATTGATCTCGAAGCGCAGGAGCGTGTAACTGATGATGTTCGGGATGACCTGCGGCACGACGCCATAACGCATCTGCTGAAACCAGTTGCCGCCCGAAGCTTTGACGCCTTCCAGCGGCCGCATGTCGATATTCTCGTTGATCTCGGAATAGAGTTTGCCGAGCGAACCCGTCGCATGCGTCGAGATCGCCAGCACGCCGGCAAGTGGGCCGACGCCGAAGCAGAAGACGTAGATCAGCGCCCAGACGATATCGGGAACCGTGCGGATAACCTCGAGATAACGGCGGGAGGCGATCAGCAGAAAGCTGTTGGGACTGAGGTTGCGGGCGGCGGGGAAGCTCAGGATAAAGGCGCCGACGACACCGAAAAACGTTGCGACATAGGCGATCAGGATCGTTTCGCCGAGCAGCTCCAGCCAGACCGGCCAGCGCCAGAACCATTCGGCGAGATCGGAACCGAGCGTCTCGAGGCGCAAATGCGGCAGTGTCTTGTAGAGATATTCGCCGAGCCGGGGCAGGGAAGCCCATAGTTTCCAGGTCGTGATACGCTCGCCCGAGGGCAGATTGACCTCGGTCATGTCGAAGAAGCCGCCCGTCCAGGCCGTCAGCAAAACCGCGGCGGCAATGAGCATGACCGAAACGAGTTGCACGGTTTTGGCGCGGCTGCGGATACTGCGATATTCCGCCTCGAACTGGCGGATCGTGATGGAAGCTGATGCTGTCGTCATGTCTGATCCCGGTCGTCAGAGCGCCGGAGGGCGCGGCGCTCCCGTTGCTTGGCGTGGATGAGGGATGTCAGCCGTTACGGCGCTGCTTCTTCAGCCAGTCGCGCATGTCGACGATCCACTGATAGCGCTGATGATCGACTTCGACATAGCCTTTGGAGGTGGAGTTATCGCCGCCGCTCATTTCCTTGAAGGCATCGGGTGCCTTCTCCGGCGTTGCCTTTACCGCTGCCTTGACCTCAGCGATCATGTCGGCGGGCAGGTTGGTGCGGGTGGTGAAGGGGCCGTTGGTGATCTCAGGCGACTGCCAGATACGGCAGACCTCACCCTTCGGGATCATGCCCTTCGACTCCATGCGCTGCGGGATGCCGCTGATGTCGTTGTTGACATAGGTCGCGGCAGCATCGAACTGCTTGTTGGCGACGGCCATGACGCCGGTTTCGTGAGCGCCGGAGAAGGGAATGGCCGAGAAAAAGGTCTTCGGATCGTAGCCCTGCTTGACGAGGTTATAGTAAGGCACGGCGTAGCCGGAGGTGGAATCCGGATCGGCGAAGGCGAGAACCTTGCCCTTCAGGTCGTCGACCGACTTGTAGCCGGAGTCGCAGCGAACGGTGATGACAGAATAGTAGCCGGTCGAGCCGTCCTGTTCCTGGCCCGCGAGCAGTGGTTCCACGCCGCCATTGGTTTCGGTATAGGCGGCCGCATAGGCGGAGGAGCCGAGGAAGGCGAATTCGATCTGGTCGGAGGCGAGCGCCTGGATGACGCCGTCATAATTGCCGGCGGTGAAGATCTCGACCTTCACGCCGAGTTCCTTTTCCAGATATTGCTGGAAGCCGACGCGGCGTGCGATGCGGTCCTTCTCGTTCTCGCCCGAGAGAACGCCTAGGCGGATCGTCTTGTACTGGTTTTTCCAACCGTCGGCATGGGCCTGGCTGGACAGGGCAAGCGTGGCCGTCACGGCCGCAAGCATGAGGACGTTTTTCATTCCAACTCTCCTGTTGCAAAAAGAAGCCCGCGGCCTGGCAGAACCGCGGGCGAAACTCATACCGCCTGGTAGACCTTCTCTTTTGCGGTTCGACCGGCGTTGAATGAGGTGGATGTCACGGCCTCGTCGATCTCTGCGTCGAAATCCTCCGTGCCGTAGATTTCGCGGACCCGTTCCTGGGTCAGATCTGCCGGCGCGCCGTCAAAACGCACCCGCCCGGCCCGCATGGCGATAATGCGTTCGCAATAGTTGCGGGCAGTATCGAGCGTATGCAGATTGACGAGTACGGTAATGCCATCCTCGCGATTGATCTTGCGCAGCGCCTCCATGACGCGTGTCGCATTGGCCGGATCAAGCGACGCGATCGGCTCGTCGGCAAGCATGATCTTCGGGTTTTGAACCAGCGCCTTTGCGATGGCGACGCGTTGCTGCTGGCCGCCTGACAACGTGCCAGCCCGTTGCAGAGCCTGCGGCACGAGGTCGAGCCGATCGAGCGCGCGGATCGCCATTTCCTTCTCTTCATCCGTAAAGCGGCGCAGCATGGATGAGAGGAAGCCGTGCTCAGCGACGCGGCCGATCAGAACGTTCGTCAGCACATCCATCCGCTCGACCAGATTGAACTGCTGGAATACCATGGCGCAGGAGGCGCGCCACAGACGCAACTCGCGGCCGCGCAGCTTGGTGATATCCTTGCCCTCGAACATGATCGTGCCGGATGTCGGGTCCAGGAGACGGTTGATCAGCCGGAGCAATGTCGATTTGCCGGCGCCGCTGCGTCCGATAATGCCGACCATCTGACCGGCGTAGATCGACAGATTTACGTCGTCGACCGCCTGTGTTTGACCGAATTTCTTCTTGAGGGAATGAAGTTCAAGCACCGGAAGACCTCCGCTTGCCAGAAGCGCCAGAGACGAAACTGAATTGTACTTAAATACCAGTCTATGAAATGAAATATAGCATTTCAGTATGACACTTTTATTAAGTAATTGTTCAATATTTGCCGATAGTTACGTTGTTTTTATCAAGTAATACATCCGGAAAATCCGGATGTATTTTGTTCAATAGCAGCCCCTGGCGCTTTCCGGCTGGAGGCTTCTTATGCAGCCTTTTGGAATCGCAGGACAATTCCATCCGAATAGACCTGCCTGCCCCGGCAGAAAGTGGCCCGCACCCGCGGAAGGCGGCCATGCTCGGCGATGACGAGATCGGCACGCAGTCCAACTTCGATCGCGCCGCGATCTGTCAGCCCAAGCGCCTTGGCGGGATTGGCGCTGACCAGCGCCACAGAAGCCGGCAGTCCGCCCGATCCGGCTTCCGCAAGTGCGATGGCAGCCGGCAGCATGGCGGAGGGATGGTAATCGCTCGCCAGGATGTCGAGAACGCCGCGTTCATAGGCCTCACGGGCAGAAAGATTGCCTGAATAGGAAAGCCCGCGAAGCGCATTCGGTGCGCCCATGGCCGTTGCCAGCCCGAACTTGCGGGCCTCCTGTGCAGCCGCCATCGTCACAGGAAACTCGCTGATGCGCGCACCAAGTCCCTCCACGATTGCGATCTTCTCTACGCTGTCGTCATCATGGGAGGCGATGATGACGCCATGGTCGCGCGCGGTGGCGGCGATGCCCTGCAGATTGTCGACCGCGTCATTGTTCTGGGCGCGGTTTTCCATGCGTTGCTGAACACGCTGGGCAGCCTGTTCGAGACTGATCTTGTTGTTGCGCGCGATCGTCTCGATATGGCGTTCGACATCGCGGTACTGGCCCTGGCCCGGCGTGTGGTCCATCAGCGAGACGAGATCGAGGGCGCCGGCCCGCAGCAGGTCTTCGATGACGGCGCGGGCATGGGTGAAGGTGATTTCGAAACGTGCGTGAACCCTGTGGTCGATCAGGAGATCGTTCTTCCGGAGTTCGACCAGCGTCTGGATGATCGAGCGCGAATGCTCTTCCGAGCGGATGTGGCCATAGCTGCTATTGGCATGGAAGGAGAGCGCCGCATAGGCGGTGGTGATGCCATTGCCGGCAAGCTTCTTGTCGAGTTCGAAAATGCCGAGTTCCAGCGGAAAGCGCACATTCGGCCGCGGCTCGATCTCGCGCTCGATCATATCGCCGTGCATGTCGATGAAGCCCGGAAGCAGCAGCCTGCCGTCGCCTGAAATATCGGCTTCGGCCACCGGCTCTTCCCTGATGTCGGCGATCATGCCACCTTCGATCCTCACGGCACCGCGCGGTATGACCCTATCGCGCAGCACGATTTCGAAATCACTCAGCCACATTCTCTACTCCATCCTGGATCTGTCGGGTTTGAAGGCTGATTTCGCGGTCGATGAGATCCGCGATATCGTCGGGGTGGTGAAAGACGCCGATCATTGCGACGCCTGCAGCTTTCAGCTCGGCGAGGCGGGCAACGAGTGCGCGGCGCGCATTCTTGTCGAGCGAGGCGGTCGGCTCGTCGAGGAAGAGAAGCCGCTGCGGCAGGATGAGGGCACGCGCCAGATTGACCTTCTGCTGTTCGCCGCCGGAGAAGGTGGAGGGGTAGGCCGCCCAGAGCCCCGGCTTGACGCCGAAGGCGGAAAGCCAACGGCGCGCCTGTTCAATCGCCTCGTCGTAAGGTTGGCCGGCAAGGCGCAGCGGCTCGGCGACCAGTTCTTCGGCCGCCACGCGCGGACGGGCCTGCAGGAACTGCGTCACGAAGCCGATCTCCCGCTTGCGCAGGAGGGCGATATCGACGTCGGCTGCGACTGTTAGATCGATGACACCTTCGCGCGTATGATAATAGGCGTGGCCGGCGCGCGGTACGTAGGAACGGTAGAGCGTGCGCAAGAGCGTCGATTTGCCGGCGCCGTTTTCGCCGGTCAGCAGGATGAATTCACCTTCGCGGAGTTCGAAAGCGACCTTGTCGAAGGCGTGCAGCGTGCGTTTGAGATGATGCATCTCGAAATGCTTGGCGAGGCCCTGGACGGAGAGAATGGTCTGCGCCGAAGCGGCAGGATGTGTGTGCATGTTCACCGGCTCGGTCTCCTCTCAAAGCTTCGCATGCACGAGCTGCTGGGTATATTCATGCTGCGGATCCTGGAAGATCTGGTCGGCGAGCCCCTCTTCGACGGCTTCGCCGTTGCGCATCACCATCACACGATCTGCCATCGTGCGGATAACACCGAGATCATGCGAAACGATGACGATGGTGATCCGGCGTTCGCGCTGCAGCCGCTTCAGCGTGTCGAGCACCAGCGCCTGGACGCTGACATCGAGCCCCGTGGTAGGTTCGTCGAGCAGCAGAAGCGCCGGTTCGAGCGCAATCGCCTTGGCAAGCTGCACGCGCTGCTGCATGCCGCCCGAGAGTTCTGCGGGACGGGCATCCATGCGCGCGACCGGAAATTCCGAGGCATCGAGTGCGCCCTTGGCGCGGGCACGAAGCGTTGCGAAATTCCGCTCGCCGGCGATCAGCAGCCGCTCGGCGACATTTCCGCTGCTCGTATGGTTCATCCTCAAACCAAGATGCGGGTTCTGGTAGACTATGCCGATATGGCGCGCCCGCAGCATGCGCCGCTCGAAACGGTCGAGCGCGAAGAGGTTGATATCCTCGCGGCCGGGAAGCGCCAGCCTGTATTCACCGTCATCCGGCCGGTCTTCTAGGTTCATCATCCTGAGCAAAGTCGATTTGCCGGAACCGGATTCGCCGACGATCCCGAGCACTTCGCCGGGATAGACGGTCACATCGACGCCGCGCAGCGCCTGTACCTTGCCGAAGCTCTTGCGGATGCCGTTCATCGTCAGGATCGGCGAGGACAGCATCAGCCGCGGCGGCTGGCGCCCGGATGCCGAAAGATTGGCGGCAGAAAGATTGGAGGCGGAAAGGGGGGCGGCGCTCATTGCTCGATCTTGCCTTGCTTGTAATAGGTTTCGCCGATGGCAACGGTCTCGCCGTCCTGCTTGCGGATATGCTTGACGCCATACTGGCTGTCGGAAACCTCGAAGGTGGAGGAGCCATCATCCTGCGGTAGTTCGTTCATGAAATAGCCTGTTACGCCGCTGCGGTGACAAATCTTGTCAGCATGATCCTCGACCCGGTAGGGCACGTCGTCGAATACAAGCGGTTCGACGCGGGTGTAGGGTGGCACGGCATGGATGCGCTTTTCGCGGCCGGCCGAGAGGATGGTGAGGTTCGCCGCCTGGTTCATCTTCGGCACATCCCAGCGCGGGATCGGCGAAGGGGTCATCACATGGCGACCATTGACCATGCTCGGATAGCTGGAACCCTGCATAATCCGGCCGGAGCGCACCAGCTGCTCGTAGAGGGTCAACCAGAGTTGGCCGTAATCGGCATCACCATGCATGATACGCGCTTCTGACATGTCCGGCTGGACAGGCCGCAGCGGTTCGGGATTGGGAACCTGCAGCACGAGGATCTGGTCCTCGCGCAGCTTCTCTTCTGGGATGCGGTGGCGCGACTGGATGATGTCTGCCTCCAGCGTATCCAATGTCTCCCGGGCCGAGCTAACCCGGCGCAGGAACTTGCGGATGCTGCTGGCATTGACCGAATCGTCGGCACCCTGATCGATGACCTTGACGACGGATGTCGGCTTCAGGAGCGTCAGCGTCACCTGCAGGCCGCCGGTTCCCCAGCCGCGGGCAATCGGCACTTCGCGGCTGGCATAGGGCACCTGATAACCGGGAATGGCGATGGCTTTGAGGATGCGGCGGCGCATCTCGCGCTTGGCGGATTCGTCCAGGAAGCCATAGCTGAAGGCCGCCCAGGGTTTTGTCAGTTGATCGAGTTTCACGGCATTGCCTTTTCGAGTTCGGCCTGCTTGACGGCGCCGTCCTGGGGTGCGCCGGTTTCATTGGCCGCCTTGTCGGCTTTGACGCGCCTGATAGCATCGAGGCTCGACTGGAAGGTCACGTAATGCGGCAGCTTGAAGTGGATGCAGAAGCCCGAGCTTTCGACGGGTTCCGTATGGTAGAGGACGAATTCCTCATTCGAGGCCGGATGGGGATTGGGCTGATTGGAGGCGAGATCGAGCGAGGCGGCGGCAATGACCTTCACCTCGTTCCAGCCGAACGTGGCGGAAAAGCCGAGTTCGAGGCCCTTGCTCTTGGAGATGACCTCCGTTTGGCTGACGCGCACGCGTCCGGCGCTGAAGAGCGTGCCGCGCGGATGGCGGATGCGCACTTCGGCTTCGGCGAGCCGCAATTCGTTGACGGTCGGATGCACGCTGCCATAACCGCGCATGGTCGAGTAGCCGAGCGCCAGCGTCCCGCCGGTATCGGCACGCGCCAGACTCTGCAGCTTGTGGGCGCGGCTTGCCGGAAAGAGCAGCGGCTCGCGCGTCACATCGGGGATCTCGTCGAGCGGTACGTCTTCCGTTGATGTCTCCTCGATCAGGCCCTGCGCCTTCTGCCAGTCGGTGAGCGACGGCTGGGTGGCGGGTGCGGGTGTCTTTGCGGCTTCCACCGGTTCTGGAACGAAGGTCGTTCCGTTCAGCACATCGACATTCAGCAGACGGTGCGAATAATCGAGCGTCGGCCCGAGGATCTGGCCGCCTGGAATATCCTTGAAGGCTGCCGAAATACGCCGCACTGTAAAGAGATCCCGCTGGCGCACCGGTTCAGCAATCGTCAGGCGCGGCTGGGTGGTGCGATAGGCGCGCAGCAGCAGCACTGCCTCGTAGAGGTCGCCGCCGGACTGGGCCAGCGCCAATGCGGCAAGCTCCGGCGCGTAAAGCGAGGCTTCGCCCATCACGCGGTCGACCAAGTAAGGCAGGCTCTCGCCGATCGCGTCGACACGGGCCTTGTCGATCTGTCCGAGTTCTTCGCGATAGAAGCGCTCGGACTGTTCAATAGCGTGTTCTCCGCCACGTGTTGCAACATAGGCCATCAGAGCACCTCTATCTTGGTGGAGCGGGGAATGCCGATCAGGCTTGCGCCGTCGGCTAGATAGATGTCCCAGCCGAGCGGATAGTGGGTGGCTTCGGCGCGCAGCGCCCAGAAATCCGGATGCACGCCGCCGATCGCGATATCGATGGAACCGTTGACGCCGGGGCCTGTCAGGCGAAGCCTCGTTCCCGATCCGATGATGGCCGGCGCGAAAATCGTTGCGGAGGCATCTGGATAGAGCAGACTGCCGCTGAGCATTACCGAAAGCGCGGAGACTTCGGCGCGGTCGCCGATCGATGCGAAGACATATTCCGCCTGATGCAGGGCAACGGCATTGGCGCCGGTCCCGACAATCTCTGCCTTCAATCTCTCATCGGTGCAGAAGAAGCTGCATTCGCGGTCGAGCAGGCTTTCGGCCAGCGCAAGAAGGCCCTGAAAGGGCAGGGGCTGGACGCGGCCGGGACGGGCAAGTGCCCACATCAGCGCATCGAAGGTGGCGTTCGTGCGCATGTCCTCATCAGTAGGAAGGAGCAAGGTCTGTGTCATCAGAAGGTCTCCATGCGCACGCGCGTCGCTTCGACCTTGCGCAGCCTGATATCGTCGTCCTGAATCTGGCGGCGCTGTTCGCTGGTCAGGAAGGTCTCGATGCCGGTCTTGCCGATCTTGCCTGCGAAACTCGCATCGATGACGGCGATCGCCATGGCATGTTCGAGATCGCGCCCGACGACGGCGCCATAACCTTCTACGCCATGATCCGACAGGCGTATATGGGCCTCGGCCATCAGCACTTCGCCGAGATGGAAGGCCGTGTTATGCACGGTGTCAGTGTAGGGCAGCATCGCAAGGCCGGTGCGGTTCACGAGAACCTCAACCGCTCCCACATCATCGAGCAGTTCCTCTGCAACGGCTTTGATCCCTTCCGCATCCGCCCTGGCAAGTATGTCGAGCATGCTCGCATGGCTAAAGCTGGCAGGGGGCGCGCCGGCTTCCATGGTGTCATTCATCGTCCTGTCCTTTTGCCGTCGTCGCAGCGCGATCCTCCGGCTCGTTATCAATGCTGAATTGCACGCGTTCTCCGGCCCAGACGGTCTCGGAATAGGCGATTGGCCGGCCTTCCATGTCGACGTCGGTTTTCTGGACGACGAGCACCGGCTGCTGGGGCGACTGGGCAAGAAGCTGCGCTTCGTCACCAATCGCGCGGCGGGTGAGGATTATGGTGCTCTGCCTGACATAGTCGGGGATGCCGAAGGCAGCGTAGATGCTGGTGACCGATTCACCCGCGCGGCGGCGCAGGTGCATGTTCGGGAAGCGCTCGACCGGATGGTAGGAATGACTGAGGCTGATCGGCACATCGTCGGCAAAGCCGCGGCGGGCGATCATGTAGACCTTTGCGCCTTCCGGGAGCTTGAGTGCTGTGGAGATCCCCGGCGGCGCCACGATCTCCGACTCAGAGACCGGCTGGCCGGAGGGAACGCGCCCTTGTTCCAGAAGGTTTTTGCGGAAGCGCGTTCGCCGGGCGATATTGTAGGTGATGACGGAGTGCTCTTCCACGAAGGTACCGCGCCCCTGCTCGACCCGCACCTTTCCGGCAGCAGCAAGCTCGGCGATCGCCCGTCGTACGCTGTGGCGGCCGACCTGGAACTGCTCCATGATCTCGGCTTCCGTCGGCAGGCGGCTTCCCGGCTGGAGCGCGCCTGACGCGATATCCCTGTTGATCTGTTTCTCGACGATCTGCCAGTGGCCGGACCGCGATCTTGCTTCGATCGAATGTTCTTCATTAGTCATTCGGATGAATCCAAAATTCATTCGGATGACCTAAACATAGCGGCTATCGGTGACGCTTTTGTGTAAGCGGCGGACGACCTCTTCGCTGATTGACTAGGTGACTGAAGCGAACCGGTCGCGCAGGCCCGGTCCGGAAGATCCGGATGTACAAATATGCTGCCGACGGATTATCATCCGATATCGGCGTCGCGTTCATGTCCGACGCCAGGAGAACCGATGGCACCAGATGACTTGGCGTGGGAGGGAAACGAAATTCAGACTGCGTAGGGATTTTCTGCGGGCGTCGTGAACCAGTGCGGGCCATCTTCGGTCATGTAGATATGGTCTTCGAGGCGAACGCCGAATGTGCCGGGGAAGACGACCATCGGCTCGTTCGAGAAGCACATGCCCGGTGCCAGCAGTGTTTCGTTGCCGCGGACGATATAGGGCGCCTCGTGGATTTCGAGGCCAAGGCCATGGCCGGCGCGATGCGGCAGACCGGGCAGGCGATAGTCCGGTCCGAGCCCATGCCGCACAAACACGTTGCGGGCGGCCACGTCCAGACTTTCGCAGGGCGTGCCGAGTTTTGCCGCATCGAAAACGGCCTGCTGGCCCTCACGCTCGATTGCCCATGCGCGTACGAATTCGCGATTGCCCTCGTCCAGCATATAGGTGCGTGTCAGATCTGAATGATAACCGTCGATCCGGCAGCCCGTATCGACGAGAATGACGTCACCCGCCTGCAGGATCTGTTCGCCATCCGCCCCATGCGGCAGCGCTGTCGCCGCACCAAAGGAGACGATGCAGAAGGTCGAGCCGCCATCGGCGCCGGCAGCGCGATGCTGCTGGTCGATGAAGCGCGCAACGTCCGAGGCGGCTATGCCGGGCGCGAGCGTGTCGTGGACCTTGCGATGAATATCTAGCGTGATACCCATCGCATACCGGATGAGGGCGATTTCAGCCGGCGATTTGATGGCGCGTAGCGCGCGGATGACAGGCCCTGCATCGACAAGGCGGGTCGCCGCTATCTCTCTGGTAAAGGCGTGATAGAAGGCAAGCGGCAATGCATCGTCGAGCGCGAGCTTGCCGGACGGACCGACGAGCCGTGATACCAATGCGGCAGGGCTTTCCTCTTCTTCCCAGACGGCAATCTCGCCGGGCAGGTGCGCCAGGGTCTCGACGCGGCTGCGCTCAAAACCGGGTACGATGTAAGTGAGTTTATCGTCAGTCACGACCGCGCCGAGCAGCCGCTCGCTCAGGTGCCAGACCAGGCCGGTAAAATAGCGTAAGCTCTCTGTCGGGCCGAGCAGCGTGGCGGCGATGCCGTGCGTCTGCATGCACTCGCGCAAGCGCGACAGGCGGTTGCGCCGTTCTTCATCAGTGATGGCTGCGACGGGATGGGACCAGACCGGGAGAGACACGCTATATATCCGTTATCTTTGTCAAAATTGAATGCTTGATTCCAGCATAGGGCAATTGTAGGCAGTGTGTCGACAAACATTCCACAGGATTTGATCATGCTCGTCAGCGAATATACGATCCCCGGGGTTCATGTCTGCGACCATCTCGTCGACGTGCCGCTCGACTGGAAAAAGCCTGATGGCGCCTCGGTCAAGGTCTTCGCGCGCGAGGTTTGCGATCCCGCACGCAAGCAGGAAAAGTTGCCTGTCCTTCTCTTCCTGCAGGGTGGCCCGGGCGGCAAGTCGCCGCGACCGGTCGGCGGCGGTCCGTCCTGGCTCGGCGAGGCGCTCAAGAATTACCGCGTCGTGCTGCTCGATCAGCGCGGTACGGGCAGAAGCACCCGCATCGAGAGCGCCACCATGGCTGCTTTTACGGACGGGAGGGCCGGAGCCGATTATCTCAGCCATTTTCGGGCCGACAATATCATTGCCGATTGCGAGTATCTCCGGAAGACCTTGTTCGGCGGCGTGCGCTGGGAGACGCTTGGTCAGAGCTATGGCGGCTTCCTGACGCTGACTTATCTGTCGCAGGCGCCGGAGGGGCTGGCTGCCTGCTATGTCACGGGCGGGCTGGCTGGGCTCTCGGCAACGGCAGATGAGGTTTATCGCCGCACTTATCTGCGGGTTGCTGCCAAGAACCGGGAATACTACCAGCGCTATCCTGCCGATCGCGACCGCATCGCCCGGATCGCCGAGCGCATTGCCGCCGATGATGTCCGTCTGCCTGACGGGGATCGCTTGACGGTGCGTCGGCTGCAGACCATCGGCATCGATTTCGGCATGGCGCCGGGTTACGAGAACGTGCACTGGCTGGTGGACGAAGCCTTCTCCGATCCGGAGGAAACGCGGTTCTCCGATGCTTTCCTCGCCTCCGTCATGTCGCTGACCTCCTATGATGGAAATCCAATGTTCGCCGTATTGCAGGAAAGCATCTACGGGCAGGGCAAGGGTGCGACCGGCTGGGCGGCAGAGCGTATCCGGTCGGAATTCGCCGAATTCGGTGAAGAGAGCCGGCCGCTCTATCTGACCGGCGAGATGATGTATCCGTGGATGTTTGAGGAAATCCGCTCGCTGCGGCCCTTCCGCGATGCGGTGGAGGCGCTGGCGCGTCACGACGGGTTCGAACCGCTCTACGATCCGGCCCGGCTGGCATCAAGCGAGATCCCGGTCGCCGCAGCGGTCTATTTCGATGACATGTATGTCGATGCCGAGTTGTCACTCGCGACTGCCCGTGATGTCGGCAATATCAAGACCTGGGTGACGAACGAATTCGAACACGACGGCGTGCGCCAGTCAGCCGCTGTCTTCACGCGCCTCAGGCAGATGGTGCGCGATCGCGGCGGCCCCCTCGGTTAATCCGAGGGGTTTCCGCCTTTGGTATGTTCGCACGTACGTCGACGTCAGGCCGAAAGCGACCTGCCGCCGACGGGGTCGAAGAGATGCATGCGGTTCATGTTGAAGGAGAGCGGCATTTTCGTGCGTGGGCGCGGGTCGCTCTCAGGATCGACATTGGCGCACATGCTGACCGAGCCGATGTCGAAATAGATCATCGTTTCCGGCCCCAGCGGCTCCACCAGGTCGACATTCGCCTCGATGGTTTCAAAGCCGGGTTTCGGCGTCAGGCTTGATATCGATTCCGGCCGGATTCCGAAGATGACCGGCTTGCCGGCATGCGCCTGATATTCCTGAAACCGGGTCGCGGGAACCGCAAGCCGGCTGCCGTCTTCCAGGATGACGACCAGCCCATCTCCCTCGGCCTCAAGCATCGCAGTGAGGAAATTCATCGACGGCGAGCCGATAAAGCCGGCCACGAACTGGCTGACAGGATGATGGTAGAGTTCCTGCGGCGGCCCGGCCTGTTCGATGATGCCGCCATTCATGACGACGACGCGATCAGCCATAGTCATGGCCTCGACTTGGTCGTGGGTGACATAGACTGTCGTGGTCGGCAGCAACTGGTGCAGGCGCTTGATCTCGGTGCGCATCTGCACACGCAGCTTGGCATCGAGATTAGACAGCGGCTCGTCGAACAGGAAGACCTTGGGATTGCGCACGATGGCGCGACCCATGGCGACGCGCTGGCGCTGGCCGCCCGAGAGCTGGCCGGGGCGCCGCGACAGGAGTTCGGTAATATGCAGCGTCTCGGCCGCACGGCTGATGCGCTCGTCGATCTCCGCCTTCGGCAGCTTCTGCTGTTCGAGGCAGAAAGAGATGTTCTCGCGCACGCTCATATGCGGATAAAGCGCGTAGTTCTGGAACACCATGGCAATGTCGCGCTTGCCGGGGCCAAGCCGGTTGACGACCTGATCGCCGATGACGATATCGCCGCCGGTGATGTGTTCCAGTCCGGCAATCATGCGCAGCGTCGTCGATTTGCCGCAGCCGGAGGGGCCGACGAAGACGACGAATTCGTTGTCCTCGATATCGAGGTTGATGCCGCGCACGGCTTCGTAAATGCCGTAGGATTTGACCACGTTGCGCAGTTCAAGGCGTGCCATTGTGATCTCCCTACTTTTCGTGCAACCAGACGGCCATTGCGCCCGGCTCTCGGTTTGCCCAGAGATGGTAGGGGATCGCCTTGAATCGCCGCGGCTTCAGCGCCGGCGGCTCGGTGCGATAGAGCGAATTCTGCCAGTCGGAGGCATCGGCTTCCAGCGCGTCGCCTTCGAGAACCGTGGCGCCGCCGAGGAGCGTTTCGTCGAAATTTGCGGCAATCTCGCCCTGCGAGGGCAACCTCAGCCGCTGCGGCTCCGTGCCGAGATCGGCTTCCTCGACGCAGAAGATCACTGGGCCGCGCCGCAGCGCAAAGCGGCCATTGTCCTCCGTTGCCGCCGGATGGGCATAGAGGCGATCGACCGGCATGTCGAAAGCGAGGCGAACCTCGTCGTCATCTTTCCATTCACGTTCGATGGCCGCATAACCCTTGATGATATCCAGCTTGATTGCTTCGCCGTTGACGGAGGCCTTGGCATCGCGGCACCAGCCGGGAATGCGCAGGCGTAGCGTGAAACGCTTCGGCTGATCGAGGCCGAGCGAAATCCCGATATCGCCATTCCAGGGATATTCGGTCTTCTGCTTCAGACGCAGGAAGGAATTGCCGACCGTGAGCTCCGCGGCATTTTCGCCGTAGAGGTGGACAGCAACCTCATCGGCTTTGCTCGAATAGAAATATTGACCGAGCGAGGTGATGAAACGGGCGATATTGGTCGGGCAGCAGGGGCAGTAGTGCCATTTCCAGCGGCGGTTCTGACCGTGGCTTTCGAGCACGTTCTCATAGAAATAATGTTCGCCGTCGCGGGAGATGCCTGACAGCGCGCCATTGTAGAGCACGGTTTCGAGCTTGTCGGTGAATTTGCTGTCGAGCTCGATCTGCGCCATGCGGTGGCTGAAGAAGCCGAGCGCCACGGCCGCGCAGGTCTCGGCATAGGCCGTCTCGTTCGGCAGGTCGTATTCCCTAGTGAAGCCTTCGTTCGAGGCCGAGGGCCCGAGGCCGCCGGTGACATAGAGCTGTCGTCCCACCAGATTGTCGAAGAGCCGGTCGCAGGCGCTCTTCAGGCCCTCGTCATCATTCTCGAACGCAAGATCGGCCATCGCCGAGAACAGATACATGGCACGCACGGCGTGACCCACGACCTGCGTCTGTTCGCGAACCGGCATGTGCGCCTGGCTGTAGGCATAGGTCTGGAAGACATAGCTGGCCGGGTCCTCGCCGCGCTTGCGCGCCTCTTCGTCATAGTAAGAGGGCATCTGGCCGCGTTCGTCGACGAAATAGGTGGCGAGATCAAGGTGGCGGGGATCCTTGGTGACGCGGTAGAGCTTGACCAACGCCAGCTCGATTTCCTCATGCGCGTCGTAGCCGCGCAGCTTGCCCGGCTCACGGCCGAAGGTGTCGATGATGTGATCGACGGCGCGGATCATCACGTCGAGGAAGCGGCGCTTGCCGGTCGCCTCGAAATAGGCGACGGCGCCTTCCAACAGATGGCCCATCGAATACATTTCATGCAGGTCGCGCAGATTGGTCCAGCGCTTCTCCGGCTCGCGGCGGATGAACCAGCTGTTGAGGTAGCCGTCAGTCATCTGGCCATGTTCGAGCTTCTCGACAATCGCGTCGATCTTGGCCTCGATGTCCGGATTCGGATTGTTCTTCAGCGTGTAGCTCGCGGCCTCGATCCACTTGCCGAAATCGGAATCGAAGAAATGCTGCATCGACAGGCCACTCGGCTGGATCGGTCGCGCCAACGGACCGGCCGGCTTGTCGAAATCGAGCACTTCGAGAAAGCCTTCCTCGTCAAGCCGCATATGTTGGGTGGGGATGGTCACGTCGCGGACGGTTTCCGTCCAGCTCTTCCAGAAGCCGCCATTGAAGGCGACGCGGGTATGGTCAGCCGGCAGGTAGCGGTCGATCGGGGATCGTGACTGTGATTTCTGGGCGATGGGCATGGGAACTCCTTGAGCGGACGGGCCGCTTCTCATTTCACGGCGCCGGCCGTCAGGCCGCGCACATAATAGCGTTGCAGAAGAAGGAAGAGGATGATGCAGGGGATCATGGTGACCACGATACCGGCCTGCAGAGCGCCCCAGTCGATGATGCCATAAAGGCCCGAGGACACGTTCACCAGCATGATCGGCAGCGTGAACTTGTTCTGGTCCGACAGGAAGATGAGCGCGGCCAGGAACTCGTTCCACGAATTGAGGAAGGCGAACATCGCCACCGTCGCCACGCCGGGCAGCGCAATGGGCAGCATGATGCGGCGCAGGATCGTTGCCTGCGAGGCGCCATCGATGCGCGCCGCCTCGATCAACGCCTTCGGCACGGCATCAAAGGCATTGCGCATCATGAAGACGGAAAACGGCAGCTGGAAGGTGACGTAGATCAGCACCAGGCCGAAGAGGTTGTTCTGCAGCCCGAGCAGCTTCAGGATCAGGAACAGCGGCGTCAGGATCGACTGGAACGGGATCATCATCGTCGCCATGATCAGCACGAAGAGGAGCGACTGGCCGGGAAACCGGAACTTGGAGAAGCCGTAGCCGGCCGGCACGGAGACGACCACCGTCAGCACAACCGTGCCGACTGCGATCATCACCGAATTGGCAGCGTACACATACCAGCCGGCGCCGACATTCTCGAGCCGCCGGTAATTTTCCAGCGAGAAGGTCTTGGAAAACAGCGCGGCCGGGTTGGCGAGCGCCTCGGCAGCCGGCTTGAAGGAATTCGCCAGCGACCAGACGATCGGCATGATGAAGAAGATCGCCAACAGGATCGATGCCAGCAGGAAGAGCAGGTAGCCCGTCTGGCCGCCCCGCGGATTGGTGTTCATCTTGGATGGGGTCACGGTCATTAGCCTTCCTCCGGGCGCTCGCGCAGCAGCACGAATTGAATGGCGCTGATGGCGACCAGCACGATCAGCAGCGCGAAGGAGAGCGCCGAACCGTAGCCGAGCCGATAGGATGAGAAGGATGCCAGGTAGATGGAAAATACCGCCGAGATCGTGCTGTTTTCCGGCCCACCCTGGGTGATGATGAAGAATTGGTCGAAGGCGAGCATCGAGGAGGTGACATTGAGGACCAGAGCCAGCACCAGCGAATTGCGCATCAGCGGCAGGGTAATACAGCGGAACCGGCTGAAGACGCTGGCGCCGTCGATCTTGGCGGCCTCGATGACATCGTTGGAAATGCCCTGCAGGCCGGTCAGCAGGATGACCATCGTGAAGCCTGCGGTTTTCCAGACGACCATCAGGATGATCACGGCCATCGCTGGCCAGAAGCTTTCGAGCGGGCGCGGTGCCGAGCTGATGAGACCTATGCCACGCAGAACCTGAGCGAAGACGCCGCTGTCAGGATTGAGCAGCCACATCCAGAGTGTGGAGGCCGCGCCGAAACCGATGACGACAGGCATGAAGAAGATGGTGCGGAAAAAGCCGGCCGAGCGCAGTGGGCGATCGACGAGCAGTGCCAAGGGAAAGGCAACGGCGAAGATCGCGGCCGTCACCAGCACGGTATAGAGCATCGTGAAGCCCAGCGAATGCCAGAGCTGCATGTCGCCCAGCAGTTCGCCGTAGTTGGCAAGACCGATGAATTTCTTTCGGCCTAGCAGCGGCCAGTTGTAGAAGCTCATCCATATCGTCATGGCGAGCGGAACGAGAAACAGCACCAGGATGAACAGAAAGCCGGGCAGGATGAAGGCCAGCCCTAGCCAGCCCTTCGGCTCCGGCTCTCCGGAGATCGGCTGTTTTATGTGTGTTGTCGGCGTGTCGACCACTGTCATTCCTCGAAGATTTCAAAACCGCGCGTCGGCATCCGCGGAAGGAGCGGGGCGGGAGGCCGCCCCGCTTGAGATGTGATTACGGATTGGTGCGATCGAGGATCTTGGTGAAGTCGTCCTGCGCCTTCTTGATCGAGCCGTCGACATCATCGCCGAAAATCGTGCCCTGGATCAGGTTGAGGAACGGGCCGGTGCGGCTGACGAACAACTCATCCGAGGAGAAGGTATAGGGCGTGCGCGCCTTTGCCAGGATATCGTAGGCGATCAGATTGCGTGGGTCGAACTTGGCATAGGCTTCCTTGGCAAGATCCGTGCGCGACGGCATGCCGGATTCCTGGGTAATGTAGACCTGCTGGTCGGGCTCCATGTAGAATTTCACGAAGTCGAGCGCGACCTTCTTCTTCTCCTCGCTGATGCCCTTGATGAGGGCCACCGTATCGCCGCCGGCAAAGCTCGATGCGCCGCCCTTAGGACCTGGGATCGGGGCGACCGCGAACTTGACGTCGGGATATTTGCTGGTCAGCAGGTTGACGATGTAGGAGCCGGTCATGAGGATGCCGACCTTGCCGGAGGCGAAGGCTTCGACGGCGTTGTTGCCGTTGCCTGAACGGGAGGTCGGATGAATGGCGCCTTCCTTCCACATGTCGCGATAGGCAGCAATGGTGTCGCGCAGCGCCGGCGTGTCGACGGTCGCCGTGCGGCCGTCATCGGAGAGCACGTCGCCATTGGCCGCCCACAGATGCGGCAGGAAGTCGTAGATCAGCCAGCTGCCGGAATTGGCGACGAAGTAGAAGCCGTAGGTTTCCTTGTCGAGCGCATGGATCTTCTTGGCGTCGGCGGCAATCTCATCGAGCGAGGCCGGAGCCTTGTTCGGGTCAAGGCCGGCCTTCTTGAAGAGGTCGGTGTTGTAAGCGATGATCGAGGCATCCGGCAGCGCCGGCACGCCGTAGACCTTTCCGTCATAAGTGGCAAGGCGGATGTGCGACGGGCTGAGTGCTGCCGAATAGGGCAGACCCTTGACGAAGTCGCTGATGTCCTCAAGGCTGTCATTGGCTGCAAAGGTCGGCAGGTAGATCAGATCAAGGACCGCCCCATCAGGCGCTGCGCCGCCGGCGATTGCGGCGCCGAGCTTCGGCACCATCTGCTCGGCGGTGATCTGGGTCACGTTAACCTTGTCGGAATGCGAAGCATTGTACTTTTCGGCCAGGCCCTGAAGCACGGCACCCGAAGATGTGCGCACCCATAGCGTGATTTCTTCGGCGCTGGCGAGAGAAGAGCTCGCCAGCAACGCAACAGCGGCAATCGTGGTTTTCAAATGTAACATATGGGTTCCCCTTCTCTTATGCGAGGCTCCTCTGCCTCAAGACGAAGATGACGTTAACGGAGAAAATTTTTCATGTCGACAGTCTGTATGCATCAAAAGACCATCTTTTTGTTAAAACCTTTTAGCAGCTAAATTTTTTCTGCTAAAAGGTTTTAACAAGCCAGTTGAACAGGTGCGAATTTGAAGGAATCTGGTGGCAGCCGACATACGATCCGTGACGTTGCGAAGGCTGCGGGCGTAAGTATTTCAACTGCGTCGAACGCGCTGAATGGCACTGGGCGAACCAATGTCGAGACCCGTGAAAAGGTGCGACGGATCGCCGAGGAGATCGGATTTCGACCGAACGCGCTCGCGCGTGGGTTGTTGACCAAGCGCAGCCATGCGATCGGCATGCTGACCAACGATACATACGGGCGTCTGACGCTACCGATGGCGAGCGGCGTATCGGAAGTGCTTGTTGACCATGGCGTCTCCCTTTTCCTTTGCGCCACCAACAATGATCCAAGGCTGGCAAGACTGCATCTCGAAGCGCTGCGCGACCGGCAGGTCGACGGCATCATCTTCACCGCGACGCGCATTGATCTGGAACCACCGCCGGAACTGACCCAATTGGGCATTCCAGTCGTCTACGTCTTCGCGCAGGGACCCGCGGACAGCGTCAGCTTTCATCCCGACGACGCTCAAGGTGCGCGGCTTGCGGTTGAACATCTCCAGAGCCTCGGCCGCTCCCGCATCCTGCACATTACCGGCGAGCAGAACTATCGTGCCGCCTGTATTCGCGCCGAGGCCTATCGGGAGCTCGTGGGACAGACGGCCGAGGTCATGTTCGGTGACTGGTCGGAAGAATGGGGGCATGCGGCGATCGAGACGGTCTTCTCGCGATCCGGGGCCAAACCGGATGCGATCTTCTGTGGCAGCGACGAGATCGCTCGCGGCGTCATCGATGCGCTGCGCGACAGAAACGTCTCCATCCCCGGCGACGTTGCGGTCGTCGGGTTCGACAATTGGGAAGTCGTCTCACGGCAGACACGCCCGCCGCTCACGACCGTTGACATGGAACTCAAGGAACTCGGTCACCGCGCCGGGCTTGCGATCCTCGGTTTCTCGAAAGGTGAACCGGTCCAACCTGGCGTCGAGAGGTTGCCGTGTACGCTCGTCGTTCGCCGGTCTGCCGGCCAGGGCGATCAATCCTAAGCCGGCACGGTCTATCCGCATGCGGCCTGACTGGCTTCGTCCTCGGTATCCTCCTTGTTATCAACGGCGCGCGGCTTCAACGCCTTTGTCAAACAAAGGGCTGCGACGATGATCGGCAGGCAGACAAGGTAGGAAACTCTGATGCCGGCATGTTCGGCGACAAAGCCGAGAAGGGGCGGGGCCAGGAAGAATACGACGAAGGACATCTGCCCGAGAGCCGCGACATTGAGATGGGCTGGGCGATCAGTTCGTTGTGCCGCCGCAGAAACAGCGAGCGGATAGACCGCGCTGCAGCCGCCGCCCATCAGCGCAAAACCGAACAGTGCGACATAGGGGTGTGGCGCAAGCCAGACGGCGCAGAGCCCGACTACCGCGAGAACCAGCAGAAACGTGGCGACGGCGCGCGCGCCAAATCGGTCGACTTGCGGATCGACGAACAGTCGGGCGACCGCCATGAAAAAGGTGAACAGCGTCAGGCCAAGGCCGCCGATAAAGGGTTCGACCGCGAAGGTGTCACGCATATAGATCGCCGACCAGTCAATACCTGCGCCTTCCACCAGAAAGGCGGCAATGCCGATCACGCAAAGTGGCATGAGCCCCCATGTCGGCAGCGCCATACTTGGGCCTTCCACATGCTCAACTCCGGCACGGGCCGGCGCATTCTCTATGCCCGAGATGACGACAATGCCGACGATCAAGACGAAAGTGAATGTCAGCGCAAGATGCAGATGCATTGGCACGCCCGCCTGACGAACGGCAGAGCCGACGAGTGCGGTCAGGAAGAATCCAAGGCTCCAGAAGCCATGTGCCCTGTTCATCACGCCGCGGCCGAGTTGGGCTTCGATGCGATCGATCTCGACATTGAGATTGATCTCCAGGGCGCCGGCCAGCAAGCCCTCACAGAAGAGGATGAAGAAAACCAGCCAGGCGGCATTGGCCCAGGGAATGGTTGCCAGTAGCGCGGACGTGCCGAGCACCGTCAGGAACGCCGTCTTGCGCGCGCCGAAGCGCGCAATCAGCGGCGACGCGAATGTCAAGGAAATCAACGCACCGATCGCTGCGCCGATCAGCGTGAGGCCGAGTTCCGACTTGTTGACGCCCAGGGCGTCCTGTAGGTCGGGCAGGCGCGAAAGCAGTGCTCCCATCGAAATGGCGAAGAGAAAGAAGCAGACATAGATCCGGTGTTGCGGCTGGATATGCATTCGATCGCTCCGGGATGATCGGTTCGGGAGTTTGGTCTCAATCGCAGCGACGGCGAGAAAAGACAATTTCGAGTGGCATTTCCGAGATATATCTTGTTGACGGCAACCGCAACAACAACCTTAACTAGTTGTCGACAGACTGGCGGACTGTGTCATCACAGCCGCAGGGCAGCGCGTTAAACCATCGTATATCTGACCTTTCCTCGTGCGTGGACTTAGCTTGCCCAGGTCGTAGCGAGCCTCAGAGGAGAAAGATACGATGCTCAAGTCCATGACCACTGCCGCGCTGGCGCTGTCACTTGCCGCAGCCCCGGCTTTCGCGGCCCAGAAGGCCCACAATGCCAAGATCACGGTCGTCTTCGACCATGAATTGCCAAACGTCCCGGGCAAAAGTATGCGCGGCGTTCTCGTTGAATACGGGCCGGGCGGATATAATCCCGCGCATACCCACGCGAAGAGCGCTTTCATCTACGCGACGGTCATCGAGGGTGAAATCAAAAGCAAGGTGAACGACGGCAAGGAAAAGGTCTTCAGAACCGGTGAAAACTGGATCGAAGTACCCGGCGATCATCACTTGGTAAGTGCGAATGCCAGCAAGACGAAGCCGGCAAAAATTCTGGCCGTATTCGTCGTCGATACCAAGGAAACGGAACTGACGACGCCCGATCCCTGATCGAGAAGTCGATGCGTTGAGCGGGAAGGGGATGTCCCTTCAGCACCTTCCCGTATTTTTCGGTCTTACAATGCCTCTCGTTATCACTTTGCGACGGAAACGGGATTAGGGCCGGCCGGGCCGCGCGGGAACGGATGCCATCAGTCGCGCAAATGCCGCTTGAGATCGCACACCCGTCTTGGATAGGAGCCTTGCTGTATGTGTTTTGACGGTGTTGGGAGACAGGGCAAGGATCCTGGCGGTTTCTGGAACCGAAAATCCGCAGCCGACAAGCACAGCCACTTTCGTTTCCGCGGCGGTTAGGCTGAAGATGCTGCGAAGCTGCTCTGCCTGCCCGGTGGCGCGGCTTTCCGCATCGACGATCTGAAGAAGCACGCGGGCGCCGGAATCTGCCGGGTCCCATGCGACGAAGGAATTTGGCGGTAGTGGAGTGACCTGCGCGAGGTAGGGCGGCAGGCCCGACGGTCGGAGAATCTGGACAGCGCCCTGCAATTGCGTGGCGGTTCCGGTTGCGATTTCGATGGCTTGCCGTATCGCATGAGCCAGAGCCTTGGAGCTGCTGGAAACGCTTGGAAGCGCCGAGCGCTCATGTCTGTTGATGGAAAGGCCGTCGCCCCGTCTCAGGATGTCTTCTGCGGCGGAATTCAGCAAGACGATTTCGCCCTGGCCATCGAGCAGCATGGCCGCATCGGGCAGGGCCTCGAGCAGCCGCTGCAGAAGGCTGGCTTCTCGTCTTATGCTTCCGACATGAAGGGAAAGCTCTATCGAGCGGGAAAGATGCGGCGTCAATTGCAGGAGCTTCCGGGCCGCCTGGGCGTTTTCGGTGTCCTGGGCCTTGGAGAGAAAAAGCGCTACCCCGCCGATACCGCCGCGTTCGTGCAGGCTGGCGTGAGGAACGAAAAGCTGATTGTAGATGTTTTGAGGCGCGCAGATGTCGGCATAGTATGCGGTGCGCCGAACGGCGGCATCATCGATGAGCTCATTGCCGATCGCCACCTGATCCGGCTGAACTTTCTCGAACGCCTTTGCATAGGGATTGCCGGCGTAATGCTGCAAATAAAGGTCATTCAGATCTTCGCGCATCCGGCCGGGGATCAGAAAGCTGCTTTTCCCATCAGGGGCCTGATAGACAATGTTGCCGGCTGTTGCTCCGACATAGTCGACAACCGCGCATAATGTGCTGGACCACAACTGTATGTTTACAGAAGCCCGATAGATGGCATCGACAATATCCGCATGCTCCATTTGACTGTCTTTCGATTGGTAAAGTCATATGAGCGGCCGAAGCCGAATATTAGTCTGGCCAAATCTTTTAGAGGAGAGACTGATACTTGAGCATCACCCGATTGGGTGATGATAGAAAACTCCGTGGTTTATCAACGAATAAGGCCGAGTATCTGAAACCATCTAGTCGGTTCCTGCCATGAGACGCCGATTGGTCTGGCATGGAAGGCGATACGGCATGTCGCGTTGTCGATGCTCGTCCATCCCTCAGGTGTGGAGTTTCGAACTCGCCCAAGCGACGGAAATAGACGCAATCTATGCGGGATAAGGCGCCGCTTGCTAGCGCTGTCGGCGATATGTGCCTACGGATTATGTCCATAATGTTGACCATTCAAAATTAAGTAAAAAACAAGTTTTCCTCTCAAGAATTAGGGTACTCGACGCATGAGAGGACGATATGAGCGAAGAACAGATTAAGCGGCCGATTTGGATCCGCATCACAGCCTACGGGTTCGCTGCGGTTTTGTTTGCGAGCGCAGCAATCGGTGGTCTTGCTTGGCATCGCCAGAGCGCGATGAGCGATCAATCGCTTCAGAAGGAGCTCTCGGCCGACCTGCACGTCATCCAGACCGATATGGATGCGCAGAAACGCGCGGCTGCCGGGCTTGCAGTAGCCCTTGCCGGTGAGCCTGAAACGGCTGATCTGATCGCCAAGAATGATCGGGCATCCATTCTTGCAAAATACACGGCCAGCCTGCCGGCGATCAAAGCGCAAGGCCTTCAGCTCATCACCTTCAGCAATGGCGATGGCCTCGCAGTCGCACGTATCCACACGCCTGATACTTTCGGCGACGATCTCAAGGGACGTCGCAAGATGATCGTTGCGGCGCTGACGCAGGGTAAACTGAATGCAGGCATCGAACCTGGGCGGACCGCCGTCAGCATGTTTGCCTCGGCCCCCGTTATCAAGGAGGGCAAGACCGTCGGCGTCGTCGATGTCGGCACCTCGCTCACGAATGACTATTTTGCGCCGCTTGCAAAATCCGTCGATGCCGAAGTTGCGGTCCATATCCTGCAGGACGGGAAATTTGTGCCGCAGGCCTCGACCTTCGGAGACAAGACGATCCTCACCCAGGAACAGTTGCAGGCGGGTTTCAACGGTGACCGCGTCCGTGTCCATGCCGTTCTCGGCAACAAGGACTATGAAGTTACCGCCATTCCCTTCGAAGATTTCTCCGGTCGCAAGATCGGTGTCTTCGAAATCGGTTCCGATGTGACGGAGATCGTCGAAGCATCGCAGCAGGCGCTCTGGATGGCTGGGATCGGCACAGTCGTCGTTTCACTTATTTCGCTGCTCGGCTTCCTCGTCTTCGCGCGTTCGATTGCGTCGGTCATGAAGAAGACCACAGGCACAATGGCGCGTCTGGCCGCAGGTGATATCAATGTCGAGGTCGAAGGTCAGGGCCGGCCTGACGAAATCGGCGCGATGGCCCGTGCCGTTCAGGTCTTCAAGCAGAACGCGATCGAGCGGGTTCGCCTCGAACAGGAGGCGGAAGCCAATCGCAGCTTGAGCGAAAGAGAGCAGATCGAGCGCGAGAAGGAAAAGGCGAAGGACGCTGCCGATGTGCAGTTTGCCGTCGACAATCTCGCTGCCGGCCTGTCAAAGCTTGCCGAGGGCGATGTGTCCTACCGGATCGCGCAGCCCTTCGTGGCAAGGCTCGATGGCGTTCGCAGCGACTTCAATGACTCCGCCGACAAGCTGCAATCCGCGTTGAACCGGGTGTCGCAGAATGCCCGCGGCATCGACTCGGGAGCAAACGAGATCAAGTCAGCTGCCGACGATCTCGCCAAGCGCACCGAGCAGCAGGCGGCGGCTCTCGAAGAGACGGCTGCTGCTCTCGAAGAAATCACCACGACCGTCAAGGGTTCCAGCAAACGCGCCCAGGATGTCGGCCAGCTCGTGGCCCGTGCCAAAACGGGCGCCGAACATTCTGGTGAGGTGGTCCGCAAGGCCGTGCTCGCCATGGAGCAGATCTCCAAGTCTTCCGGTGAGATCGGCAATATCATCGGCGTGATCGACGACATCGCCTTCCAGACGAACCTGCTGGCGCTCAACGCCGGTGTTGAAGCAGCCCGCGCTGGCGAGGCCGGCAAGGGCTTTGCCGTCGTCGCGCAGGAAGTGCGTGAACTGGCGCAGCGCTCCGCAATGGCGGCCAGAGAGATCAAGGATCTGATCACGGCCTCGAATGCGCAGGTGCATGCAGGTGTGCAGCTGGTCGACGATACCGGCAAGGCGCTTCAGGCGATCGTTTCGGAGGTTCAGGAAATCAACCGACATATCGCTGCGATCGTCGAAGCATCGCAGGAGCAGTCGTTGGGCCTCGACCAGATCAACACGGCCGTCAATCAGATGGACCAGGATACGCAGAAGAACGCTGCCATGGTCGAAGAGTCGACCGCTGCAAGCTACAATCTTGCGAAGGAGGTTGCGTCGCTCAACCAGCTTCTGGCTCAATTCAAGCTGAACGAAGCAGGCTATGCTTCGCATTCGGCGCCTGTTCGAAGCGCCGGGCGAAACGCTACGCCGGCGCCGTCTCCCGCCCGGGCGCTCGGTCGCAAGATTGCCTCCGCATTCTCAGGAAATGCCGCACTGGATACCAAGGGCGGCAACTGGGAAGAGTTCTGAGGTTAGACCCGTCAAAGCAAGACAAGGTGCGGCGATCATCGCCGCACCGTTTTCATTCAGTAGCGTAAAGCAGCCGCTAGCCGATCGGCAGGCGCTTTTCGGTTTTGGCGTCGAAAAGATGCAGTTTGGTGAGATCCGGCATCATTCTGACGGTATCGCCGGCCTGCAGGGAAAGCCGGTCTCGCACCGTCGCCACCAGGGGATCCGATCCAAGCTTCGCGTTAATCTGGGTCTCCGCGCCCGTCGGTTCGATGACCGCTACCTCGGCGCTCACGCCGTCTTGGCTGACGATCAGATGCTCCGGACGGATGCCATAGACCACCTCCGCGCCGCGTGCTGCCGCAGCAGCCTCCGGCAGCGGCAGGTGCGCCCCTCCGTCGGCGATGAATTCGAGCGGTCCGGACGCGCTGATCCTGCCTTTGATGACATTCATGCCCGGCGAACCGATGAAGCCGGCGACGAAGAGATTGGCCGGCCGGTCGTAGAGATCGAGCGGTGAACCGATCTGCTCGACATAACCATCGCGCATGACGACGATCCGGTCGGCCATGGTCATGGCTTCGATCTGATCATGCGTCACATAGATGGTCGTCGTTTTCAGCCGCTGATGCAGCTGCTTGATCTCGGAGCGCATCTGCACGCGAAGCTTGGCATCGAGGTTGGACAGGGGCTCGTCGAAGAGGAAGACTTGCGGCTGGCGGACGATGGCGCGGCCCATGGCAACACGCTGACGCTGACCGCCGGAGAGATTTCTCGGATAGCGGTCGAGGAAATGTTCGAGGCCGAGGATCTGCGCCGCATCGCGGACACGCGCCTTGATCTGCTCCTTCGGCGCTTTCGCCAGTCGCAACGAAAATCCCATATTCGCTTCGATCGTCATATGCGGATAGAGCGCATATGACTGAAAGACCATGGCAATGTCGCGCTCCTTCGGGGCGACGTTGTTGACGACCTTGCTGCCGATCGAGACGTTGCCACCGGAGATTTCCTCAAGCCCTGCGATCATGCGCAGCAAGGTCGACTTGCCGCAGCCGGAAGGGCCGACAAGGATGACGAATTCTCCGTCGCGGATATCGATGTCGACCCCGTGCAATACTTCGAAGTGACCATAGTTCTTGCGGACATTTGCCACGTTTACGGACGCCATAACTGTCTCCGGCTGAAAATCTGATTTCGGATCTGCGCTCGCTCGGGCAGAGCGATATGCAGCGCATCGCTTATCGAGGCGCTGTCGCGGTGACGTAGGGAGCGAGCGCCGCATCAACAGCGGCAAGGCAGAGATCGCGGGCTTTCGGAGCGACACGCTTTTCGACCACATTAGGATAGAGGCGGGCGAGATGCTGGCTGATCAGTGTCTCCGGGATCTCGTCGGGCAACCGGGCGAGTAGTTCGTCGACTGCTGCCGCCGCACGCGCGTTGGGCCAATAGTACCGGATGCGGTCGCTGTAGCTGAAATGCCGCTGCAATCGCTGCTCATCAGCCGTACCACCATAGTGGCCAGCCCAGTGGCTGGGCTCAGCGAGCATGATCTCTTCCATCGCCGCCGCCAGTCCGCTGCCTGGCCCACCATCGCCAAGAATACCGGCGATCGCATCGAGGCCGTAGAGCGCCTCCCGCAATGCGAAGGTCAGGCCGGGGCCGACTTTCAGGATCGCAAACCCGCCGTCGACCAGAGCCGAAAGCGCGGCTGTCGGCTGGTAGTCGGTGGAATGGGCTTCGAAAAGCAGTCCCTTCATCTCATCGAGCGCAGAGATCAGCTTTTGCGCGCGCTCGGGCCTGTAGAGCGCGACATTGGCGTTGCCGAACTCGACACCCGGCTGGACGACGATGGCGATAACGCGCTCCAAAGCTGGACTGACGCCGGCTTCGGCAAATGCCTGATGGTGAACATCACGCGTCCTCAGAGCTGCTTCCCGCCGCGTGATCTCCAACTCGTCCAGTGCATGGGTCGCACCGCCGGGCGGCGGCACCTCGGTGCCAATGACATAGACCGGCAGACGTCGACCGCTGCGACGGGCAGCCTCTTCGGCAGCTTTCGCCAGACGTGCGGCTCTTGCGGCGGTCAGTTCGTCGGCAAGCGCCACGGGCTCGCCAGCACAGCCCATCGATGTGTCGAGATGCAGTTTTTCGAAACCGGCCTCGACATAAGCCGTCACCATAGCCTCAGCACGCGCCATCGCATCCTCAGCAGCAAGCTTTCGCCATGGGTTCGGGCCGAGATGGTCGCCGCCGAGAATGATGCGGTTTGCGGGAAAGCCGACCTCTGTCGCGATGCGCTCGATGAAGGCCCGGAAGTCCATCGGCTTCATGCCCGTATAACCGCCTTCTTGATTGACCTGATTGCAGGTCGCCTCGATCAGGACGACATCACCCCGCCGGGCCGCGTGTCGCAATGTCGCCTCGATGACCAGCGGATGAGCCGAGCATACAGATGTGATGCCGCGCGGCAGGGGCCGGCCCCTTTCGCCGAACAGTTTCGCCAGTGCGGTCTGGCGGTTTTGATCGATCACGGCGCTCATACGAGTGTGACGACCTTGGTGAGATGACGCGGCGAGACGGTATCAATCTGTCTTGCTTGCGCTGCGCGTTCGCCAAGGATCTGCAGCGCCGGCAGGACAACGAGACCGGCAAGCGACAGATCGACATCGACAGGAAGCTCCAGATCGCCGGGGCCGCCGATACCGATGACCAGGGCGCCTTTCTCGCGTAACTCGCCAACAAGCTTGGCCTCGGCTTGTCTCTGGTCCGTGCTGTAAAGCATGATGGCAGCCGTCTTCTCGTCGACGAGACTGATCGGCCCGTGGCGGTATTCGAGCGGATGAAAGGCCTGCGTCATCAGCTGGCTCATTTCCATCAACTTGAGCGCCCCTTCGAGCGCGATGCCGAAAAGGGGACCGCTGCCAAGAAAAACGAAGTGCGAGCGATCCTTGATAATGTCGGGCAGGGCGGCGTCGAGCGTATTCGCGAGCTGACATGCCGATGCGACGGCCGAGGCAGGCACGGTCTGACCGATCAGTTGCAGGCTGAGCAACACCATGAGGCTTGCCGAAACTGTCATGACGATGCCTTCCTCGGGATGGGTCGGAGAGCAGATCAACTGGTCACAGTTCTTGGCGAGTGCGCTTTCGGGCTCGACGGTCACGGCGGTCACGAAGGCGCCGGCGGCGCGGCTTGCCTTCGCGGCGGCAACCGTTTCCGTCGTTTCGCCGCTGCGCGAGAGCGCGACCACATGGGTCTTCTGCCATTCCGGCCAGAAGTAAGAAGGCCGGTTAAGCCATTCCGCTCCCGGGACGGCGATCGCCTTGCGCTTGAGGCTGTTGGCATAAGCGGCCAGAGACAAAGCGAGGTTGAAGGAGGTGCCACAGCCGACGAAGACGAGGAGGTCGTCCGCCTCGCCGCTTGCCGTATTCGAGCCGATGGCTTTTTCCCAATAGGGGAACTGCTCGAAGATTACCTTTTCGGTCGTGTTCATGATGTCTCCGATTATTTGACCGAACCAGCCAGCAGACCGCTGACGAGGTACCGGTTGAGAAAGATGACGACGAGGGCAGGGATGACGATCGCAATCGATCCGCTGGCCGTGATCAGCCCGTAGTCGATGAAGTTCTTGGTGACGAATTCAGGGATGAGAACCGTCAGGGGTTTCGTCGCCTGCGGTGAGAAGATGAGGGGAACGAGGTACTGACCCCACGCCCCCAGGAAGGTGAGGATAGCGGCCGCCGTCAGACCGGGTCCGGCGAGTGGCAGCACGATGTGGAAGAAGATGAAGAGGCGACCCGCGCCATCAAGCTGTGCCGCCTCTTCGAGCGCGATCGGAAGCTGCTCGAAGACGCTGCGCAACAGCCAGAGGGAGAGCGGCAGATAGGCCGAGACATAGATCAGCGAGACCCCGGTATAGGTGTCGACCAGATGCATCCTGATCATGATCTGATAGAGCGGGATCAGCACCGCATAGGCAGGGATGGCCAACGTCGCGACGACAGCGCCAAACAGAAGCTGACGCCCGGGAAAGCGCATCCGGGTGAAGGCATAGGCGCCGAGTGCCGAAATCGCGACGCAGAGAGCCGTGGCAGCTGCAGACGTGATCACGCTGTTGAGCAGCGCTGCGCGGAACTGCTTCCACACCTCCACCCCACCGATCCGCGCAATGTTGATGCCGAGCAGGCGCGAATAATGGTCGAGCGTGAAATGCTGCGGGAAGAAATGGATCGGCCGCGTGGAAAAATCTTCCGTTGGCGTCACGGAACTTGCGATCGTCCAGTAGATCGGGCCGAGCGACCAAATCAGCAGCACCGCAAGACCGGCCCAAATCATCAGGCGATAGAGAATGGTTGGTTTCATCAGTCGAACCGTGTGTTGCGATAGACGCGGAGGACATAGACGAGCGAGACGAGCAGCGACACGAGTGTGATGACCACCGACAGAGCCATGCCATAGGAGAAGCGAAGGTTCTGGAACGTCTCGAGATAGATCTGCACGAGGATCGGCCGCGTTTCGAGGCTTGATCCGGCCAGCACCCAGGCCTCGTCGAAAAGGTTGAAGGCATTGACCGTCGCGTTCGTCATGGCAACGGCAATTGCGCTGCGCACGAGCGGAAGCGTGACCAGGCTGAACATCTGCACGCGCGTCGCGCCGTCGATGCGGGCAGCCTCATAGAGATGCGCCGGGATGCTCTGCATGGCCGCAAGCACGATGACGATGGTCAGCGGCATCATACGCCAGACATGCACGACGGTGACCGCGATGATCGCGCTCGTTCGGTCGTTGAACCAGACATGATTTTCGAAAGGCAGGCCAAGTGCGACGAGTATGCCGTTCAACAGGCCGGCGCCGGGTTGATAGATCCATAGCCAGATGACGGAGTTGACGACACCGGGGAGCGCCCAGGGCAGAATGACAGCCGCAAGCACCCACTGGCGCCCGACCCTCATCTGATTGATGAGCGCTGCAGCAAGCACGCCGAAGATGGTTTCGGCAGCGACGGCGAGAACGACGTAGATGAGGGTATTCGTCCAGGTCGTCGCCAGCTGGCCATCCGACAGCATGCGTGTGTAATTTTCCAGTCCGACAAAGGGCGTTCCGGCTTGCATTGGATTGACCCGGTGCAGCGAGTCCCAGACCGTCCGTCCCATCGGATAGAAGACCAGAGCTGCCATCGTCACCAGGATCGGCAGCACCAGCAGCAGTCCGAGCATGGTGTCGGCGTTGAGGCCGACACTACGCTTGGCTGCCACACCTTCAGCGGTGGCTGTTGTCATTGCGCCATCGCCTGCTTGGCTGCATCGGCGATGCTCTGCATGGCCTGATCAACGGTGACCTGGTCCTTTGCCGCGCTATTGATCGCCGTGTTTACCGCGCTCGAAAACTGCGGATACCACGGCGGCGTTCCCTGCTGGAACAGAGGCTCGACGGTCTTGGACTGTTCGACAAGTGCGTCGCCGCTCGTCAGCTTGCCTTCCGTATTAAGCTCGGCGAGAGCCGAAGTGCGCGTCGGCAGGAAGCCGTTTGCGGCATTCTTCTTCTGGAACTCCTTGCTGGTGAACCATTTGACGAAGGCGACCGCCGCTTCCTTGTTCTGCGAAACGTTCGGAATGGCGAGCGCTTCCGGAAGGCCGAAGCTGCGGGTCTGACCACTTTCGGTCGGTACGAGGATCGCTTCCACCTGGCCGGCGACCTTGGACTGCTTCGGGTCGTTCATCTGGCCCAGGCGACCGGGCTCACCCGAGATCATGATGCTGGTCAGCCCCTGGGCGAACATGCTCTCGTTGATCTGGCTGTCCTTGAGGCCTGTCGAGGCAGGGTCGACCAGGCCGTCCTTCAAGAGCTTCAGTTCGAAGGCGAGCGCCTTGTAGCCGGCTGAATCGGGGGTGAGGAAAAGCGGCTTGAAATCCTTGTCGAAGAGTTCGCCGCCAAAGGCCTTGGTCAGCAGATACCAGCTCGTGGAAGCGCCTTCGGTCGCCGAGAGCGGTAGGCCGATCGGATAGGTGGAGATGCCCTTCTCCTTGATCTTCTTTGCGGCCTCGACCAGCGCGTCGAGCGTCTTCGGCATTTCGGTAATGCCGGCGTCCGTGAAATGCTTCTTGTTGACGAGCATGACGCGGAAGTCGTTCGTGTAGGGTACGCCGAGCAACTGACCGTCGACGGTGAAGATCTTGGCGACGCCAATATCATCGACACTATCCTTGTCGATCACTTCGTTCAGCGGCATGTACCAGCCGGCGGCGCTGAACTGACCCGTCCATGACCAGTCGAATTCGGTGACATCGGCTGGTGCCGTGCCGGCGACGAGCGCCGTTACCAGCTTCGGGCGGATATCGTCCCAGGAGAGGGTCTGGAGATCGACATGAATGCCGGTCGCGGCTTCAAAATCGGCCGCAACCGTGGCGCCCTGCGGCGACGGCATCAGCACCGTGATAGACTGGCCGGCAAGCGGTTTGGCGTCGTCCGCCAAGGCAGGCAGGGCGATCGCAAGGGCGGCGGAGGCAAGCAAAGGCAATATCAATTTACGCATGTTCCCATCCTTCTTTATCGTTGACAGTCATTGTCTTGATCGCGCGATCACGGTTTCGGCCGCGACCGCGATTTGCCCGAACCAGCGCTCGTCAAGCGGCCAGTCGAGAAGTTGGGCGGCGGCCAGAAGCGCGCCGCCAATGGGGGGAAGTACGGGTGAAACCGCCCGCCGGCCGATCCGCCGTTCGACGGCTTCAAGCAAAAGACGGCTGGAAAAGGTGCCGCCCGCGTAGGTCCAGTCCGTGCCGGTTTCACAATGGCTGGCGATTGCCCAATGGTGTTTGGCAAGCTCTTCGGCCGCCGTCTCGATCAGGCCAATGGCCGTCTCATCACCTTGCTGAGCAGTTCGATCGACAAGGATGGAGAGCGCGGCGATACCCGCACGGGGCCTTGCGAGCCCGTTGATCCAGCCGCCGAGCGCGTTCATCGGGTCTGCAATATCCAGCTGGAGATGATCGTAAATGGCTCGCGCCATCGCCGTCGGCTTGGCACGTCCATCGAGGCTCTGGCTGATGAGATGCAGGGCTGCGCGACCGATCCAGTAGCTGCTGCCCTCGTCGCCGATCACATCGCCCCAACCGCCGGCGCGTGCGGAGGCGCCCGCACCGTTGCGCGCCCAGGACATGGAGCCGGTCCCCGACAGGATGAGGATGCCCGGACGCCCGGCAAAGGCACCGAGATGGGCTGCATCGACGTCATTGAGCACGATCCTGCGGATATCCGGAAAGGCGTCATCAATGCATTGTTTCTGAAGCGCAGAGAGGTGAGCGACTTCGCCATAAGCAGGCAGGGCAGCGCCGACGGCGGCCAGTCCCGGCTCATTGCGGAACGGTTCGATATGCCGCTCCAGCTCCTGTCGCCAGTCCGGATTGTCCATCGGATTGACACCACCGCCGAGCGCAGTGCGGAGAATCTGGCCGCCTCTGTCGGCCAGTGTGACGAGCACCTTGCTGCCGCCGCCATCGATGCCGAGGATCAGCTCGTTACTCATTCTTTTGCTCCGAGCTCGGCATAGGTCGCGTCAATGCCGAAGTTGGTGAGTTCGGCGCGCCATTGGAGTGTCAGACCCTTGTCGGTGATGAGCTTTGCGGTGTTCAGCGGCGCGACCTTGTAGGTTGCCATCGTCCCGAATTTTGAGGAATCGGCGAGCACATAGCCGTTGGCAGAGCGGGTGAGCATGCGCCGGTTCAGGCTGGCTTCGGCACTGTCCACGCTGTAGATCGCGCCGTCGGGGCTGATGGCGCTTGCTCCGAGAAACAGCTGATCGAACCAGATCGTTTCGAGCATCGCCTCGGCCTGCGGGCCGACGAGCGAGGCGTTTTCGCTGCGCAAATGGCCACCGAGAAGCACGACCTCGAGGTTCGGAATGTTGAGAAATTCCTGAGCGACGATCAGGCCGTTGGTGAAGATGCGCAGCGGCATCGGATTGATGCGGATGAGCCGGGCAAGCTGAAGAACCGTCGTGCCGGCATCGAGGAAGATCGCCGTGCGGGGCAGAAGCAGTTCGTAGGCAGCATTGGCGATCGCACGCTTGGCCGAAAGCTGACGCTTTTCCCGTTCCTGGAAGGCCATTTCGACCGAGGAACCCTCGGCGATGCGGGCGCCGCCATGCACACGGTCGATCGCGCCATCCTGTTCGAGAATTTGCAGGTCGCGCCGCACTGTTGCCAAGGAGGCGCCGACAGCATCGGCTAGGTCCTGGATGGTGGAAAAGCCATTCGCATAGAGATGACTGCGGATGGCATCGAGCCGATCAGTCTTCACGCCGCCAGTCTGGTTCACAGATCGTCCCCTGGTGCAATTGTGCTTCTTGCATCAAAATTCCCACTCAATACGATCAATGTCAATCAAGATTGTGATCGTTTATGATCTTTTTCATGTTGGCCGATCTGGTGGTGCGCGATCAAAAAGAAAGGCACGTCGTCTCTGATGACGACGTGCCTCTTGGCTGTTGTTTGGTGAGCGAATAGGCCTGTGGCCGATCTCAGCTATATCTGGGCAGGAGGTCGCCGTGTGCCTCGATCAGGTCGTCGACCAGACCCCAGATCTCGTCCGGCGAGAGTTCTGCTGATGTATGCGGATCGAGCAGGGCTGCCTGATAGATGCGGTCGCGTTTTCCCGTCAATGCTGCTTCAACGGTCAGTTCCTGAACCGAGATGCTGAGCTTCATCACAGCGGCGAGCTGCGTGGGGATCCTGCCGATGCGGGTTGGCTGGATGCCGTTCCTGTCCACATGGCAGGGCACTTCCACGATACATTCGGCCGGAAGGTTCTCGATCAGGCCGTTGTTCGGAACATTGCCATAGATCAGCGCTGGATTGCCGGTGACGGCGGCGTGGATGATGCCCGCGGCATATTCGTTGCTGCGGCAGACCTCGATCGGCTTGTCGCCTTCGAGATCCCGGCGCAGCGCATGCCATTCTGAAATCTGCCGCTCGCAGCGGCTGATATACTCGTCGAGCGGAATGTTGAGCTTGTCGATGAGCTCCGGACGGCGGTCCTTGATGTACCAGGACGTATATTCGGAGAAATGCTCGCTGGATTCCGTCACGAAATGACCAAGCCGCTTCAGGACATCGAAACGCACCCGGTCGTCGGACGGCACGCGTCCCTCGCCGGCGAGAGCCTTCAGGCGGGGATAAAGATCTTCGCGCCGGCCATCGGCATGCAGCTTCTCGTATTTCAGGAAGAAGGCGATGTGGTTGATGCCAGCCGAGATGTAGTTGATGTCGGCAATTTCTTCGTCGAGGCAGGAGGCGAGATGGGCGGCGGTATGCTGCACGCTATGGCAAAGGCCAACCGTGCGGATACTGGGCGCCAGCTCCTTGATCGCCCAGCAGTTGATCGCCATCGGGTTCACATATTGCATTAGCAGCGCGTCGGGGCAGACCTCTTCCATATCGCGGCAGATCGCTTCCAGCACCGGAATGGTGCGAAGTCCGCGGAAGATCCCGCCGATGCCGAGCGTATCGGCAATGGTCTGCCGCAGGCCGTACCGCTTCGGCACGTCGAAATCCGTCACAGTAGCCGGCTTGTAGCCGCCGACCTGCATCATCAGGATAACGAAATCCGATCCGCGCAGCGCCTCGCGACGATCGAGGGTTGCCTCTATCCTTACCCTCTGCAGATTGAGCGCCTCGCAGATGCGCCGCGCAACGATCTCCGATGTCTTCAACCGTTCGGGGTCGACATCAAACAGGCTGATCACATAATCGCTGCCCGAGGGTGTGGACAGCACATCCCCCAGAATGTTCTGCGCAAAAACGGTGCTGCCCGCACCCACGAGGCAAATCTTCGGCATTTCGGTCTCCCACAAATCAAGGTTGCCATAGTAGTGCCTCTTCCAAATCAGAATTTCTTCCTGCTATTGAAGGGAGTATTCCCGGATTGAAGCGTTGGACGCATGAAAGACGATCATTTCAACAGGAGCGGGGAGTGGGCGGGGTCGCCGCGGAGCTTCCTGATCGAGCGCCACACGGCCGATGCCATGAGCGCTGCGCATTGGCACGACCATGTCGAGATCAACCTGCTTCTCGATGGTGCCATGACCTATCTTTTCAATGGTCGGCAGGAACGGGTCGAGGCCGGGCGTCTTGTCCTCTTCTGGGCGGCCATTCCCCACCAGACGATCCTGGTGACGCCGGAGGCGCCGCTTATCTGCATCTACCTTCCGCTCGTCGACTTTCTCGCGCTCTCCATCGACAAGAAGGCGAGACAGGCAATCATGCAGGGCGCCTTCGTGGTCGAGCCCCGCCGCCGCGAGACGACGCCGCTCACCGTCTCTGCCTGGGTCGAGGAATGGGGCAGCAGCGATCCCGTCCGGCGCCAGTTGATCGCGGACGAGGCTAAGCTCAGGGTGCGCCGGCTCATCCTTGATCACGCCGATGATCGAGGCTCGTCCGTTGCAGCGGCCGCGACGCCGGTAAGCCCCGCCATCCGCCATTCAGAGGTGCTGACCGACCTGATCAACCGGCATTTTCCCGAGCCGCTAAGCCTGGCGGATCTTGGAAAGCGCGCTAACGTGCATCCAACCACTGCCAATCGGGCGTTTCGCGATGTGCTCGGCATTTCCGTAATGGAATATCTGACACGTTATCGTCTCGCGAGAGCAATGCAGCGGCTGGCCGAGACCGAGGACTCGATCCTGGAGATTGCCCTCGACTGCGGCTTCGGCTCCAGTAGCCGATTTTACGACATCTTCAAGCAGCGAACTGGCACGACACCCCGGCAGTTCCGCCTGTCGCTCGGCAAGCCGTGACGTCTGCACAAGTCGGACAGGGGTTTGAAAGAAGTGCAGGTTCAGGCGCGGTGCGGCTATCGAATCTTCTCGCCAGCGCGCTAGAGTTTGCAGACGATCCACTCTAACGGATTGAGGCCGATGACGACTGACAGCAAGAACCCCGCTGGCGCCCTGGCGTCCCTGGCAACGATCGAGGATTTCTGCCGAGAGGTCTTTATCGCGGCCGGTGCCGACCAACAGACTGCGGATGCAGCGACGCGGGGAATGCTGCATGCTACGCGCTATGGCATCGACAGCCATGGTGTGCGCCTCCTCCCTCATTATGTGAAAGGGTTGACCGAAGGACGCCTCAATCCGCGCCCGCGTCTCGCGCTGGTAAACACTTTCGGCGCCGTCGCTTCGCTCGATGCGGATAATGGCCATGGTGCGCTCGCGACCTATACGGCCATGGAGCATGCGACGCGTCTTGCCGGGGAATTCGGGATCGGTGCGGTTGCGATCCGCAATTCCTCGCATTTCGGACCGGCAGGTGCCTATGCGTTCGATGCCGCCCAACGCGGCTTCATCGGCTTTGCTTTCTGCAATTCCGATAGCTTCGTGCGTCTGCACGACGGCGCCATGCGCTTTCATGGCACCAATCCGATCGCCTGCGCTGTGCCGGTCACGGGAGATAACCCGTGGCTCTTCGACATGGCGACGAGCGCCGTGCCCTATAACCGCGTGCTGCTCTATCGCAGCCTCGGCCGCCAACTGCCCGAAGGAGTCGCCTCCGATGAACGGGGGTATGACACGGCCGATCCTGATGTGGCCGAAATGCTGGCGCCGCTCGGCGGCGAATTCGGCTTCAAGGGCGCAGGGCTTGCAGGCATTCCCGAGATCTTGAGTGCTGTGCTCACAGGCATGAAGCTGAGTTTCGATATCGCTCCGATGTCCGGGCCGGATTTTTCGACACCGCGCGGGCTGGGTGCCTTCGTCATCGCGCTGAACCCTGCAGCCTTCCTCGATATCGAGATCTTTGACGCTGCCATGAAACGCTACGTCGAAACCTTGAGGGCATCTCCGCCGCGTGAAGGCTTCAGGGTGATGGCGCCTGGCGATCGGGAATGGGCTGTCGCCGCCGAGCGGGAAAGACATGGCGTGACGCTGGATCCGGCAACGGTCGAGGCCCTTAGGACCTTTGCATCCACTTATCAACTGGCCAGCCCGGTCTGAGTGCATGCGTCGGATTGACGCACAACTTCCCCGATGATAGCTTCGGATCAATTGGTCAGGCCAGTTGACCAGTTGTGCGCTTGAGGAGAAGCGTGCCGGGGAGGCCATAATGTTTTCGGCAGTTGAATCACGCCGCCTCTACAGGCAGGTGGCGGACCAGATTCGTATGATGATTATCCGAGGAGAACTCGCCGTCGGCCAGAGGTTGCCTGCCGAGCGCGAGCTTGCGGAGCAGCTTGCAGTTTCGCGCCCTACGCTGCGCGAAGCGCTGATCGTGCTGGAAGTCGAGGGATACATCAATATCCGCATGGGCTCCGGCATCTATGTCACGCGCAAACATGCTGCCGAAACGACCGGCAGTGAGCGCGAACCGGTGGAGGGTCCTTTCGAGCTGCTGCAGGCCCGCGCCATCATCGAATGCGCGATATCAGAGGAGGCCGCAAAAAGCGCCCGCCCTGAGGACATTGCCGTCCTCGATGAGGCGCTGAGAGCGATGAGCGGCGTGGTGGAGGATGCGCGCGCCGTGCTTGTCGCCGACCGCGCCTTTCATACCGGCATCGCCGCAATCGTCGGCAATGCGACCTTGATCCGCGTTACCGGCGAGATGTTCGACATGCGCATGACGCCGTATTTCGAAAAGCTTGCCAGCCTTTTCGAAGGACCGGTGTCGTGGCGCAGCGCGCTGGAAGAGCACCGGGCTATCCGCGACGCGATCGCCGTCGGCGATACGGCAGGGGCGAAGGCCGCCATGCGCGCGCATCTCACGAATTCACAGAAGAGGTTTTCCGAAAGCTTCGGGGAGGAGGTTTCGGGCGAGCAGGGGCGCGGCCACACGGCCGGGCCGAACAAGGGAAAAGCAGCCACTTAACGAGATCTCAGGAGGAGAGAGCGATGAAGTTGAAACTGACGACGATACTCTGCACTGCCGCCGCAATCATGGCGACGACTGCGATTGCGCATGCCCAGACGGTGCTGAAATGGGCCCATGTCTACGAGACATCGGAACCTTTCCACACGGATTCCCTCTGGGCCGCGGAAGAGATCAGCAAGCGCACCAACGGCCGATACAAGATCGAGGTCTATCCGGCTTCGCAGCTCGGCAAGGAAGCCGATATCAACCAGGGCCTCAAGCTCGGAACGGTCGACATCATCATTTCCGGATCGAGCTTTGCCGCCCGCGACTATAAGCCGATCGGCGTGACCTATTTCCCCTATATCTTCCGCAGCCCGGGACACCTGATCGCCTACACCAAGAGCGACGTCTTCAAGCGCCTGGCCAAGGGTTATGAGGACAAGACCGGCAACCATATCGCCGCCGTCAGCTATTACGGGACGCGCCATACGACGGCCAACAAGCCGATCGCCAAATGCGCTGACATGCAGGGTCTGAAGATCCGCGTGCCTGATGTTCCTGCCTACCTCGCCATGCCGCGCGCCTGCGGCGCCAACACGACGCCGATCGCCTTTGCCGAGGTCTATCTCGCCTTGCAGAACGGCACGGTCGAAGCCCAGGAAAACCCGCTGACGACGATCGAGGCCAAGAAGTTCTACGAAGTCCAGAAGAACATCATTCTGACCGGCCACATCGTCGATCACTTGAATACGGTGATCTCGAAGACACTCTGGTCGAACCTTTCGGACGAAGACAAGAAGATCTTCGGCGAGGTCATGCAGGAAGCTGCCGTGCGCACGACCAAGACCATCGAAGGCAAGGAAAACAGCCTGATCACCACCTTCAAGGAGAAGGGCTTGAGCGTCACCGAGGTCGACAAGGCCGATTTCGAGAAGACGGTCGCGGAAAAGGTCAAGTTCGAGGACTTCGGCTACGAAAAGGCCGATTGGGAAGCGATCCGCGCGATCCAGTAACAGCCCGAGGGCGCGCCGCCTGAGCGCCGCGCGCCCTTCTTCCCCACCGGAACAAGGCCGATCATGTCACAAGAAGTTCATACGCAAGTCACTGCCGAGGAGATCGGCCACGAATTCGAGGGGCATGCGCCCACCGCCAATATCTCGGACTACGCCATCGAAGACTGGATCACGCTGCTCGTTTTCTGGTTGATGGCCGGTTGCGTCTTCCTGCAGTTCTTCACCCGCTATGTGCTGAACAACAGCTATGCCTGGACCGAAGAGATCGCCGTCAACTGCCTGATCGGCGTCGTCTTTCTCGGCGCCGTCATGTGCGTACGCACGTCGCGCCATATCCAGGTGGATGTCTTCTATCATTACATGCCGGCAGGCCTTGCGCGCGTTCTCGCAACCTTTGTGGATATCGTCCGCATCGGTTTCTTCGCCTATGGCTGTTATCTGATGTGGCGCTATGTGCAGATCGTCGCGGACGAGCAGATGGTCACCGTCGACCTGCCCCGCAATATCGTCTTCTACAGCGTGCTTGCAGCCTTCGTGCTGATGCTGATCCGTGCGGTGATCGTCTTCATCGCCAATATGCGCCGCGGCTACTCCGTTCTGGAGCGCCCCGAAGAATTCCACGCTGTCGAAGGATGACCTGATGCTGCTCTTGCTTGGCTCATTTCTGGTGCTGATGCTGATCGGCGTGCCCGTCGCGATCTCGATGGCCGTCGCCTCCGTTCTCTATATCGTCCTCTACGGCGTTGCGCCCGATATCATCGTCGCCCAGCGCATGATCGCGGGTGTCGAAAGTTTCCCGCTTCTCGCAGTTCCCTTCTTCATCCTTGCTGGCAACCTGATGAATTCTGCGGGTGTCACCGGCCGCATCTATTCCTTCGCCGTCGCGCTCGTCGGCTGGATGAAGGGTGGCCTTGCGCAGGTCAACATCATTGGTTCCGTCATATTCTCGGGCATGTCGGGCACTGCGCTTGCCGATGCGGCCGGCATCGGCACGATCGAGATCAAGGCGATGAAGGATCACGGCTACCCCGTCGAGGCCGCGGTCGGGGTAACGGCGGCGTCTGCCACGCTCGGTCCGATCTTCCCGCCATCCTTGCCCTTCGTGATCTACGGCATGATGGCGAATGTCTCGATCGGCGCTCTTTTCATGGCCGGTATCCTGCCCGGCGTTGTCATGACGCTGCTGATGATGATCACAGTTGCGGCCTTTGCCTACGTGAAACGTTGGGGTTCCGATGCGCCTTTCGACGTCAAACAGCTCCTTTCCGCAGGTTTGGAGATCATCGTGGTTCTGCTCGTACCGCTATCGATCTACGTGATGATGCGATCAGGCGTATCGATGAATGCCGCGGCGGGCATTGCCCTCGTCGTCCTTCTGGCGCTCGACTGGTATTTCCGCTTTTCCGCCGTCATGGCGCTCATGACTCCTGTCATCTTGATCGGCGGCATGACCATGGGCTGGTTCACGCCGACGGAAGCGGCCGTCGCCGCTGTGCTGTGGTCGCTGTTCCTCGGCCTCGTGCGCTATCGCACGATGACGTTCTCGACACTCGCCAAGGCGAGCTTCGACACGATTGAAACGACGGCATCCGTTCTCTTCATCGTCACTGCCGCTTCGGTCTTCGCATGGCTGCTGACGGTGAGCCAGGCTGCCCAGCTTCTGTCCGACGCGATTCTGTCGATTACCGACAATAAGTGGGTGTTCCTGATCCTTGTGAACCTGCTGATGCTCTTCGTCGGCTGCTTTCTGGACACAATCGCCGCCATTACCATCCTCGTACCGATCCTTCTGCCGATCGTCGCGAAATTCGGCATCGATCCGGTACAGTTTGGCCTTATCATGACCCTGAACCTGATGATCGGCCTGCTTCACCCTCCGCTAGGCATGGTACTCTTCGTGTTGTCGCGGGTGGCGAAATTGTCCGTCGAACGCACGACGATGGCGATCTTGCCCTGGCTTGCGCCGCTCTTCATCGCCTTGATTTTGATCACCTTCGTCCCCTCGATATCCCTGTGGCTGCCACAGCAGCTTGGGCTTCTGAAATAGGAGAATGTGATGCACACCCGTCTGGCACGGCTTTATGCAAAGGGCGATCTCAGGATCGAGACTGATCCGGTCGCAGCCCCCGGTCCGGGCAAAGTGCTTTTGAAGATGGCAGCCGCAGGCATCTGCGGCTCCGACCTGCATTATTACCAGGACGGCGGTTTCGGACCGGTCAGGGTTCGCGAGCCAATGATACCCGGGCACGAGGCCGCTGGAACCGTGGAGCAGGCAGGTGAGGGCGTCACCCTGAAGGCCGGAATGCTGGTCGCCGTCAATCCGAGCCAGCCCTGCGGTGCTTGCGAATATTGCCGTATCGGCTTGCCTATCCACTGCCTGGAAATGCGCTTCATGGGCAGTGCGATGCGCCTGCCGCATGAGCAGGGCATGTTTCGGGAATGGCTGGTGGTGCCGGCCAAACAATGCGTTGAGGTTGGAGCCTCGATAACGCCTGCGGAAGCGGCCTGTAGCGAGCCGCTATCCGTCTGCCTGCACGCCGCATCGCGCGCCCCCGGCATTGCCGGCAAGAAAGTCCTGGTGACAGGTGCCGGACCGATCGGCTCTCTAATGGTTGCCGTTATCAGCCATTATGACGCTGGCGAAATCGTCGTTACGGATCTTGCCGACGCGGCGCTCGCGCGGGCGAAAGCCATGGGCGCCAGCCGCACGATCAACGTGGTGCGGGATGCAGAGTCATTTGCAGAATTCCAGGCAGGAAAAGGCTATTTCGATCTCGTCTTCGAATGTTCTGCCGCCGCCCCGGCCATCCAGAGTGCGATTGCGGCGGTCCGGCCGCGCGGCACCATCGTCCAGGTCGGCGTCACCGGCGACGTTCCGGTGCCTCTCAACGCCATTGTCGGCAAGGAACTGCACATCCACGGAACGCAGCGTTTCCATGAGGAGTTCGCAACCGCCGTCGACCTGATTTCCCGCCGGAAGATCGATGTGCGGCCAATCATCAGCCACAGCATGCCCCTCGAAGACGCCGTTTCAGCCTTCGACATTGCCGGCGACCGTTCGCTGGCCTGCAAGGTGCAACTGACCTTCCAGTCAGCCTAAACGACGGTCTCGCCGCCATCGACGACGAGGATTTGCCCCGTCATGTAGGACGAGCGGTCCGAGACCAGGAACAGGATCGGTTCGGCTATCTCCGAAACATCCGCCCAGCGGCCGAGCGGCACCTTCTCGGCGATGTAGCCTTCAATGGCGCCGCGCCCGCCCATCTGCGCGATGAACGGCTCATTGAATGGCGTGTCGACCCATCCGGGGCAGAGTGCATTCACGCGGATGCCGAACTTCGCATAGTCGCCCGCCATCTGCCGGGTCATGGCGATGACAGCATGTTTGGTCGTCGTATAGGCGATCATTTCGCGGTCGTAGAGCACGCCTGACGATGAGGACGTATTGAGGATTACGCCTTTGCCTGCCTTTTTCATGATCGGCATGACGAAACGCGCGGCCATGAAATGCGCCCGCACGTTCAGGCTCCAGGACTTGTCGAAACCTTCGATGGCAACCTGCTCCAGATCGCCGGCCACCTGCGCGCCCGCGTGATTGTGCAGAATGTCGATCCGGCCGTGACGTGCAGCAACAGCGGCAATGCCGATTTCAAGCGCCGGGTCGTCCGTGACATCGACCATCATGCTTTCGGCGCCACCGCCTGCCTCGACAATCAGACCGACGGTTTCTTCGGCATTTGCGAAATTGATATCGGCAACGACGACATGGGCGCCTTCGCGCGCCATGATCTGTGCGCCGGCCCGTCCGATGCCCGAGCCTGCGCCCGTGACGATTGCAACGCGATCTCTCAGTATCATGGCATTTCCCCGGTCAGTTTGTCGTTGTCTTTTCGCGCATCAGGAAGCGCGCGATGAGAATGAGTGCAAGCGAGGCGATCAGCACCATCGTCGCGACTGCATTGATTTCCGGCGTCACGCCGCGGCGGATGGAGGCGAAGACATAGATCGGTAGCGTCGTGTTGGAGCCCGCCACGAAGAAGGCGATGATGAAATCGTCGAAGGAAAAGGTGAAGGCGAGTAGAAAACCCGCCAGGATCGACGGCATGATCTGCGGCAGCACGATCTGCCGAAAGGTCGTGAAGGGTGTGGCGTAGAGATCGCTGGCGGCCTCGACGATATCGCGCCCGAGGCTCGCGATGCGCGCCTTCACGATCATCGTCACCAACGCCATGGTGAAGAGCCCGTGCGCAGCAATGATCGAGCCGTAGCCGAGTGCCAGCTTTGGCGGCTGGTCGCCTGGCCAGAGGGCGGCGATAACAGGATTGATGAAGCCGAAGACTTCGACGAGGGCAACCAGCGTTGCAATGCCGATGACGACACCCGGTACCACGATCGCGGCTGCAAAGAGCCCGTCGAAGATCGCCCGGGTCCTGGTGCCGAGCCGTTCCATGCCGATCGCGGCCATAGTGCCGAAGATCGCCGCCAGTGCCGCACTGGTGACGGCGATGATCAGGCTGTTGCGCAACGCCTCCATCAGGAAGGTATTGGACAGAGCCCGACCATACCATTGCGTCGAGAAGCCGGTGAACTCGCTGGCATTGCGGCCCGCATTGAAGGAGAAGAGCACGACGAGCGCGATCGGCGTGTAGAGGAACAAATAGACGAAGGTGACGAGCGCGCGCATCAGATGAGATCCACCTGCCGCGTACCGGCGACACGCCAGGCGATGCGCATGGCGACGAGCAGTACGATGACGACGACGGCGACGAGCGTGACGGCTATCGCCGAGCCGAACGGCCAGTTGCGTGATTGCAGGAAGAGATCGACGAGCGCATTGCCGATGAAGAACACCTTGCCGCCGCCGAGAAGCTGCGGGATCAGATATTCGCCGAGCAGCAGGATGGTGACCAGCGCGACGCCGGTCATCACGCCCGGAAGCGACAGGGGCAGGGTAATACCGAAGAAGGTCGAGATAGGCTTTGCACCAAGGTCGGCCGAAGCTTCGAGCAGCCGGCGGTCCAGCTTCTCGAGGCTGACATAGATCGGCATGATCATCAGCGGCAGGTATCCGTAGACGATGCCGAGCAGCACAGCGCCGGGTGTATTGATCAGCCTGACATTTTCGATGCCGACGAATTCAAGCAGATGCGGAATGCCACGTGCGCCGAGCAGATACATCCAGGCATAGGTGCGCACCAGCAGGCTGGTCCAGAAGGGAACGACGACAAGCGAGACGAGCAGCAGCCGGCGCTGCGGGCTTGCCTTGACCGCGAGATAATAGGCGACCGGATAGGCGACGACGAGGCAGGCAGCCGCTCCGATCGGCGCCAGGATCAGCGTATTGACGAAGGCTGCCGACCGCGCGCCGAGATTGGCGAACTGCTCGAAGGTGAAGGCTGGCTGATAACCGCCCTCCGGCGCCCGCTCGCCAAAGGCAAAGACGATGATGGCGATGAAGGGCAGCACCAGGAAGACGAACAGCCAGATACTGGCCGGGCCGACAAGGGCGACGGTGATCAGGCGCCGTTTGGTGGCGTGGGGCAGGGGCATGGCTTTGGTCTTCATCCGCCGGATCAAGGAGCTGAACCGGCTCCCGCAGTAAGCCGCGGGAGACCGGCATTCAGAGGTGGTGTCAGGCCGACTTGAAACGTGCCATCAGTTCAGCGCGACCCGGATCGGTGAGCGTGACAGCGGCGCCGAATTCCAGTGGCGTAAGGGCTGTTTCGTCCGGATAGACGATCTTGTTGGACGTGACCTCCTTCGGCAGCAGCGCAATGACGCGGCTGTCAGTGGTCGGTGCACCGTTGGCAATGTGCTCCTTCACCGCATTCTGCGGGTCCATCAGGTAGTTGAGCAGCGCGTAGCCGGCGGCCTTGTTCGGTGCATCCTTGGGGATCGCGTAATAATCAGTCCAGATTTCACCGCCATCGGTGCCGAGGATATAGGCAAGCTCCGGCATGTCGCGGTTGAGCTGCGCGCCGTCATTGGTCCAGCACATGGTCAGCCATGCATCGGTCGAACGCATCGACGGCTGATAGTCGGAATTGATGGCGAAGAGATGCGGCTTGACCTTGATCAGCAGTTCTTCCGCTTTGGCAAGCTCGTCAGCCTTGATCGAATTGAAGTCATAGCCGAGCGAAACAAGCGCGCTGCCGATCGTCGTCAACTGGTAGTCATGCACCATGGCGCGGCCGTCGGCTTCCGTCTGGGCGATCTCGAAGAAGTCCTTCCAGCTCGAAAGCTTGGTCTTGATCTTGGACGTGTTGACGGAGAAGCCGGTCGTGCCCCAGTTCTTCGGCACGGCATAGGTCTTGCCGTCGATCTGGCCTTCCTTGGTGAAGCGGGGGCTTTCGCTTGCCTGGCTGAAATCCGGGATCTTTGAAAGGTCGAGCTCTTCGATCAGGCCGAGCTTGTGATGGGTCGAGATCGTGTAGTTGGTCGGCACGAAGAGCGACCAGCCGGAAGCGCCGGCCTGCAGTTTGGCGAGCATTTCCTCGTTCGAACCGAAGACGTTGACCTCGACGGCAACGCCGGTTGTCGCCTTGAAATTCTCGAAGGTCGCCGGGTCGTGGTAATTCGGCCATGTGGCGATCGACATCTGCGTGCCGAGATCTTCTGCCGAATAGGCGGGCGTCGATAGCGCGCCCGGGAAGCGAGACAGCACGGCGGTCGCAAGACCGAGGCCGGTAATGCCGAGGAAGTGGCGGCGGCTGACGGAACCGCGCTTCAGGCGCATGAACTCGTCCATGAAACCTTCGGCGGAAATGGGCAGATTGTCCTTATAATCCTTGCTCATGATGCTGTTCCCTTGTTCTGGTTTATGCATTCGATGCTGGAAAGACATGGATGGCGGCGGGGTCGAAGCCGAGGAAAACCTCCTCGCCCGGCTCCACGAGATCGCTCTCGTTCATGCTGCGGCGATCGGCCGTGATCAGGAAGTCGCCAAGCCCCGGCACGCTGACGGCATACTCCGCCGATGAACCGAGGAAGATGCGGTGCGTCACTGTCCCCTTGAACGACGTGCCGGTCGCCGCCGCCGTACGTGTCATATGGATCGCCTCGGGGCGCAGCGCAGCGATGACGTCTCCTGGCGCCAACCGCTTGCCGGAGGCCATCGCCGACCCGTCCGCCAGCCGCAGCGTCGTACCATCAGGTTCCATCGCGGCAGTGATGCGGTTGGTCTTGCCGACGAAATCGGCGACGAAAAGATCGGCCGGGCGGTCATAGACTTCCTGCGGGCTGCCGAGCTGACGGATGCGCCCGGCACTCATGACGCAGACGACATCTGCCATCGAAAGCGCCTCTTCCTGGTCGTGGGTGACGAGGACGAAGGTGATGCCGAGTTCGCGCTGCAGGGTCTGCAGCTCGATCTGCATCGCCGAGCGCAGCTTCTTGTCGAGGGCTGCCAGCGGTTCGTCGAGCAGCAGCACGGAGGGGCGATTGACGATGGCACGAGCGAGCGCCACACGCTGCTGCTGGCCGCCCGACATTTCATGAATCCGCCGCGTGGCAAAGCCACCAAGTCGGACCATCTCGAGCGCCTCGGCGACACGGCGGTCGATCTCCGCCGACCCGATTCTCGGGCGCATCTGCTTCAGCCCATAGGCAACGTTCTGCTCGACATTGAAATGCGGAAACAGCGCATAGTGCTGGAAGACCATGTTGACGGGTCGGCGATAGGCCGGAACGCCGTTCATCTCACGCCCGTCGATCAGCACGGTGCCTTCGCTCGGCTGTTCGAAACCGCCGATCATGCGCAGGCAGGTCGTCTTGCCGCAGCCGGAAGGCCCGAGCAGCGCCAGGAACGCGCCCTTGGGCACAGTAAGGTTGATGTCCGTTACGGCGGTCACGGCGCCATAGTTTTTTGTGACCGAACGGAATTCGATATCGTTCGTCGAAGCGGATGCCACGTCTGTTCCCTGCGGTTGGTTGGAATGGCAGTCTGTCGCTGCCTTATTGCCACCGTCGTTAAGGAAAGAGTAAGCCTGAGCTTCCTGCACGGTATATACCCCGAGAGAGGTATTTAGGCGCACAACGTTTCGTGGAAGGTGTATATCCGGGCTGCGCGAAACTGCGCGGAACGGCGGAGAGGAAGGGCTAGTGAGTATCGACCTGGAGACGCTGTTTGCCGCTTTCAATGCCACGGTCGGCAAGTCAGCCATGACGGATGCGGGCTTCGGCGATACGTTCCGCCAGATGATGGCCGCACTCGTGCGCTTCGACTATGTCGTCGTCTTCGCCTATCGCGGAAAAGAGCGGCCGATCGATCTCTACAGCACCTTCGATCGCGAAGAGCACGTCGTTTTCGTGACGCTCTATCAGGCCGGTCCTTACCTGCTTGATCCCTTCTATCATACCGCACACGAACGGCGGGAGGGCGTCTTCAGGATGCGCGAGCTGGCGCCGGACCGGTTCTTTTCCAGCGAATATTATCGCACCTATTACGTCCAGACCGGACTTGCCGAGGAAATCGGCTTCTTCGTACCTGTCGGTGGCGATATCACGGTCGTGTTGTCGCTAATGCGGCGCGAAAAGACCGGCGCTTTCCCGCCCGCCGAATTCGCCACGCTGAAGAAGGTCGAGCCGCTCGTGGCCAGCATGGTGAAACAGTATTGGGCCGGGCTCGCGCCGCGCTTCGACACGCAGCTTGCCGCGAGAGGCAGGAGCCGCCGCAAAAGCGAGGGCAGCCCGCGCGCCGATACTGTCTGGCACGACCTCAACCTGACGGGCCGTGAAACGGCAATCGTCGAACTGGTGCTGCAGGGCCATTCGTCGGAATCGATCGGCCTGAAGCTCAACATCTCGACGGGGACGGTGAAGGTTCACCGCCGCAACGTCTACCGCAAGCTCGGAATCTCCTCACAGACGCAGCTGCTCTCGCTTTATCTGAAAAATCTGAGCTGACCGATTGCTGCGCGCGCCGGGGCTGCAGTTAGGCGCGCGCCTCTGCCTCGCGCAGCGAAATCAGCCGTCGTGCCGTCTCGTCCCAGAGGATGAGTTTCACGCAGCTGAGGCTGTCACGAATGTTGATGCGCCCAAGCTTCGCCAGCTCCGGATAGTCACGCAGCACTTCCGGCAACCGGTAAAACGGCACTCGGCTCGATAGATGGTGGACATGGTGCATGCCGATATTGGCGGTGATCCATCGCAGCGGGCGCGGCAGATCATAATGCGAGGCGCCATGCATGGCGGAATAGGGGAACGTCCATTCCGGAGGCTTGGACCAGTGGGTATCTTCGAATTGGTGCTGAACATAGAACAACCAGACACCAGCCGATCCGGCAAGCAGAACGATTGGCAGATGGATCAGCAGAAAGGGAACGATGCCGACGGCCCAGATGAGGAGAACGGCCAGCGCAGCGATACCGGCGTTGGTCGCCATCGTCGAAAGCCAGGGCAACACCCCGGAGCGCATCATGCCGAATGGCAGTCTTTGCTTGAAGAGAAAAAGATAGGCAGGGCCAATGCCGAACATGACCAGGGGATGCCGGTATAGGCGATAGGTGAGTTTTCCTCGCCTCGTCAGGGAGCGATATTCCTCGACCGTCAGGGTGGTGATATCGCCGACCCCCCTCTCATCCAGATTGCCGGCTGAGGCATGGTGTTCCGCGTGCGCGCGTCGCCAATAGTCGTAGGGTGTGAGCGTGAGAACGCCGATCGCGCGCCCTGTCCAGTCATCCCACTGACGCCGTCCGAAGAACGAGCCGTGCCCGCAATCATGTTGCAGCATGAAGAGCCGCAGCAGGAATCCGGCGGCAGGGATGACGAGGATTAAGCCGAGCCAATAGCCGAAGTGGATCGCAACCCACGCTGCTGCCCAAAGAAGGATAAACGGGATCAGCGTCACGGCCAGTTCGTACAGGCTTCGGCCTGTATTGGGTTTTCGGTAATTCGAGAGAATCTTGAGCCAGGCTTTTTCGGTACCGGCGTCTTGGCCGGCCGTCATCGTTGCGTTCATAGTCGGTCGGCGTCTTTCTGTTGGGCAGCGCTGCGGAAGAAGTGTTCGGCATGCTGGTAGTCATTTTCTGCGCCGATCCGGTCGCCGGCTAAAGATTTCAGCTCGGCAAACTGAAGGTACTGCTTGTGTCGATCCAGCAGGCGCTGCCTCGATGGTGTAGCACTTCTATTGGGGTGGGCGAAATGGTGATTATTCATGATAGATCCGAACCGCGCGGGTTCGCTCCTGATTGTCTGAAAATGATTGCTTGAGTGCTCTGCGCAGCTTGCAACTGATGCCTTGTCTTAGGAGACTGCGGCAAGGTGCGTTAGTGAGCGGCGAGGCGGCGTTTCCGCCAGCAGATGGGGTCGTTCTGATCTGGTCTGTATGAGATCCACGCGCAGAAGCAATACTCCACTGCGGCTGCTACAAATCGCTGATGGGAAGGTGGCAAGCGCGCGTCGGCAATCGGGCAACGGAGCCTGCATCATCGAGGATACAATATCCTCGGATGTTTACGGTATTACTGCAGCATTGTGGCTGCATCACGTCCGGGATGCCTGCAAGCTATCCGGATCGAAAGAATTCTGTCGCTTCCCGCACCCGCTGTTGAGCTCGCGACCGACGCAGGCTATCAGGACGGGCAACAAAGTCCCGGTTCCGAGAGACGCATCTGACAATGACCCCTTCATACCTGGTTACGCATTCCGGCGGCTTCCACGCCGATGAGTTGCTTTCGAGCGTCATCCTGACCCGGCTGTTCCCTGAGGCCAGGATCATTCGCAGCCGAAATGTCGAATGGACCACACCGGCCACCGATCGCATCATCTACGACGTCGGCGGGCAGTATGATCCCGCCGCAGGTATTTTCGACCACCATCAGCGTGGCGCGCCCGTGCGTGGGGACGGACGGCCCTACAGTTCCTTCGGCCTGGTCTGGAAACACTATGGAGCGGATTATCTTCCAGCTCTGGGAGTGCCCGAAGCGCATGTTTCATCGGTGCATGCTTCGTTCGATGCCAAGTTCGTCCTGCCGGTCGATCTGACCGACAATGGTGCACTTGATCCTTCCATCGCAGGCGAGCTGGCCGGCCTTACGCTGCCGGCCTTGCTGGAAACCCTGAAGCCGGTTTTCGATGCCAAGGATCCCGAGGCCGATGACAGGGCGTTCCATGCCGCCCTTTCGATCGCGCGAAGCTTCGTCGAGGCCGGTATCGCGACGCAGGATGCCAAGCTGCGCGCCGAAGCCCTCGTTCTCAAGGCGATCAGCGAAACAGGCGAGGGGCGCGTCCTCGAACTGCCGATGGGCATGCCTTTTCGTGCGGCGATCGTAAGGGCGAAGGCCGATCATCTGCTTTTCGTCGTTCACCCCCGGGAAAATGACTGGTGCCTGACCGGTATCCGCCGCGCAGACGAGGGCTTCGAGCTGCGCGCCGATTTGCCTGCATCATGGGCGGGATTGACCGGCCAGGAACTCGAGCGCGTCTGCGGCGTCGCAGGAGCAACCTTCTGCCACAAAGGCCTCTTCGTCGCGGCGGCGAAAAACCGCGAAGCAGCACTTGCGATGGCACAAATCGCCGTAGACGAGGCCCTTTCGTAGGACGATCGGCGTGCGTCGGCGACGTCGTTCCGCGCTTATAAGGAAAGCCGGTCCAATGGCGGGCGACGAAGCGATTTGCCGGCCGGCTTGCGCACAGCTTCGCTTGCGATCATGGTCACCGGCATGATGATTGTTGAGGTTATGCAACGTCCTCGTCTACTGCCGCAGAGAAGCTTTCCGCGCTACGCCTATTTGCCCGGCCGAATGCCCCATCCCGTCAGGGATCCGGCAGGGCACAGTTACCGGGTCGAGCCTGCGCCGATTCTTCCGACACTCGATTCCGATGAATTCGCGTGGGGCTCTGACCTTTTCAACCATGGCTATTACTGGGAAGCCCATGAGGCCTGGGAAGGGATCTGGCAGGTCGCGGCGAGAGGCAGTGCGCTGCGCACCCTGCTTAAGGGCTTGATCCTGCTCTCTGCTGCCGGCGTGAAGATCCGCGAAGGCAAGCGCGCACCGGCCATGCGTCATGCAGGCCGCGCCGCCGGGCTGTTTCGTCAACTATCGAAAGTCCCGCATGAGGCCTTTTCGCAGGCACTCGGAATGTCGCCGGCGATGCTTGCTGACAGAGCAGAAGCATCAGCAAGCGTTCCGCCGGTTTTGCGGACGACCGGGCTGGGACAGCCCGAACCGGTTTACGATTTCATTCTTGGAAACCCACGAAGCTTCGCGCCATAAGGGATCTATTGGCAGCTCTGATTGAGACAACAACATGGGCAATCGCTACGTGCTCGGCTTTCCGATGATGATGGCCGTGGACCCAACGCTCAGTGCCCATCGCCAGCGCTCTCATCAAATTTCCATGACATCTTCAAACGATTCCGGGAAATTCTGACGTGCTACCTTTTCGTCGATGACCAGCATCGCCTCATAGGACATCGGATCGAAATCCTTGTCCACAGCCACCACTTCTCGTCCAAAGAGCAGGTTGAGCCGAGCCGCGTCCAGATTGCCACGCTCGAAGGGCTCTGCCCCGAAATGATGCCAGAGCGCATGCAGGAAGGCTGCATCGACCCCGTGCTCTGCCGTGCCGGGTCGGGCGCGGCGGGGCAGGGCCTTGATCGGCGTCACGCCCCTGGGATTGGCCCGCCGGATGGTGAACTGAATGCCGCTCCCCGGCATGCCCGATGGGAAGCCGCGGTGTTTCGTCATATCGGGAAGATTGGCCATAGCTTACTCCTTCGCAATGGGTTCGGTCCCAATATCGGGCTTGTCGATCGCAATACTCGCAGCCACACGAATAGCGGTATAGGCGCCGCTTTACGAGCGCTGCAAGGGTCTATCCATTGAATATTCCGCGACGGAATGTTGAGCGCTATGGCTGGTCCGACGTCTCTGCCATCAAGGAGATCGGCGGAACGCTACGCGCAGGCGCTGATGGCCGGCCAAATGGCGATACCCGGCGACTTTCACTCGCCGGGTATCAATCGCAAATTTACTCACTTCGGCGTGACGTCGAAGCCGAACCACTTTTCCGACAGCGTTTTGATCGTGCCATCCGCCTTTGCGGCGGCAATTGCGTCGTTGAACATGGCCTTCAACTCGGTGTCGCTCTTGCGCAGGCCAACGGAGCTGCCGCGGCCGAGGAAGCCGCCCTGGAAGCGCGGGCCGGTGGTCGTCATGTCCTCGTTGCCTGGCTTCTCGGAAGCCGTGGTCAGATAGGCCATGGACGCCATGACGATATCGACACGACCGGCCTTGAGATCGAGATCATGCTCTTCCGTCGTCTTGTATTCTCTGACATCGACGATACCCTTCAGATATTTGTCAACGAAGGTCGCTGCGGTTGAGGCCGTCTGAACGCCGATCGTCTTGCCCTGGAGCGCCGGCTTGATCTTTTCGATCTCGGCAGCAGCGCCCGCTTCATCGCTGGCGAGTGAGAAGACCTGGCCCTTTTCAGGCAGGTTTGCGAGATCGCCCGTCTTCGAGGTCGCAAAGGCCTGGCCGGTGGAGCCGTAGGAATCGCTGAAGGCGATAACCTCTTCGCGCTTGGCCGTCGCCGACATGCCGGAGATGATGGCGTCGAACTTGCCGGCGTTCAGCGCCGGGATCATGCCATCGAAATTCTGGACGACGATCTTGCACTCGACCTTCATGTGGTCGCAGAGATATTTGGTCAGCTCGATCTCGTAACCATCGAGCGAACCATCCGGCTTGGTGAAGTTATAGGGCTTGAAGGCGCCTTCGGTGGCGATCGTCACCGTCGTCCACTTCTTGTCTTCGGCATGCGCGATGCCGGCCGTCGCGATGATGGCTGCGGCTGATGTCGCCGTCAGAACCCGTGAAAAGAACGTCATGTTTTTGCTCCCCTTTTCTTTGTTTGGGCTGAGAAACTATTTGCTGATGAACTGGCGGAAACGGTCCGACCGGGAATTAGCGAAGACCTCCTGCGGCTTGCCGTCCTCTTCGACGACGCCCTGATGCAGGAAGACGACCCGGCTGGAGACATCTCGGGCAAAGCCCATTTCGTGGGTGACGACCAGCATGGTGCGACCTTCCTCGGCGAGCGCGCGCATGACGCGTAGTACTTCGCCGACGAGCTCCGGATCGAGCGCCGACGTCGGCTCGTCGAACAGCATCACCTTCGGCCGCATGGCAAGCGCGCGTGCGATCGCCGCGCGCTGCTGCTGGCCACCGGAAAGATGCGAGGGGTAGAAATTCCGCTTCTCGGCAATGCCGACCTTGGCAAGTAGCGCCTCTGCTTCCTCGATGCATTCCGCCTTCGAGCGGCCGAGGACATGCACCGGCGCCTCGATCACGTTCTCGAGCACCGTCTTGTGAGACCAGAGATTGAAACTCTGGAAGACCATGCCGAGCTGCGAGCGGATACGGTCGACCTGCCTGCGTTCCGCTGGCCGACTGCCGCCTTTGTGGTCGGCCACCATGCGGATCGTCTCGCCTGCGACGGTCACCTCGCCGGAATTCGGCATCTCCAGAAGGTTGATGCAGCGCAGAAAGGTAGACTTTCCCGAACCGGAGGAGCCAAGGATCGAGACGACATCGCCTTCATGTGCATCAAGCGAGATGCCTTTCAGGACCTCCATAGGCCCGAAGCTCTTGTGCAGATCCTTCACGCTGAGCGCGATCGGAGAAAGAGGGGCATTCGCCGCAGTCATCGGGCGTCTCCTTCGAGTGCGGATGCGGGGGCGGCCGCGGCCGCCAGATGGTGGGGAACAGGCTGGCGCAAATGCGGGCTTAGCCAATATTCGACAAGGTTTACGAGACGCGTCAGCACGAAGTTGATCGCCAGGTAGATGGCGCCTGCAACGATGAAGACTTCGATTGCCCGGTAAGTCTCGGAAATGGTCCTGGCGGCGACGCCTGTCACCTCCATCAGGGTGATGATCGAGGCGAGCGACGTTGCCTTCACCATGGCGATCATCTCGTTGCTATAAGCCGGTAGCGCCTGCCGGATTGCAAGCGGCAGAACGATGCGACGGAACTGCATAAGCCGGGGCATGCCGCAGGCGCGCGCCGCCTCGATCTGGCCGAATGGCACAGACTGAAGTCCGCCGCGAATGATCTCGCTGGCGTAGGCGGCCGTATTCATGGTCAGCGCAAGCACGGCGCACCAATAGGGTTCACGCAGGAACGGCCAGAAGATGCTGTGCCTGACCTCGGGAAACTGGCCGAGCCCGTAATAGATCAGGAAGATCTGCACGAGCAGCGGCGTTCCGCGGAAGACGAAGACATAGGCGCGCGCAAACCATTCGAGCACCATGATGCCGGAGAGCCGGCACAGTGCGATCGCCAGCGCCAGGATGGCACCGAGCGCGATCGAGGTCGCCGCAAGTTGAAGCGTCAGCGGAATGGCGGAAACGAGACTGACGAAGGTTTCGCCGAGAAATTGCCAATCCATCAGCCTCTCCTCACGCCGCGAGAGAAGTGCTTCTCGGCCCGCCTTAGGAAAAGTCCGGAACCGGTTGAAATAATAAGATAGATCGCCCCCGCGACAACATAGAAATCGAAGGGGAGACCGGTCGAGCCTGCCGCTACCTGTGTCTGGCGAAGCAGTTCGGCGACGCCGGTGATGGACACGAGCGCGGACTCTTTCAGAACGACCTGCCAGACGTTGCCAAGGCCCGGCAGCGCGTGGCGAAGCGTCAGCGGCGCGACGATACGGCGGAACCGCAACGCTCGGCCCATGCCGCAGGCAATGGCAGCTTCGATCTCACCGGGATGGACGGCCTTGAACGCCCCACGGAAAACTTCGGTAAATTGCGCACCTGAGGTGACGCCGACAGCAAGAGATCCCGCGAGGAAACCCGGAAAGCCGAGGAAGCCTTCAGCGCCGAACAGCCGGCCTAGAGCAGTGACGGCGGCGCTGCCGCCGAAATAGAAGAGGTAGATGACCAAGAGATCCGGTATGCCCCGAAGGATCGTCGTATAGGCGTCTGCGGCGATCCTGAGGCCGCGCCCGCCCGATATCTTCGCCCAGGCGCCGAAAGTGCCGATGAGGGCGCCGATCGCATAACCGAAAATCGCAACCAGAATCGTCATCCACGCGCCGGCCAGCAGCGCCTTGCCCCAACCATCGGGGCCGAAGCTTATGAGCTCGAGGATCCCGGGCTGGTTCATGGTGTCTGCTTCTCCGGCAGCAGCGGCTGAACGTCATCGGGAATCGGATTGACGAATGGCGTCCCATCGAGGCGGCCCCTCAGGTCCGCCTTGGCCGCCTCGATGAGTGCCGGATTGCGGATCAGGTCGATGGCGGTGCTGGCCATAACCTTTGCCGCGTGTTCCGTGCCTTTATGGGCTGCCGGAAGCTTGCCCTGAGCAACCAGCTGCCAGGAGTGACCGGGCGTGCCGATCGCATAGGTCGCGCCGCGCATCTGTACCGTTGGTACGACCCAGCTGACGCTCCCCACATCGGTCGAGCCGACGATTGTGCTGTCGCCGGCATAGAGCGGGAAGATTTCCTCGCAAAGCGGCTGGTCCTTCTTCGGCTTAAGACCGAAGCGCGCGTAGGAAGAGGCGATGTCCTCGGCGCTCATGGTTGCCTGGAATGTCCGGGCAGTGGCGCGGTCGTCTTCATCGAAGACGGGCGGGCCGAGGCGTTCGAGGTTGGCAAACATCAGTTCTTCGAGCGGAACGTTGCCGACGAGATTGGCGTCACCACTGATCACTTCGCTGCGGACCGACGTCTCGGTCATGAGGGCTGCGCCCTCCGCGACCTTCTTGACGCGGGCGACGAGCGACAGGAGTTCAGGCAGGTTCCGGGCGCGGATGAGATAGCGCACCGTCGCACGGGCCTGCACCACATTCGGGGCCGACCCGCCGGTATCGGTCACGGCATAATGGATACGCGCCGTCGAGGGCATATGCTCGCGCATATAATTGACGCCGACATTCATCAGCTCAACGGCATCGAGTGCGCTGCGGCCGAGATGAGGCGTTGCCGAGGCATGCGAGGAGCGACCGGTGAAGTGGAAGTTGAGTTCGTTACAGGCAAGCGAAACCGGGTTATTGACGCCGGCAAAGGCAGCCGGGTGCCAGCAAATGGCAATGTCGACGTCATCGAAGACACCCGCGCGAACCATGAAGCCCTTGGAGGACCCGCCTTCTTCTGCCGGACAGCCGTAATAGCGCACGCGACCCTTGAGGCCGTTTGCCGCGAGGAAATCCTTCACCGCGGCTGCTGCAAGCATCGAACCGGCGCCGAGCAAGTTGTGGCCGCATCCATGGCCATTGCCATTTGCCGTCGCCTCACGCTTTTCAGCGAGACCGGCCTCCTGGCTAAGCCCCGGCAGCGCATCGAATTCTCCGAGAATCGCGATAATAGGGCCCCCTTCGCCGGCTTCGCCCATGACAGCCGTCGGCAGTCCCGCGACGCCACGCTCGACACGAAATCCTTCCGCTTCCAGCTGGCGCGCGTGCTCCTCAGCGGAGCGATACTCCTCGTAATTCGTCTCTGGCATATCCCAGATCCGGTCGCTGAGCGCAAAAAAGGCTTCGCGCTTGGCTTCGACGATGTCCCACACGGCAACAGAGTTTTTCATGACTTCCAAAACAGTTTCATTTTGCATAGTATCCAAAATTGGCGCCAATTTAGGATACAAAAAATTTATGCGCAATCCATGTGCACGAATAAATTTTCATCACGGCAAACTGTTTCGGCTGCCTTACGGACATGCCTCAGCCCGTGATATCGATGAAGAAAGTCAGGGGAAGTTCGAATGGCGGATGTCATGATGGATTCGGAGCAGGGGACGTCTGCCGGGCGCGACGTGACAGACCTCGTGCTTCAGGATATCCTGGCTGGTGTGCTTCTGCCCGGAACGTGGCTGAAGCAGATCGATCTCGAGCGACGTTACAGTTGCACGCGGCCTGAAGTGCGCCGGGCTCTCGATCGCCTCGCCCAGAAGAGGCTTGTCGAACATGTGCCGAACCGCGGCTACCATGTCTATGAGCCGGACGGTCGGCGCGCGCGGGAAGTCAGCGAGATCCGCATCATCCTGGAAACGGCCATCGTCGGAACGATAATTCAAAACGCGTCGCCGGCAGACATCACCAATCTGCGCGGACTGGCAGAGCAGTTCGACTTCATGGTGCTGAATGGCACGATGCTGGAACTCTATGAAGCAAATCTCGCCTTTCATCGCCAGTTGCTGATCCTCGGCGGCAATCAGGAACTGGTCGACCTCATCACGGAAATTCGCCAGCGGACCTCATCGGCGCCGGTCTCACAGTGGCGCACGCGCGCCCGTGTGGAACAGTCGGGCCGAGAGCACCACCTGATGGTCGATGCAATCGAAGCTGCCGATACGGAGCGCCTGAAGGAACTGGTGCGACAACACATTCTTCAGGGCTAAACGCGTCTAACCTATCCCGCCAATCACTTCGCCGTCGTTGTAACTTGCAGCCGCGACCGCCCATAAGGCGAGAACGTACCGTAAATCTGGGGCTTCGAATTGTAGTCGATAAATTTCCGAACCCGTAACATAGTACCTGCTAGTTTTTGATCGTAGCCGGTCGAACGGGTTTCGAGGCCATTCGAGCGAAAGGCAACATGACGAGGCCGGGCATGCGAGGACAGCTTCAGCAGGAAATCTTGGATATGCTGGCACGAGGGTCTTCCCTCGAAGACGCCTGCGATCGTATTTGCGAGCATGCTGAACGGCTTGCAGCCGGCGTCATTTGCTCAATCGTGACCGTTGACCGCGAAGGGCTCCTGCATCCTTTGGCGGGGCCAACGATCGCCAAAACCTATTCGGATGCGCTCGACGGAATACCGATTGGGCCTGATGTTGGCTCATGCGGCACGGCTGCCCATTTCCGCAGGCCGATCGCCGTCACCGATATCTTTGCAGACCCGCTCTGGATCCCCTATCGGCCGCTTGCCGACATCCTTGCGAAAGAACATGGCGTCAAGGCCTGTTGGTCGAGCCCCATACTGCGCAGCGACGGACGCGTGCTCGGCGCGTTCGGATTTTACTACAAGGACAATCGTGGCCCCACGCCCGAAGAACGCATGATCGTCGCCGAGTGCCTCGACCTTTGCTCGCTGGTGCTCGAGCGCGAGGAGGTGAAAGCCGATAATCAAAGGCTCGCCTTTTTCGACAATCTCACCGGCTTCGGCAACCGTGCCAACTTTTTGAAGACGCTGGAGGCCGCGGTCGACCGTGCCTCCGCGCCTCTTTCGGTTCTGCTCGTCGATATCGATCATCTCGGCCGGGTCAACGACGCCTTCGGGCATGCGACCGGCGACAGATTGATCCTGGAGGTCGGTCAAACGGTTGCACGGATCGCGGCGCCGGCGGCGATCTTCAGGGTGGATGCCGATGAGTTCGCAGTATTGATCGAAAATCGTTCCGCAACGGACCTATCCGCGGTTTCGGCAGAAATTCTACGTGCTATGGAGAACCGGACGCCGCAGCGCGACGAACATCTCCTGCCGGTCTCGGTCACGTGCGGGGGCGCAACCTTCGAACCGTCCGGGCCACCCGACGTTCCGACCTTTCTGCAACATGCAAATCTCGCACTCCACCATGCCAAGCAGACAGCCAGAGGCGGTTTTGTGCTTTACAGCGACGATCTTGCCGGGGCGATCGCAAACCGGTTTCGGGCGCTGCAGACAGTGACGAGCGCCTTGGCCGAAGATCGGATAGAGGCGCATTACCAACCGATTGTCAGCCTTCCAACGCAGGAAATCATTGGCCTTGAGGCTTTGTGCCGCATTCGTACGGACGGTGGCCAGATCCTTTCACCCGGCGCGTTTGCCGAGGCGCTCCAGGATCCGTCGGTGGGCTATCTCCTGACAGACCGGATGCTGGAGCAGGTCGCCCGCGACATCCGATACTGGCTCGATCTCGGGCTCTCGTTTCAATATGTCAGCGTCAACGTATCGATGGCGGATTTCAATCAGGGAAATCTCTGCGAGCGGATCAAAAGCGTTTTTGCCCGCCACCGCACGCCCCTCAAGCATGTCGTGCTCGAGGTCACCGAAACGGTCTATATGGACGAAAAAGACGGGAAGGTCGCAAAAGCGATCGAGGAGCTTCGACGGGAAGGGCTGCTTGTGGCGCTCGATGATTTCGGCACGGGGTATGCCTCGCTCACGCATCTGCTGAATTTCCCCGTCGACATCATCAAGATTGACAAGACCTTCATTGACCGGATGTCCGACGGACCCGGCACCGTCATCGTCAAAGCCCTTCTCGACATGTCGATCGGTCTTGGTACACGGATTGTGGCCGAAGGTGTGGAAACGGAAGATCAGGCAGAACGTCTGCGGCGCCTCGGATGCCCCTATGTGCAGGGATATCTGTTCGGCCGTCCGGTTGACCGCGACAGGGCAACGGAAGCGTTGCGAGCCGAGGCTCCCCTTCGGCAAGCAAGGCGAAGCGAAAACTCAAGCGGCCCGTGACCTTGATACGCTGACGATCAGGCGCGTCAGATAACGCGATTACTGTGACGACAACTGAGCTGCGCTCACTCTGCAGCCTCGTTGTGGCGTTCGAGATAATTCCCCTTCAGGAAGGACTGGTAGGCGTCTGCAATGCCCTCCTTCAGGCCTATCTTCGGTGACCAGCCGAGCGCGCGGAGCTTGTCGGCGCTCATGAGCTTGCGTGGCGTGCCGTCCGGTTTGGTGAGGTCCCGCGTGATCTCGCCTTCGAATCCGACGACCTCTGCGACAAGCCCTGCCAATTCCAGGATGCTGATGTCTTCGCCTGAGCCGACATTCACATGACTTTCGGCGGAATAGGTCTTCATGAGATGGACGCAGGCGTCGGCGCAATCATCGACATGCAGGAACTCGCGCAGCGGCGTTCCCGTGCCCCAGATGCGTATTTCCTGCTCGCCGTTGAGCTTGGCCTCATGCGCTTTGCGTATCAGCGCCGGCATGACATGGCTTGAATCGAGGTCAAAATTGTCGCCTGGCCCATAGAGATTGGTGGGCATGGCCGAGATGAAATCCTTGCCATGCTGTTTTCGGTAGGCAGCGCAAAGCTTCAGTCCGGCAATTTTGGCGATCGCGTACCATTCATTCGTGGGTTCGAGCGACCCGGTGAGAAGCGCCTCTTCGACGATCGGCTGATCGGCGAACTTCGGGTAGATGCAGGACGAACCCAGGAACATCAGCTTTTCGACGCGAACTTTACAAGCGGCGTGGATGACGTTCGCCTCGAGGATAAGGTTGTCGTAGAGGAAGTCGGCCGGATAGGTATCATTGGCGAGAATACCGCCGACCTTCGCAGCCGCCAGAAAGACGGCATCGGGACGGTTTTTCCCCATCCATGCCTCCACCTGATCCTGCCGCCTCAGATCGACCTCGGCGTGCAGGGCCGTCAAGATCTCGCAGCCCTCGGACGCGAGACGCCGTACGATCGCAGAGCCCACCATGCCGCGGTGCCCCGCGACATAGACTTTTTTTCCGGCAAGGCTGTAGATGACCTCAGGCATGGACCAGGCCCTTGTTCGCACCGACCAAGGGAACATTGCGGGCCATGACTTTCAGGTCCTCGCGAACCATCTCCGCAACCAGCTGGTCAAGACTGATCTCGTTTTTCCAGCCGAGCTTTGTATGCGCCTTTGTCGGATCACCGAGCAGAAGGTCGACTTCAGTGGGCCGAAAATAGGCAGGGTCGACCTCCACCACGCAGCGGCCGGATATCTTGTCGTACCCCTTTTCCTCGGCACCCTCCCCACGCCAATCAATCGGCATGCCTACCCTGGCAAAGGCCTTCTCGACAAAAGAGCGAACCGAATGCGTTTCGCCGGTCGCAAGAACATAATCCTCCGGTTCGTCCTGCTGCAGCATCAGCCACATGCCGCGGACATATTCTCGTGCATGTCCCCAATCGCGCTTGGCATCCAGATTGCCGAGATAGAGCCGGTCCTGCAGGCCGAGATGGATGGCAGCCGCCGCCCGGGTGATCTTGCGGGTCACGAAGGTTTCGCCACGGATCGGGCTTTCATGGTTGAACAGGATGCCGTTCGAGGCATGCATGCCATAAGCCTCGCGATAATTCACGACGATCCAATAGGCATAGAGCTTGGCAGCCGCGTAGGGGGATCGAGGGTAGAAAGGCGTCGTTTCGTTCTGCGGGACCGCCTGAACTTTGCCGTAGAGTTCGGAGGTGGATGCCTGATAGAAACGGGTCTTCTTGGTCAGGCCCAGTAGGCGAATAGCTTCAAGCAGCCGCAGAGTGCCCGTCCCATCCGCGTTGGCGGTGTATTCCGGCGTCTCGAAAGACACCTGGACGTGGCTTTGTGCGGCAAGATTGTAGATCTCGTCGGGCTGCGTTTCCTGGACGATCCGGATGAGGTTTGTCGCGTCGGTCATATCTCCGTAGTGCAGGATGAAGCGCGGATTCTCGACATGAGGATCCTCGTAGAGATGCTCGATGCGATTGGTGTTGAAGGACGACGAACGCCGCTTGATGCCGTGAACAATATAGCCCTTGTCCAGGAGCAACTCGGCCAGATACGCACCGTCCTGACCTGTTACGCCGGTAATCAGTGCAACTTTCCTGTCATGTCTCATTCCGGTATCCATGATCGCTCTCCAACTCGAATACTAACGCTGTTTCTGGGAAGTCGATGCTGCAAGAGACGGGCGTTATGCCGCCCCATGCAGGTGCAATGCCTCGCCGAATGCCATCGACAGGCGGTATTTCGGTGTTTGAACGGCGGTTCCCGCCTTGCCTGTGATGCGGTGATCGAAACGTCTGGCCCTCATTTTTGCATCCCCAGATACGGGTGCAGCCAACGCAGGGTGAACCATGCCGCGATCGGCGATGTCTCGAAATTCTGATAGGTCATCAACGACCTTGCGTACAATTCGGAGTCACGGAAGTTATATTTGGCGTGCTGTTTGGGTTTGACATTGTTGATGGCGACGACGATGTCGGCATTGCGGGCGCTTCTGAGCTGCTGCAGGCAGAATTCGGCGGCCCGTCGGCTGGTCTTTGCCCATTGCACGACCATCAGCGTTCGCTCAGTGAGCGCCGTCAGATGCATCGTATCGGCCGAGGCGAGCACGGGCGCGCTGTCGAAGATGACGATCTGGCCCCTGGCGCGGGCCATATCGATGATCTCGGCCACGTCGGTCAAACGCACGCGCCGCTGCAGACGGGGGTTGCCGGTCGGGATGAAGTCGATACCGCTCGGATGGTGATAGACGACGTCCTCAAGACTTGCCTGCCCACTCAGGAACTCATTCAGCCCCTGTTTCAGGCCGGACCTGAACAGCGTGTCGAGATGTCCGCGCCGGATGTCGCTGTCGACAAGCAGCACCGGCGTTCCGTTGGCGGCCAGTTCGATTGCCAGCGATCCGGCCACCAGCGATTTGCCTTCGCCGCTATGGGCCGAGGTCACGGCAATGCTGTTCGGCAGCTTTCCGCCATTGGCCTGCTTGAGCGAGATCATCACGGTGCGGATCGCTTCGTCGAACATGCCGATCTGCGTTTGCCCGAACAGCCGCGACGGATCTCTCCGGTCTTTGCGTCTCAAATGCGGGACGAAGCCGGCCGGCACGATGCGCGCCATTGTGGTGATCTGGTCGAAGCTGCGCACCGTCCGGTCCATCATCTCGACCACGAAGGCGGCCGTCACCGCAATCGAGATCGACGCGAAGAAGGCGCCGATCAGATAGAACAGCCGGCTGCGCCCCTGCGGCACGAGCGGCACTGCAGCCGGTGAGAGAACCTCGAGTTCGGCGCCCGGCAGCATGGCCTGTCCGACCAGGCTGCGGCGCTGCTCCTCTAGCTTGTCCAGGGCTGTCTGTTCCTTGTCGGCAACGCGCTGCAGCCGCACCAGCTCGGTCTGCGCCAGCGAAGAGCGGGACCGTTGCTCATAGGCGGCCGTCAGTGCCGATCGGACTGTGCGATCCTCGTCATCAAGGGCGGTCAGCTTGGCGCGCATGGACTGCAGGTACCGGTCGACCGCAGTGCTGAGATCGGCGCGGGACGTGTCGATCTTTGCCCGCAGGTCGACCACGGCGGGAGCATCGTTGCCATAGATGTCGAGAAGGCGCGCAAGATCCTGTTGCTGGGTCCGCAGGTCGCCTTGCATCACGCCGATGCTGTCGGGAATGGCTTTGTTCTGAGCGGCAAGCGAAGGGTCGTGGGCTGCTTCCAGCGCGGCAATCGTATCCTTGATGTCGGCGCGGCTTTGTCCGATCTTCGTCTGCCGGTCGCTGAGCTCGACGATCGCCTTGATCTGTTCGCTCTGATCATCGTCATTTTGAACGACGCCCATCGTTTGCTGATAGGTGTCGGCGGCATCGCGGGCTGCCTTGGCGCGATCCTGCTGTTCGCCGATGCGCTGGCCGATCCATGCTTCCGCCGTGTCCAGGCTGCTGCGGATACTGTCCTTGCGCTCTTCAAGATAGATGCTGATGAGCCGGTTCGGGACGGCGGCTGCCAGTTCGGCATCGCCGGCCGTAAAGCCGATCTGGACGACGTCGCTCTGGCCGTCGCGCCATACGCTGAGTGCCTTGTAATAGGCCTGGATGATCGGCTCGAGACTGCCTCCTGCCGACTGCGACGGCTTATCGCTGCTCACCAGGCCGCGCAACGTTGCCCTGATCTCATCGACAACAGAGGCCTGGCGCAAGGCCGGGTTGAACTCCGGCCGCTCGTCGAGCCGCAAGTCGCGAATGACCCGCTCCGCCACGCTTCTGGACAGAAGCCGCTCGGTCTCGGAGGTGACGTTCAGCGGCGCATTGTTGCCGGCATCGCCGGTGCTCAGCGCGGTTGCCAGGGGCTTGTGGATCATCAGCCGTGACCCGGCGTGATAGCTCGGCTTCAACCCCGATATCAGCACGATGGAAGCCGCCATCAGCACAACCATCAGCGCCACAATCATCACCATCCGGCGACGGAGCAAACGTAATCCCGATGTCAG